>CAZNWH010000124.1:0-5844 GCA_964576765.1 uncultured Hellea sp.
GCGCGCGAAAAGACGGGGCCATATCGCCCATATGGTCTGCGAAATAATTGGCAATTGAGGCATCATAGGCGGCCGAGCGCGCATAGGTTTTCGCCGCCAGTTTCTGACGTAATGTGCCGCTTGTCTGGCCATCATGGGCATCCATATCGGCCAGCACAGCGTCAACATCTTGCGCGTCTGTACAAACCGCGACATGGGCATGATTTTTTGCGGCGGCGCGGATCATAGCCGGGCCGCCAATATCAATATTTTCCACGCACATTTCATAAGAGCCACCATCCGCGACAGCCCGCTCGAAAGGGTAGAGATTGACGATTAACAGATCGATTGAGAGAATACCGTGATTATGCATGGCGTCTTTGTGCGAGGCCAAATCACGATCGCCCAATAATCCCCCGTGAACCATGGGGTGCAATGTTTTGACGCGGCCATCCATCATCTCTGGAAATTTGGTTAGCTCGCTTACATCTTTGACCGGAATACCCGCGGCAGAAATCGCTTTATGCGTACCGCCCGTCGAGACCAATTTGACGCCGCGCTCATGCAAAGCTGTGGCTTGATCAATCAGGCGGGATTTATCCGAAACCGAAATCAAAGCCCGTTTGACAGGTGAGAGGCGAGACGGATCAAAGGGCGGCAGGTCTGGGTTAGGCGTAGGCATAGGGGCGAATCCATTTCTTAGAATCGGGCACTTAAAATTATGGGCGCGACCTAACATGGGGGCCCTAACCGAACAAGCCACTGCTTAGGATTTAAGGGACGCTAAGATTGACGCGATTCAAGTTTTTTAAAAGACCAGCGTACGCGATTACTTTTTGTACTACCATCACTGTCGCAAAAGGCCTGACCGGTAATTACGAGTTGCTGAGTTTTAACAGGTTTTACCCCCGTTCCCAAATAGACGGAGTCCTCAATTTTCAAAGGTCCGCCATCAGTTCGAAAACGCCATCCGGCTTTTCCCCTATGAATCAGAAGTGCGCTCTGCAAATCTTGAGAAAGACTGACTCGAACCGACGGATGAAGGTGAAACCGAATAGCAAAGGGCAGCTCATCCCGTGATAAAGGCGCGGCGCCGAGTGGCACGTAAAGACTATCTTCTCCGCGAATATCATTCCCTTCTGTGGACATATAAAATCTGCGTCTATGGGACAGGCCTGTACTGGCGCGGTACCCATCGTGAGACGCCTCAAGCCAAGTCCCGTCTACTTGTTCCTTACGCGCCGCGCTAACAGGGCCTGCTTCTATATCAACGCCGTCGCCCACATAACGTGAGAGCGAGCCGTCTTTAACCAACTGTCCGGCTGATGTATCATTAAGGGTAAGCGTGCTATGAGCCGCCGTGGAACGCACCGCGCGGCGAAAGGATTGAGATTGCTGGTCTGACCACCCGCAATTGACAACTAGGCGGCCAAGCTTGGTCGAAAGCTCAAAAGCCAGAGGCGCAAGATGGGCATTCAAATCATAGGGACGAGACGGCGTGGCTCCGGCATCAACAATCAGAACAGTTCCCTCTTGTTCAATCCGCTGAAAGCCAGAATGCGGACAATAGCCAAAAGCTTTTATCGGGCCGGATTTTCGGAGTTTCTGAGCCGTTTTAAGAATGGTTTTAATGCGGGCTGGGCGTGTTTCGCCGCCGCCATTAAAGCCTGCCAGCGTTCCGTCCGATCCTGTAAAAAACGCAATTACCGAAGCCAGCCGGTCAATAGCGCGGCTCATCGCTTTGGAGCCTTCAACACCGCGTGCATGGAGCAGGCTATCAAGTGACATTAAAATTTCCAAAGCCTGTAAGCTTTGCTCTGGGCTTCGCGAAATATGGCCGCCATCAGGTAGAATTTGAATTTGAATTTCATCATCCAGCCAATCTAAGCCCTGACTTAAAAACCGGTCTGATTTATCTTTCAGCCGCATACCCCCTAGAGCCAGAACGGCCGCGGCTTTAAGTCTGGAAAGGCCTGGTGTTGTGCGTTTATAGATACGGCGTAAATATTTTAATTGCTGCAAAACAGATTGCCGCCTGTTTTGGGCGGTTTCAGACATATTATCCCCAGTGAGCATGGGGGACCACAGGATGAGCCAATGATAAAGTCTGTTTGCTAAAATATCCGGCGACCAGGCAAAGCTGTTGAACTTTCCATAAACCGATATCCATTTATCAATTAACCCTCGCGCCCGTAAGAGGGACGCCTTGTCATTCGATATCGCCATATCAGCCAGCCAACTATAGCCATGCAACCAGCTTGCAAAGCGCGGAGACGGAACGGCGACCGTCCATGGGTCGCCCTGAGTCCCGACATCCATGCTCTGACCTGCATAGATGAAATGTCCTTTTAACAAAGCCGCCATATTGGCTTTATCACCCGTTTTAAAAGACGGTTTATGATCATGGAAAATTAGCGGCTTACCGGATTTTACTGTTAGCGCCCGCATCGGGCCGCCCAAATCAACCGCCAGTTTTCGATAATGATGTAAAAATGCCGCCCTTAATACACTAGTAAACGGAATGCGGCGGGACATTTTTAATCCGTCCCTTATGCCACACGAGACGCCGGGACGGGTCCGCGCAGAGCCTCAATATTTTCAGCATAAGTTCCCGCGCCTTTAAAAACGGCGCTTCCAGCGACCAGCGCAGTGGCACCAGCTGCGATACATTGTTGCGACGTTATCGGATTAACGCCGCCATCGACTTCAAGAATGATCTCACGCCCACTTTTTTTGATCTTGTCTGCAAGGATTGCAATCTTATCGAGTTGCGAGGCAATAAAACTTTGTCCGCCAAAACCGGGATTCACACTCATCACCAAAATCAAATCAAGCTCATCAATGACTGGATCAACAATGTCAGCATGTGTCCCCGGATTTAAGACAAGCCCTGCTTTTGCGCCGCCCGCTTTAATAGCTTGTAGCGTTCTGTGTAAATGTGGGCCGGCATCAGGATGAACGCTGACAATATCAGCCCCCGCGTCGATGAATGCGTCAATCAGAGGGTCTGCCGGAGAGATCATCAAATGCACGTCAAAAGGCTTTTCCGTATGCGGCTTAAGAGCTTTAACCACCATCGGCCCAATAGTCAGGTTAGGCACATAGTGACCATCCATAACGTCGATATGAATCATATCCGCCCCCGCAGCATCGATAGCGCGCACTTCTGCGCCCAAATCGGCAAAATCGGCAGAAAGTATAGATGGGGATATAAGGATATTATCTGGCATATAATCCCATTATCAGCGCCCCTGCTGTGGCGCAAGCAGAGTCACCATTTTGAAGTGCCCATTAAATCTACATGACCATAAAAAAACCCGCCGCGGAAAACCGAGCGGGCTATTAAAACTATTTCGCATAAATTACTTTAGGCAAATTACTTACGAATCGGAAGATAGTCGTTTGATGAGCCGTAGCTTCCTTCCGATGAATAGCCATAAGACTGTGACGACGTTGTCGTTGCATCACCCGTATAGAGGTCAATAGATGAGCCTGAAAAATCATTGGTAAAGGAAGATGATCCACTTTCCATACAGGTTCCGTCTGCTTGCCCGATTGTACCCGCCGGACAATTTGTCGGCGCCACGCCGCCAAAACTTGACCCGCTACCATAGCTAGCAGAACTACTGCTGCTAAAGCTCGAACCACTATCATAACTGGAACCACTGCCATAACTAGACCCGCTATCAAAGCTCGATGTTGATGAGAAACTTGACTCCATGCAGGTTCCATCTGATTGCGGCGTTGTCCCTGCTGGACATTCAGCCGGAAGCGAGCTTGTTGATCCAAAGCTAGATGAAGACCCATAGCTACTCGCAGGCGCTGAGAAGGTTGAGCTTGAGAAGCTTGAGCCCTGCAAACAGGTACCATCAGATTGCGGCGTTGTTCCTGCTGGACACTGGGCCGGTGCCTGTGTTGTTGTCTGGAAAGACTGCGTAAAAGTTTGAGCCGGCGCGGTATAAGTGGTTTGCGCAGGCTGAATATAAGTTTGAGCCGGCTGTGTATAAACCGTTGTCGGCTGAGGTGTACATGTACCTGTCGCGCGACAATCTACATAAACAGGGCCGGGCGATACCGGAAAAGATGGCTGTGAATAGAACTGCCGTTGTGAAAAGGCGGGCTGCTGGACGCCCTGGCCATAACGTGACGCATTTGTTTGAACGGCTCCGCCTGGTACGCAGGCATTTCCGCAATGACCGCTTTCATAGTTATGAACATTCCCATAGCGTAATTGTGCCTCCGCCGTCATAGCAAGACCCGCAAAACCAAATGCGGCAATCAAGCTTCCGCGTAAAAGTGTGTTCGTGCTCATTATGAGCCTCCCATATTGAAACATCATTCTGCTCGTTGACAAACTTAGAGCAAAACAAAGTTAACGTTGCCTTACTTTTGCAGTTCACGCTGTAACAGAGCGATAAAAAATCCATCCATTCCCCCTTTATCTTGCAGATAATAAGGAATAGATCGCAGAAATCCGTCTGAAAAAGCCTCCTCAGGCAGATCCACGCCACTAGCAGCTAAAATCGGAATAAGGCGAAAATCTGGCAATGACTGCATAAATTTAGTGATCCGCGGCGCCCCCTCTTCGGTTTGCAACGAGCATGTACAATATAATAAATGACCGCCCGGACGCACAAATTCCGCCGCTTTGGCCAGCAATTTATCCTGAAGACGCACCAAATTAGCGACATCTTTAGGCGTTCGGTTATAAAGTACATCAGGGTGACGGCGAAACGTGCCCGTGGCCGAACAGGGCGCGTCGAGCAACACGATATCAAAAGGCTCAAGATCGGTGTTCCAGTCAAGCGCGTCGGCACAAATAATGTCCGCAGAGAGCTGTGTTCTCTTTAAATTTTCTTTCACACGCACCAAACGACCTTCCGATTTATCGACCAGCGTAACATCAGCGCCCATAGCGGCGAGCTGCATGGATTTTCCGCCAGGTGCGGCGCAAAGATCTAGCACGCGCTTACCCTTAAGATCGTTTAAAACTTCGCCTAGAATCTGGACGGGCAAGCTTGCGGCAATATCCTGCGCCCACCAAGCCCCCGCTTCAAAGCCTTCCAAGGCGGTCACATCGCCAATTTTATCCAGCCTCACCGTTAAGGGGCCAATCACATCACCGCCCAGTATATCGGCCCAGCCTTGAGCGTCGGATTTAACCGTCACATCTAACACCGGGTCGCGCATGAGCTGGGCGGCGAGCTTACGTCCGGCGTGGCGGCCAAAGTCACGCTCCCACCCTCCGCGTATCCACCCCGGTATATTAGCTTTGGGCGGTAAGGCCCCTGATAAGGACGGGCCTTGCTCCGCCACGCGGCGCAACACCGCATTGGCCATATTAGCAAAGCCTTTGGAGCTGCCCCGTGATTTAAGCATGGCAACAGTTTCGCCGACGGCTGCATGAGGCGGAGTCCCTAAAAAGAGGATTTGCGCCGCTCCTGTTTGTAGCGCGGCATAGACCAGCTTGGGCGGTTTCTTTTTAACGAAAGGCTTTAAGGCTGCATTTATCTGTCCCATACGGCGAAAGGTCGTCGCCGCAATCAAACGAACAAAAGCGCGGTCACGCCCGTCCAGCGCGCGGTAATCCGGCTGGCCTGCCAAGACCTGCTCCAAAGCTGTACGGTTTTCGATCACCTCTTTAACCGCAAATGCGGCAAGCCTACGAGAGGTTAGGGAGGAATTATCTATCATAGTGTGATTCAGCCATAAGATTATGCTCGCGCAAACGGATTTGCACGTCAGGATTTCGGGGGCATCGTGGCTCTATAAACATCTCAGCTCTCTGAACGTAATAAGGCGGTTTATCAAGGCGGCTTTTCAAGAGATGGTGGACCGCCATGTCGAGATTGGGAAGTCACCTGC
>CAZNWH010000125.1:0-5778 GCA_964576765.1 uncultured Hellea sp.
GTTCACCCCTTTAAAAACACATACCAAGCCCCACTGCCGCCGTGCCTGATATGGGCTTGGGCGTAGGTGGCGATGAGCGGTCTTATTTCGGGCTCTCCTATCCAACTTGTGAAATTACGGCGCAGGACACCTTCACCGCGCAGCCCTTTTCCCGTCACGACAAGGATACATTTATGACCGCGATTAGACGCGCGCATAATCGCGCGGTGTAGAGCGGGGCGCGCCATGACTTGTGTCATATCATGCAGGTCGATCTTAGCATCGATATGCACACGTCCGCGGCGCACTTTTTTATCCTGATTAACATCAAGAGATTGCGGCAGGCCGCGCTGGCTGGATTTTTCCAGCGGTGGGAGACGGAGCATATTGGCAAAATCTTGAGTTGTCGGTCCCTTTGGCGGAAGAGGTTTAGCCGATTTAGGCCCCTTAAAGGCCCGCCTTGGTGCAACGGTTTTGGCGACCTTGCCCCAAATCTGTTTTTCCTCAGGCTGTAATTTGCGGCCCGACATGAATTTACGAGATTTTGCGCAGTCTGGCGGCCAGCGCTTTGGGTACAAGGATTGTCCATTTGACAGGGTGTTTCATCACACCAGCTTTATCTCCGGCCTCATCGCCTGAACCAAAAAAGAGGTCGCCCCGTAGCGGACCTCGTATAGCGTTGCCTGTATCTTGAACGCTGACTAAAACGCCTGTTTCCCGTCCGCGATAATCCCCGCCATATTGCGGCAGCGTTGTTTCCAGCCAAGCGAGCGTTCCATAAGGGTGATAACGCTGGTCAACAGCGAGCGACCCCATATCGGTGAGCGGCACCCGCATCGCGCCGCGCGGGCCTTCACCCCGGGCAATGGCTTGTTCGGTAAAGAAAATATAGCGCGGGTTTTCATTCATAAGCTCGCGCGTCGCCTCCGGGCCAGAGCGCTCCATCCAGTCACTAATGGATTGCTTTGAGGCTTGCTGCAGGGTCATCTCGCCGCGATCAACGAGAACCTTGCCGATCGATTTATATTTAAATCCATTATTGCCGGCATAGGCCGCGCGAATGGAGGTGCCGTCAGCATATTTCATTCGGCCAGAGCCTTGGACCTGCATGAAGAAAACCTCAATGGGTTTACCATAAGCGATGATCCGGGAGGAACGGGCATTGATCTGCGCGCGAGGTAATGTTCGCGTGGCTTCATTGTCTGGTTTGGCCAGAATAGGTTCGGAATAGACACTGTCAGGGATTTTGCGCACTGAGATTTCCGGCTCGTAATATCCAGTCAGCAAGCCGCTTTCACCCTCAGGGGTACTAATAGAGGTCGGTTCAAATTGCTCTTCAAAGAACCGCCGCGCCGCATATGCGCCGGCGCCCACAAAAAGCGCTTCATCACAAGCGGGCTGCCAGTCATCATAACGTCCATATTCAGGCAGATTCGGATTAAGCGCGGCCAAAGGGTCAGCTTTGGTAAAGCTCGCGCAGCTGCGTATGAACGATGTCAGGGCAGGTTGCACATCAGCGACTTGCCAATGGGCGAGCGTATTATACCATTTAGGCTGTTCAAAAATTTCAATGACCGGCGGCTCTGGCGGTGGGGCTGGAGGTGCGAAAATTTCTATAATGACTGGAGGTTTAGGAAGAGGTTGTGCAACGATAATAGTATTATCTGTCGCAGTGGTCTCTAAAGAGGGGTTTTTATCAGGAGAAGTTTCTGTTTGCGCGACAGGGGGGGAAGGTTGAGTGGGCGTGGGGATGGTTGTGCATCCCCCGAAAAACAGGGCAAGACTCAGAGTCAGGCTAATATAGGCAAGCAGGCGCAACATGGATTAGGACTTTGATGTGTCAGGTGTTGGATCAGCTTCCAGTTCATCCCCTTCGCTGGGTGCAACATCGGATAGCCGCCAATTGATATCAGAGGACTTCAGATTACGTTCAAAAGTCCAGACTTCTGACACAGAAGAAAGGATATCAGGATCACCTTGAATCACTTCACCCTCTGCATTTAATAAGGCAGAGGTGAGTTCGGCTTCATAGAGCACAGAAATTCGAGCCAACTTACCCTCCAAATGACTATCTTTTATGGCCGCGCGTCGTAGACGGCCTAGATCAGTCACTTGAGTAAGGTTATCGGCCTCACGCGTATCAATGGCTTCGGCGTAAACCTTATAAACATCATCACTGAGTAGAGTTTCTAGTTGATCACGATCGCCTGCTGCAAAAGCTTCAAGGATCATGGAATAGGCGGCTTTCGCGCCATCAATAAAATAAGCTGGCGAAAAATCAGGATCGGCTTGGGCAATCGCGTCCAAACCCGTTTTAGATGTATTTTCATCAACCGGCGGGACAATTGCAGCCCCGGATTTTGAAAGTCCCTTTGTAATATCGATTCCAGACTCTGGCCCTTGACCAACGGATTTTCCAAGAACCGTATAGAGCATAACGCAGACAATGGTCGCTATTGCGGCGTAAAGTATGACTTCATACATGAATGATTATCCGTTTCTGCTTCGGCCTTGATATTTACGACATCATAGCCATCTATTGCAGATAGGACGTATAGAGGGTTCTCGCAATAAGCAATTGCTTGGCTCTATTCACTATGATAGCTCGCGCTCAAAGATTCCATAACGTGATATCTTTAACAGAATTTTACGGGAGACCGACATTATGGCTAAAAAGCCAACTAAAAAAGAAAAAGCCGCGGCTGAGGCTGCGGCGGCCAAAGCTGAAGCCGAGGCCCACGAAGCGGCCCAAGCTCAAGCTGCGCAAACAGGTCCGATGCTTAGTGTTTTGGCGCAATATACCAAAGATGCTAGTTTTGAAAATCCGAACGCGCCGGATAGCCTTCGCTCGGGCCTAGAGGCGCCGCAAATCAATATCGGTATCGAAATTGGCCGTCAAATGCTGGAAGGCGATAATGTCGAAGTCACATTATTCCTCAAAGCTGATGCGCGGCGTGGAGATCAGGTGGCCTTTATTGCCGAGCTTGAATATGCGGGGCTTTTCGCCTTTCAAGGTGTGAATGGTGATGAAATCCAGCCTTTGATTATGATTGAATGTCCGCGGCTGCTTTTCCCCTTTGCGCGTCAAATTATGGCCGAGATGACTCAAAATGGCGGCTATCCGCCGATCATGCTAGAGCCACCGGATTTCGCCGGCATGTTCCGTCAGGAAATGATGCGCCGGTCTGAAGACGAGCCCATAAATTAAACGATGAATTGGAAAAGCCTTGTAACAGGGGCTTTTTTGGGTGTGATATCACCTGCGGCCTTACGGGGATTAGTTTTATTCAACCTTGGCCGTAAAGCCTAATTCCTTGATTGTGATGTCGCTATCTTTAAGATTGGCGAGCTGGGACATGGCTATAGGCTCGGCTGGGTCAACAACAAGCGAAAGCGTTCCTCCTTTTTCGAAAAATTCACTGACAGCGGTTCCCATCTCTCCCATAAGCGCGGCTTGTAGTCCCGCGCCGGAAAACAGAGAGGCTCCTGCTGAGGCGATCTTGATCTGTTGCTTAATTGTATCCGGCGAGGTGCCTTGCATTTGCGCGGCGAGTTTTAGGCCCCGGTCTATAATGGATTTATCTTCAAGGCGGAGCTGTAAACCATTGAGCGTCATTGCAGCCATGGCAGCATTAATATCACCTTGCCCATTTGTTGATTGAAGACGGTTTGCAAGTTCACTTACCCCAGAGGCAGAATAGTTATAATCTAGGTTGAACCCGTCCTTCATCGTCACAATACCATCTTTGACGGTCACAGTGTCAGTATTGCTGTCGATGATCTGGGTTTGGCTAGATTGAAAGACTAATTCGTCAAACCCCAACTCTTTAACCATCGCGTAAGCTTGTGCAAATTCGCGTGATTTTGGCGCGTCCTTGAATGTAAGAGTCAGAGGCTGACTAGCTTGCTTAATTGTTGTCACGCCATTTTTTTCGCTAGCCTTACCGGCAAAACCTTTGGTGTTGATGGCTATAGCCGCGCTATCAAAGTTTAAGTTCTCAAGTTTAACTTGATCGAAATTCTTCCCCATAGACCCGAATTTTCCGACCATACTGGAATTTACTCCGGCCCCTTTGAGCAAGCTTGACCTTAATCCAACGGCCGAAAATTCGCCAAGTTTTAATTCGCCAGTTTCCCCTTGTTTGCTCTCAAAGTTGATTCCAATATCATCGATCAATATGTCGGCAAGACCTGTTTCTTGATTTTCGCCCCACATAACTGCGTTTACTCCGCCATTAAGTTCAGGAGAGCTTATCTTCATATCAGATACAGCGAGGGCCCCAAACCCCATGCCGCCTTCGGGGTTTTCAAGTCCTAAATCCTCTATGTCATTGAAATCGGACAGTGACTGAATAATGGATTTGGCCATAGCCGGCGTTGGTTTTGCCATGCGCATATTGGCAAAAGATATCGTTAGGTCATCTTTTTCATCATATATTTTTATGCCCGAAAAATCTGCGCGGTCAAAGGTTGCGGTTTTGCCTTCCATATGCACGCCAAATAGCTCGGCGCGCTCAATCGACAGCGTGCCATCATCACTCTTGGCGGCCAGACCAGAATAGATATAACTTCCCGCTTTGCCGGATGATTTGTCCCAACTCAAATTATCTTCGGAGGACTCCAGCAAACTAAGCTGTGCTAAAGCTTCTTTGGCTTCACTTTCGCTGACGCTGCGTTTGGGGACATCAAAATAATGAGCAAAAGCTTTTTGCTCAGGTGATTTAAGACTCAAATCTGCCAATGTAGTGGATTTTTCCGCAGATGGCCCCTTGTTCTTTGGCGAACAGGCCCCCACCATAAGAGGCGTAGAGAGAATCAGTGCGGTCGAAATAGACCGTAAAACGGAAGAGCGATTAACAAACATGGGTGGTTTCCTATCCAATTTTGCCAAGAGACCTAGCACAGCAGATAGCTCGGCCAAAGAGCTATTCCCATTTCGCGATGAACAAGATCCGCGTATCATATACCGTCTGTCAAACCGGGCGCGGCGGATATCGCTTAAAGTGAACACAGCAGACCGTGAGGTTTCCGTTATTGTGCCGGGCATGCGGGCTCTGCCTAAAGCTCGTAAATTTGCAGCCCAGCAACGCGACTGGATTGATGTTCAGCTTGAAGGTTTGCCCCCGCCCCAACCCTTTGCGCCGGGCGGGCATATATTAATACGCGGAGAAATATATGAACTTGTCTCTCCGCCGGGTCGCGGGCGACCAAAAATCAATCATGAGAGGCGGGTGATTAATGTACCGTCCCCTGATCGTGAGAGCTTTCCCGGACGTGTTAGGCGACTTCTTATCCGCGAAGCGCGTGAAGAACTTACCGCAGCATCGCATTTCTATGCGGACAAACTCGGCAAACGGATAGGCAAGATTTCCGTGCGCGATACATCCTCGCGCTGGGGTTCTTGTATCACCCGTAAGGGCGAGGGCCATATTTCTTATAGTTGGAGGCTCATATCTGCCCCGCCATTTGTACTTGATTATGTCGCGGCCCATGAATGCGCGCATATGGTTGAAGATAATCACAGCGCTGATTTTTGGGCTGTGTGTGACTCGATTAATAATGATGTTAAAAAAGCTAAAACATGGCTGCGCAAAAACGGGGCTTTCCTCCATGCCGTCGGCGCTGACTATTAGAGAGATATTATAGCTACGCCTTTAAAAGAGACCCAGCTTTATGACCCCGTAAAGGCCTATTTTACGGCCCTTGGATATGAGGTGAAGGGAGAAGTTGGCGCCGCAGATTTGGTCGCGGTGCCGCGATCAAAGAGCGACATCGAACCCGTCATTGTCGAGCTTAAAA
>CAZNWH010000126.1:0-5577 GCA_964576765.1 uncultured Hellea sp.
GTAACTAAAGGAAACTAAAATGGCTGATGTAAAAAAGCTAGCTGATGAGCTGATGGGCTTAACCATCCTCGAAGCAAAAGAACTTAACGACATTCTCGAAGAAAACGGCATCAAAGCCGCTGCAGCTGTCGCTGTTGCGCCTGCTGCTGGTGGCGATGGTGGCGGTGCTGCCGAAGCTAAGACTGATTTCGATGTTGTTATGACATCATTTGGTGGAAATAAAATTTCTGTCATCAAAGAAGTCCGCGGCATCACAGGTCTAGGCCTGAAAGAAGCCAAAGAGCTTGTTGAATCTGCCCCTAAAGCCGTCAAAGAAGGCGTGCCTGAGGCAGAAGCCAATGAGATAAAAGAGAAACTCGAAGCGGCTGGTGCCACTGTCGAACTTAAGTAGTCTCTAAAGTCTTTGCCGAATGGGAATGAGTCCCATTCGGCGTCCTCTCTCGCCTGAGGTTAAAAGGTAAATAGGTCAGGGTCTGCCAGAAAGACCCACAGAATTTTAAGGTCAGCGGGACTGCAGCCCAAAGACTAAACTTGGAAGGTGTCACAGATGTCGCTGACTTTCACTGGTAAAAAACGTATTCGTAAAAGCTTTGGCCGAATCCCCGAAGTGGTTCGCATGCCCAATCTGATCGAAGTCCAAAAAAGCTCCTATAATCAATTTTTGCAAAAGAGTATTCCGCATGTTGATCGCGGACGTGATGAAGGTATGAACGGTGTTTTTCATTCCGTTTTTCCTGTTAGGGATTTCTCTGATCGGGCCATATTGGAATATGTATCTTTCATTTTTGAACCACCAAAATTTGACGAAGAAGAATGTCAGCAGCGCGATATTACTTACGCAGCGCCGTTGAAAGTTAAAATGCGTTTGGTTGTCTTTGATGTTGATGATGATACGGGCGCGCGGTCAGTCAAAGATATTAAAGAGCAAGATGTTTATATGGGCGACATTCCGTTGATGACGGAAAAAGGCACATTTATAGTCAATGGAACAGAACGTGTTATCGTCTCTCAAATGCACCGCTCTCCCGGCGTGTTCTTCGATCACGATAAGGGTAAGGGGCATAGTTCTGGTAAATTCCTCTTTTCGTCTCGTATTATTCCATATCGTGGATCATGGCTCGATTTCGAATTTGATGCCAAAGATATCCTTTATGCCCGTATTGACCGCCGCCGGAAATTGCCTGCAACGTCAGTACTTTATGCTTTGCCATCCAAGCAAGATAGCGCCAATATGGTTGAACTGCTTGAGCTGGAACTTAAGAGTGCATCAGGTGACCGCAAAGATGACTTGGAGCAGGCGATCGTGCATGTCAAAGAAGGACGTCTCTTAACATTATTAGCAGAGAAAAAGAGTTTGGTTTTGGAAGTGGCTCAGACGCATCAATTTGCGATCAAGGGTATGTCCAAAGAAGATATTCTGGCTGAATATTATGAGCAGGTGGCTTTTAAGCGAGATAAGAAAAATGATGGTTGGACACGTCCATTTAAAGCTGCAGAATATCGAGGTGCGAAATTACTCAGGGACTTGGTTGATGCTAAAACAGGCGAAGTTGTCGCTCCAGCTGGCCGTAAACTGACAACACGCGGCGCCAAAAAGTTGGCTGATGACGGTGTGAAAAATATTCTCATTTCAAATGAAGAAATGTCTGAGCGTTTTGCGGCGGAAGACATTGTCAATACATCTACGGGTCAGATTTATGCCGAGGCGGGTGACGAGCTTTCCGAGGAAAGCATGGAGCTCATCATCGAGGCGGGTATTACTGAAATTGCTGTTCTGAATATCGATTTCGTTAATGTCGGGCCTTATATTAGAAATACGCTTGCTGCAGATAAGAACGAATCCCGGGCAGGTGCATTAGTTGATATTTACCGTGTTATGCGTCCGGGCGAACCGCCTACAGCAGAAGCTGCGGAAGATCTCTTCACGTCACTCTTCTTCGATAAAGAGCGTTATGACCTCTCCGCTGTTGGCCGCGTGAAAATGAATTTGCGCATGGAGCTTGATTGCCCCGATGATGCGCGCGTACTTCGTCCCGAAGACATGTTGGCGGTTGTTGATACGCTTGTGAAGCTTAAAGACGGTATTGGTCAAGTTGATGATATTGATAACCTTGGCAATCGCCGTGTTCGCTCTGTAGGTGAGCTTATGCAGAACCAATACCGCATTGGCTTACTACGTATGGAGCGCGCGATTAAAGAGCGCATGCAGTCTGTCGATATCGAAACCGTTATGCCGCATGATCTGATTAACGCTAAACCGGCAGCCGCTGTTGTGCGTGAATTCTTTGGGTCTTCGCAGCTCTCACAATTTATGGACCAAACCAACCCACTCTCAGAGATTACGCATAAGCGCCGTCTCTCAGCTCTTGGGCCAGGCGGCTTAACTCGCGAACGGGCTGGCTTTGAAGTTCGAGACGTCCATCCAACTCATTATGGTCGTATCTGTCCGATTGAAACACCGGAAGGGCCAAACATTGGTTTGATTAACTCACTTGCCACACATGCGCGGGTGAATAAATATGGCTTTATCGAAAGCCCGTACCGTAAAATTACTAAGGGTAAGCTAACATCCGAAGTTGTTTACATCTCGGCAATGGAAGAGGCGCGTTATTCAATCGCGCAGGCTAATGCCGAGATTTCTGACAAAGGTGAATTGGCCAATGATTTCATCACGTGCCGAGTTAATGGTGATGTGACCTTAGTGGCCAAAGAAGATGTCGATTTCATTGATGTTTCTCCCAAACAGCTTGTCTCTGTTGCCGCCGCGCTTATTCCCTTCCTTGAAAATGATGACGCGAACCGCGCTCTTATGGGATCTAACATGATGCGCCAAGCCGTGCCGCTCTTAAAGGCGGAAGCGCCTTTGGTCGGAACAGGTATGGAATCTGTTGTGGCGCTCGACTCGGGCGCGACAGTAGCCGCCAAGCGCGAAGGGATCGTCGAGCAGGTTGACGCCAAACGTATTGTTGTGCGCGCGATAAAAGAAACAGACTTGTCCAAGTCTGGCGTTGATATTTACAACCTTCTCAAATTCCAGCGCTCCAACCAATCGACCTGTATTAACCAACGTCCTTTGGTTAAAGTTGGCGATATTGTTCAAGAAGGCGATATTATTGCCGATGGCCCGTCCACCGATTTGGGTGAATTGGCGCTGGGTAAAAACGTTCTTGTGGCCTTTATGCCTTGGAACGGATTTAACTTCGAAGACTCGATTTTGATCTCGGAGCGTATTGTGCGCGATGATGTTTATACATCATTGCACATCGAAGAGTTCTCTATCATGGCCCGCGATACAAAGCTTGGGCCTGAAGAAATCACCCGTGACATTCCAAATGTTGGTGAAGAGAGCCTGCGTAACTTGGACGAAGCTGGTATTGTTGCCGTTGGCGCTGAAGTCCATGCCAGCGATATCCTTGTAGGCAAAGTCACACCGAAAGGCGAGAGCCCGATGACGCCGGAAGAAAAACTTCTTCGCGCGATCTTTGGTGAGAAAGCCTCTGATGTTCGTGATACTTCGCTTAAGCTACCTCCTGGAGCCTCGGGAACAGTTGTGGAAGTGCGAGTCTTTAACCGCCATGGCGTGGATAAAGATGAGCGGGCAATGCAGATCGAACGTGAAGAGATTGAGTTCCTTGGTAAAGACCGTGATGATGAATTATCAATTCTTGAACACTCGGTTTATGACTCGGTCAAAAAAACGCTGATGGGCAAGACGGCTGTCTCTGGTCCGCGCGGTTTCAAGAAAGGCCCCGTCACGGAAGAGAATTTGGAAGATATTCCGCGTTCTGATTGGTGGCGCATTGGTCTGGATGATGAAAAAGCGATTGGCGAACTTGAAGCGCTCAAAGAGCAATATGATACTTCTAAAGCCCGTCTTGACGCGCGTTTTGAAGACAAAGTTGACAAACTCCAGCGCGGCGACGAATTACCGCCGGGCGTTATGAAAATGGTTAAAGTTTTTGTTGCGGTGAAACGTAAGTTACAGCCCGGTGATAAAATGGCGGGACGTCATGGCAATAAAGGGGTTATCTCCAAGATCAACCCTGTCGAAGACATGCCCTTCCTTGAAACAGGCCAAGCCGTTGATATCGTGCTCAATCCGCTGGGGGTTCCTTCGCGAATGAATGTTGGTCAGATTTTAGAGACCCATTTGGGCTGGGCTTGTGCTGGCGTCGGAAAGCTTATTGATGATGCGCTGGAAAACTACCGCGCCGAAAATGATATGTCGGCCCTTCGCGACACCATACAGCACGTTTATGGCGAAGAGGAAACACTACCGCGCAAGAACGATGAAATACTGGAACTGGCTGGAAACGTCACACGCGGCGTTCCGATAGCCACGCCTGTCTTTGACGGGGCGCGCGAGCCGGATATTGTTAAAATGCTAGAAAAAGCGGGACTTCATAGTTCAGGCCAAATGGTGCTCCATGATGGACGGACAGGCGAGAAGTTTATTCGTCCTGTGACTGTTGGTTATAAATATCTTCTCAAGCTTCATCACTTGGTGGATGATAAAATCCATGCCCGCTCAATTGGGCCATACTCTCTCGTCACGCAGCAACCTCTGGGCGGTAAAGCCCAATTTGGGGGTCAGCGCTTCGGGGAAATGGAAGTCTGGGCGCTTGAAGCTTATGGCGCGGCTTACACCTTGCAGGAAATGCTGACCGTTAAGTCAGATGACGTTGCGGGCCGAACCAAAGTTTACGAATCTATTGTTCGCGGTGATGACGGGTTTGAGGCCGGTATTCCTGAGAGCTTTAACGTGCTAGTCAAAGAGATCAGATCACTCGGTCTGAACGTTGAACTGACGAACGGGTAAAATTAAACAGGGCTGTTTATTGGCCCTAGAGTGCAGAAGAATTTTCACGACTGAGGAGGACGCTCCGAAGTCAAAATAAAGGAAAAAGTTATGAACCAAGAGGTCATGAACATTTTCAATCCCGCGCAAGAAGGTCCTACCTTTGACCGCATCCGTATTTCTCTGGCTAGTCCTGAGAAAATTATGAGTTGGTCATTTGGTGAAATCCGTAAGCCGGAAACCATTAATTACCGGACCTTCAAGCCGGAAAAAGACGGCCTGTTCTGCGCCCGTATCTTTGGCCCTGTCAAAGATTACGAATGTCTGTGCGGGAAATATAAGCGCATGAAATATAAAGGCGTTGTGTGTGAAAAATGCGGCGTTGAAGTCACGGTTACCCGCGTGCGCCGTGAACGCATGGGCCATATTGAATTGGCTGCGCCTGTCGCCCATATTTGGTTCCTCAAATCCCTGCCATCGCGTATCTCAACGATGCTGAATATGACTCTCAAAGAAGTTGAGCGTGTGCTTTATTTCGAAAGTTATATCGTGACTGAGCCGGGTCTAACTTCTTTGGCCGAGCGTCAGATATTGTCCGAAGAAGAATATCTCGACGCCCAAGCTGAATTTGGCGAAGATAGCTTTACCGCCGGTATTGGCGCGGAAGCTATACGTGAAATGCTCATGAACCTTGACCTTGAAGCCGAGGTTGAACGCACACGTTTCGATATGACGGAAACGGGTTCCGAGCTAAAGCTTAAAAAATTCGCTAAGCGTCT
>CAZNWH010000127.1:0-5500 GCA_964576765.1 uncultured Hellea sp.
GAAGTCGTTACCGACATCAATGGATGTAAAAGACAAACCGTCACACGTCAGGTTACCCGTCCACAAGTCGTCCAACAACCTATTGTTCAGAGAACAAATTTGAATGTTTGTGGGTCTTCCAACGTAGGAATTTTCAATGTCAATACGTCGGCGACGCCCAAACAACTTAGCCGTCTAGGAACATTGCCTGAATTTGGCGATTCACATGGCTTATCTGCGGATCAATTCTACCAGAAGCTTCAAACCCGCTATAATAGCGATGCTGGCGATAAGGCTTATTTGAATTACTTGTTTAAATCCATGGGCTATTCAAATGGATTTGCGGATGCGCAAAGCTATATGTTCTCTGAAGAAACTCTTCCTGTTGGAACAGCTGGTCTTCTCGGTCTTGGTAAGCAACATCACTATAATTACTCAATTTTGCCGAGTAATGACCGTGATCGTCAAGCGTTCCGTATTCAGTCAGCTAATGGAACTGTTGTTCACTTCATGAAAACATGTGGGAACTACTTCTACGGTTGCGAATAGTCTTTAAATTATATCTAATAGATGCGGAGCCCTTGGGCTCCGTTTTTTTATGCCTTTAAAGACCATGCTTTTGGAATTTTATTTCTCGTTTAAGCCTGCTAGTGATGTCTTACGTATTAAGGGGGTCCTCGTGACACAGATCAGCCTGACATCATCTGAGCTGTCACTCATTGATAAGATCGATGATGATCATCAAGAGAGGCTTTCAACAGTAGAGCGTTGGTCCAAGCAAAATTCAGGATCTCACAATCGTAGAGGGCTTGACGCTATGCGTGTTCTTTTAGCTGACCGGTTCTCGGCTCTTCCAGGAGATGTGACTGATATCGCATTAGCTGAGGGTCAATATGTCAGCATATCAGGGGAAATCAAAAAAGTAGAATATGCGCCTGCGTTAAAGGTCACAGTAAGACCCGAAGCTCCAGTCCAATTGGTATTGACAGGACATTATGATACTGTTTTTCCAGCAGACTTCCATTTCCAGAAACCCGTCAGGGTTGATGGTGACACGATTAATGGTCCGGGTACGGCCGACATGAAAGCAGGTCTAATGGTCATGCTTACAGCGCTGGAGGCTTTTGAGTGTACTGATAATGCAAAAACCGTCGGCTACAATATTTTGATCAGTCCAGATGAAGAAATAGGCTCGCCCGGCTCAGCGACGCTACTGGCTGAGCTTGGTAAACAGTCTCATGTTGGACTAACTTATGAGCCTGCTTTAGCTGACGGGTCGATGGCGGGAGCCAGAAAGGGAAGTGGCAATTTTTCTCTAATCATCCGAGGAAAAGCGGCCCATGCAGGCCGTGAGCATCATTTGGGCCGTAACGCTATCGCTGCTATGGCTGAATTTATTGGCGGAATTGAAGCCCTTAACGGACAGCGAGACGGCGTTACGTTTAACATTGCTAAAGTTGATGGCGGTGGGGCCAGCAACATTGTTCCAGAGCTTGCGATTGGGCGCTTTAATATCCGTATGAAAGAAACAGAAGATGTGCCTTGGATTGAAGCTGAACTCAACCGATTGATTGGGAATCTAAATGTAAAAAACGGTATACATGCCCATCTTCACGGTGGGTTCACGCGCCCTCCTAAACCTATGTCGCCGGCCAATGCCCAAGTTTTTGATTGGGTAAAACAAGCTGGAGGTCTGTTGGGACAAGAGATCAAATGGACCTCAAGCGGGGGCGTTTGTGAAGGTAATAATCTTTGGGCTTCTGGCTGTCCTAATGTTGATACATTGGGCGTACGAGGCGGCGATATTCATTCGGATAGAGAATATATGAAAATTTCGAGTTTAGTCGAGCGCGCCCGCTTATCGGCAGTTATTCTTATGAAATTTGCCAGCGGTGAGTTTGATGCTATTGCTGCTAAAAAAATGGCTATGCGCCTCTAATGCTTGTCGTTCGTCCCGCAATTTCCAAAGATATTGACAGTATTTGCGACTTGGCAGAACTCGCAGGTGCGGGTTTTACGTCCTTAGCTGTTGGACGTGAAGCCTTGAAAAAGAGACTGTCAAAATCAGTCAAAAGCTTTGCTGGGCCCGACGAGATAAGCCCGGACCATGTTTATCTTTTAATATTGGAAGATAGCTCAAATAATGATGTTGTAGGTATGAGCGCAGTTAAGGCCCAGATTGGTGTTCGAGATCCGTTTTTCAACTTTCGTATTTTAAATGTTGCGCAGAAATCAGAGGTCACACATTCACGCTTTGATATGCGGGTTTTGGTTTTGGTCAATGAATATGCCGGTGCCTCCGAAGTTGGAACGTTATTTGTAAAAGAAGAGTGTCGCGGTGCTAATGCTGGACGTTTAATTTCGCAGGCGCGTTATATGCTGATGGCTTCAGCGCCAAACCGATTTGGTGAACAAGTTATTTCTGAGCTGCGAGGTCAAGTGAGTGATACGGGCGCATCTCCATTTTGGGATGGGCTGGGGCGTAAATTTTTTCGTATGGATTTTAATGCAGCCGACAAAATTTCAGCGGAGAAAGATAATCAATTCATTCTCGATTTGATGCCAAAGCACCCTATTTATGTAGACTTACTGCCGGATGAGGCGAGAGAGGTTATTGGACAAACACACAAAGACGGAGCCGGGGCAAGACGGTATTTGGAGGCAGAAGGGTTCCGTTATAGTGGTGTTATTGATATATTTGATGCGGGGCCAAGCTTTAGTGCGCCTTTATCTGACCTTCGGACAATTCGCGATAGTCGGCTTTTTGAATTTAGATCAACATCTTCAACTGAAGACGCAGTAATAACAGCATTGATTAGCAATGATAAGCTGAATGATTTCAGATGCGTCTTGACAAAAATTTACTTCGACGGGACAATCGTTGAAATCCATGATGGCGTTGTGAAGGCTTTGGACCTTTTACCTGATGATAAGCCCCGCATATGGATTAAACGATGACTAAATCCCTTTATATCAATGGTGATTGGGCCGAGGGCAGTGGGGAAGACTTTAGATCAATTAACCCATCCGATGGAAGTCAAATTTGGTCAGGCCAGGCGGCAAGCCGCGCCGATGTTGCCAGGGCTTTTAAAGCAGCAAGAGAGGCCTTTGATGGCTGGTCCCGTACAACTCTTACGGATCGTATGACGATAGTAAAACGCTATAAAGGCCTTGCGCTTACCGTCAAAGAGTCCATGGGCGAACTAATCGCCAAAGAGACTGGTAAACAATTATGGGACGCTCTAGGTGAGGGCGGCGCGCTTTCCGCTAAGGTGGATATTTCTCTGGCGGCCTATGAGGACCGTACAGGTGGTCTCATTAAAGATACTGCCTTTGGTCATGCAGCGCTACAACATCGGGCCCACGGTATTATGGCAGTGCTTGGACCTTATAATTTTCCAGCCCATTTACCTAATGGCCAAATCCTTCCAGCTCTGATTGCGGGTAATACGGTTGTGTTTAAACCCAGTGAACAGACGCCAGCCGTGGGTGAAGCTTTAATTAAGCTTTATGCCGAAGCAGGCTTTCCCAAAGGGGTCATCAATCTCGTGCAGGGCGGCCGAGACGTGGGCGGGGCAGTGCTGGATAATCCGGAGCTTGACGGCGTGCTCTTTACGGGCTCTGCGGGAACGGGCGCATTTATTCATAAGAAATTTGGCGGGAGACCAGAGATTGTCTTGGCGTTGGAAATGGGCGGGAATAATCCACTTATCGTATGGGACATTAAAGACGCCGGAGCAGCCGCCAGTATTATTGCGCAATCAGCCTATATAACAACAGGGCAGCGCTGTACCTGCGCCCGTCGTTTAATCGTTCCGGACAATGCCCAAGGACAAGCCATTATCGCAGCCGTGGGCGGATTTATCGATCGGATGAGTTTAGGGGCATGGGATCAAGAGGCGAGTATGGGGCCACTCGTGAGCGCTGATATTGCTGCCTTTGTCGTCAAAAGCGCGAACCAACTCAGCGGTAAGCCGATCCGTCAATCCGCTATATCAGAAAAAGGTCCTGCCTTTGTCACACCTGGACTTTATGATGTTACGGATATGGACGTGGAAGATAAAGAAATTTTCGGGCCGATTCTTTTGGTTACACGGGTTAAAGACTGGGACGCAGCCATTACTGAAGCCAATAATACCAAATTTGGATTAGCGGCAGGCCTTATTTCGGATGAACCTAAATTATGGGATGATTTTAGGCTACGTATTCGAGCGGGGGTTGTAAATTTTAACCGCCCAACGACTGGGGCGGCAAGCTTTCTACCTTTTGGTGGGCCGGGGGCATCAGGCAACCATAATCCGGGGGCTTATTATGCGGCTGATTTTTGTGCGTGGCCGATGGCGAGCCAAGTTGCTGATAAACCTGAACCTCTACCAATGAAGGGGCTTACGTGATTGCCCGTGAAGCTAATTTTGACGGATTGATCGGCCCGACCCATAATTATGGTGGCTTGTCCGATGGTAACCTCGCCTCTGCCAATAATGCGGGGCTCGTCGCCAGCCCTAAAGCGGCCGCGCTCCAAGGTCTTGAGAAAATGAAAGCTATGCATGAGATGGGTTTGTGGCAGGGAATTTTACCGCCGCAACAACGCCCGCATCTGCCCACGTTGCGCCGCGCTGGTTTTGCGGGGTCAGATAGAGATATTTATATAAAGGCATGGAAGACCGCGCCGCGCCTAATGAAAAACTGTATGTCGGCCTCCTCCATGTGGGCGGCCAATGCGGCTACGGTCAGCCCGTCCTCGGATACGGCGGATGGTAAATTGCATCTCACGCCGGCCAATCTCTCGACTATGCTGCACCGTTCGATAGAGCATCCCCAAACACAGCGCACCCTAGACACAGCCTTCCCGTTTGCCAGCGTTCATCCGGCGCTGCATGAGCAATCGGTTTTTGCTGATGAAGGCGCGGCCAATCATGTGCGGCTTTGTGCGTCACGGGGCGAGCAAGGCGTCGAGCTTTTCGTCTATGGCCGCGATGGGTATGCCGCCGCGCGCCCCGGCTATCCCGCGCGGCAAACGCTGCAAGCCAGTCAAGCTATTGCACGCAGCCACGGCGTTAAGCCCGAACGCACAGTCTTTGCCCTGCAATCGGATGCCGCTATTGATGCGGGGGCGTTTCATAATGATGTCGTCTGTGTGGGCGCGCTGCAAACCTTATTCTATCATGAACTGGCTTTTGCGGATACCGCCGCGATGCAGGCCGCTGTGAGAGGGGCCGCAAAGGGTTTTTTTACGCCCAATTTTGTCGAAGTCCCGCTCGCCGATGTCCCGATTGCCGACGCGATTAAAGCCTATCTGTTTAATTCCATGCTGGTGCAAATGTCCGATGATAATTGCCTTACACTTATAGCGCCTTTGGAAACCCAAGAGAACGCGGCGACCAAAGCCTATTGCGATAAGCTTGTCGCCAGTAATGGCCCCATTGGAAGCGTTCATTATGTCGATGTGCGCCAATCTATGCGTAATGGCGGCGGCCCTGCCTGTTTACGCCTTCGTGTGACTCTGACAGAAGCTGAATGG
>CAZNWH010000128.1:0-5451 GCA_964576765.1 uncultured Hellea sp.
TTTTGAAATGAAAACCGAATCGACCAGCGCATTCGACTTTCACTATAATCAACCCCAGGATTGATTACGCCGCTCAAGCGTCTTCAGTTTCTTTCTTCGCGTGATCAACCGCGCCTTTGGCAGACTCATCACGGTCTACAAATTCGATGACGGCCATAGGCGCGTTGTCGCCATAGCGAAAACCTGCCTTCATAATACGAATATAACCACCTTGGCGGTCTTTGTAGCGCGGGCCAAGGACATCAAAGAGCTTCTTTGACATCTCTTTATTCCGTGTACGGGCAATGGCGATACGCCGGCTGTTCAAATCCCCTTTTTTCGCTAATGTGACAAGCTTTTCAACAAGCGGTCTAAGCTCTTTTGCCTTAGGGAGAGTTGTAACTATCTGCTCGTGCTCAATCAGGCTGGACGCCATATTCGCAAACATCGCCTTACGGTGAGATGCTGTGCGGTTGAGTTTACGATGGGCCAATTTATGACGCATGGCTTTATCCTTTTAGATTTCAATTCGACCTAAATGTGGTCGTCATATTTTTTAGCAAGTTCTTCGATATTTTCTGGCGGCCAATTTGGCGCGTCCATGCCCAAGTGCAGCCCCATAGCGGCCAAGACTTCTTTGATTTCGTTAAGAGACTTACGGCCAAAGTTTGGTGTGCGGAGCATCTCAGCTTCGGATTTTTGAATAAGGTCACCAATGTAAACGATGTTGTCATTTTTCAAGCAATTGGCTGAACGTACAGAAAGCTCAAGCTCATCAACTTTACGCAGAAGCGCGGGGTTAAAGTCAAGTTCCGGCTTCTCTTCGCCGCGGCCAATATCTTCTGGGTCATCAAAGTTCACAAAGACTTGGAACTGATCTTGAAGAATACGCGCCGCAACCGCGACAGCATCTTCAGGCGTTACAGCAGCATTGGTTTCAATATCGATAATCAATTTATCATAATCAAGAACTTGACCTTCGCGTGTATCTTCTACGCGGTAAGCCACGCGCTTAACAGGCGAATAAAGCGCATCAATCGAAATCAAGCCAATTGGCGCATCTTCTGGGCGCGAGGCTGCTGCAGGCACATAACCTTTACCTGTGGTCACTGTAAGTTCCATACGGATATCTGCGCCCTCATCGGCTGTGCAAATAACATGATCTTTATTTAGAATTTCAACTTCAGAGGTCTCTTCAATATCTGCGCCTGTCACAGGGCCCGCGCCAGTTTTACGCAAGAGAAGTTTTTTAGGCCCTTCGGAGTGCATACGCACAGCAAGACCTTTCAGGTTAAGAACAACATTGGTAACATCTTCACGTACACCCGGGATAGATGTAAATTCATGGACAATACCATCAATCTGGACTGCGGATACGGCTGCACCTTGTAGAGAAGAGAGTAATACACGGCGAAGTGCATTTCCCAGTGTCATACCAAAGCCGCGCTCTAAAGGTTCAGCTGTTACAATTGCTTTGCGTTCCGGGTCCCGCCCAGGCTCAATCTCTGGGTTGATCGGACGAATTAATTCTTGCCAATTTTTTTCAATCACAGTGTGACCTCTTTATGTTTTGCGGCGCAGCCATTCCAATTATTGGTAAGGCGGCACCTGATAAATCCCCACATAAAAATGAGGAAAGTTCGTAGACGTTATACGCGGCGGCGCTTAGGCGGACGGCACCCATTATGCGGAATGGGGGTAACGTCGCGAATTGTCGTGATCGTGTAGCCAGCCGCTTGCAAAGCCCTAACAGCAGATTCGCGGCCGGATCCCGGACCGTTCACATTAACTTCTAATGTATTCATACCGTGCTCAGCCGCTTTCCGCGCCGCTTCTTCAGCCGCGACCTGCGCCGCATAGGGCGTTGATTTACGTGAGCCTTTAAAACCCATCGCACCCGCAGAACACCATGCCACAGTATTACCCTGAGCATCGGTGATCGTAATCATCGTATTATTAAATGTAGAGTTTACATGCGCGACTCCGGAGGTGATATTCTTCCGATCGGCGCGGCGAACGCGGCCTGGTTCTTTTGCCATCTTGTTATCCTACTTCTTCTTACCGGCGATTGCCTTGGCTGGACCCTTACGAGTCCGAGCATTTGTGTGTGTACGTTGTCCTCGTACGGGCAGACCTCGGCGGTGACGTAATCCCCGATAATTACCCATATCCATCAAACGCTTGATGTTTTGATTATTCTCACGACGCAAATCACCTTCGACTTGATGATTTCCATCAATGTTTTCGCGAATTTGCAAAATTTCCTGATCTGTTAAGTCTTGCACACGGCGTTCAGGTGCAATGCTAACGGCTTCACAAATGCTTTTTGCCTTTGCAGGGCCAATTCCATGGATGTAACGTAGCGCGATTTCTACGCGCTTATTTGTTGGGATATTTATCCCGGCAATACGAGCCACACTGGCCTCCTTAAAATCCTGTTTCCACCTCTTTGGCTTAAGCTCCTCCATTGCCCCATAGCAAAAGGGGCGGAAAAGACTCATCCATCCGCGAAAGCGGGTTATTTAGTCCCAAGGCTGCTCGCCGTCAAGCATTGTCAGCCTGTGTTTTCAACTTATTTTCAACCGCCAAAAAGGCGAGCGAAAAATCCTTTCTTTGGCGATGGCGCAGCGATGCTTTTTCCATTACCGTTTTTATCCAAAACCTGCGCAACTGCGGCAGAAACGGTATCGATGTCAGCCATACCGTCAACCTCAGTTAATTTTCCCTGTTCAGAGTAATAAGGCAGCAAAGGCGCTGTATTTTCATGATAAGCCACAAGGCGCTTTTTAAACGTCTCTGGGTTATCATCTTTGCGGCCTTGCTCTGCAAAACGTTTTGTAATCCGTGTTATAATCGATTCGTCTTCAACACAGAGACGAATGACACTATTGACCTTTTGGCTGCGCTTAAGAAGACTCTCATCAAGCGCAATGGCCTGCGCAACCGTGCGCGGAAATCCGTCAAAAATAAATCCTTTTGCCGTTGGATTCAAGTCAAGCTGCTCTTCTATAAGCGCGATGACAATCTCGTCCGAAACTAATTGCCCACTATCCATTATCCCAGCGACCTTTTGGCCAAGTTCTGTGCCTGACGCGCGCGCCGCTCGCAACATATCACCTGTTGAAAGCTGGATAAGGCCGCGTTCGGTAACAAGCTTTTTAGCTTGCGTGCCCTTACCTGCGGCCGGGGGGCCAAAAAGAACAATATTCATACCCCCTCCTACTTCTTACGCCGCCGCATGCGGGATTTTTTAATCAGTCCCTCATATTGATGGGCGATCAGATGCGATTGAATTTGAGCGACTGTATCGAGCGTCACAGAAACAATAATCAGCAAGCTCATACCACCGATCAACATAGCAACCGATGGCGGAATACCTTGATTTTGTGCGATAATATATTCGGGAAGCACACAGACAAAGGCAACATAAAACGCACCGATAAATGTCAACCGCGAGAGAACATAACTTAGATATTCAGCTGTGCGTTGGCCAGGACGAATACCAGGCAAAAAGCCCCCGTTTTTGCGAAGATTATCTGCGACATCATCAGGCTTAAAAACATATGGTACATAGAAGTAACAGAAGAAAATAATCAGAACACCATAAAGCACTAAGTAAACAGGCGAACCATATCCGAGATAAGCCAGCAATGTCGTCATGAAGCCAGAACCCCCGCCTTCACCATTTAACGCTAACTGGCCAAATGTCGCCGGAAGTAACAGAAGCGAACTGGCGAAAATCGGCGGGATAACACCAGCTGTGTTAAGCTTGAGCGGCATGAAAGACGATTCGCCACCAAAGGTTTTTCCCCCGGCCATTTGTCGTTTTGGGTATTGGACTAGTAAACGCCTTTGTGCGCGCTCCACAAAAACAATCAACATTGAAAGCGATACGAAAAGGACAATAAGGAAAATCAAAAACAATTCACTGATCGTGCCTTGCTGATTTAAGCTAAAAGATTGGAACAAGGCTTTGGGCAGTTCAGCCACAATACCCGCGAAAATAATCAATGAAACTCCGTTACCTACACCGCGGGCTGTGACCTGTTCACCTAGCCACATGAGGAACATTGTTCCGCCGACAAGAGTAATCACTGTAGAAGCTTCAAAGAATAGCCCGGGATTTATAACGGCCCCTTCAGTCGCCTGAAGCGCTCTAGCTATACCATAGGCTTGAAAAGCCGCCAAAAAGACTGTTAAATAGCGCGTATATTGGTTAATTTGCTTTCGCCCCTGCTCGCCATCTTTATCAAGCTCTTTAAGTGAGGGGAGCGAGCCCTTCATCAAAGTCATAATGATAGAGGCCGAAATATAGGGCATCACGTTGAGTGCGAAAATGGCCATACGTTCAACCGCCCCGCCCGCAAACATGTTGAGACGCGTCAAAAGTCCGCCACCGCCACTTTGGAAAGCCTGTTGAAAAGCGCCCATATCCATGCCTGGAACCGGTACGAAAGTCCCGATGCGATATATGACGAGAATGAAAAGAGTGAAAAGGAGGCGCTGCTGTAGCTCTTTGGCTTTGGCAAAAACGCCAAAGTTCATATTCGATGCGAGCTGTTCAGACGCTGACGCCATGATATACCTTTATTCTTTAACTTCAGATTTCACCCTAGATGGGTATCCTCTGAAAGAAATGTAAGATGCCCGCAAAATGAAACTAGCACCAAACGTCAATATTAGTCTTTCGCAAGTTGTTTAGCCTGCTTGACCCATTCGTCACGCTCAATGCGCCCAGGAAACGAGTCGATAATTCCATCAACCATTTCAATATCTTTTGCGCTCCAAGCGGCAATTTGGCGGAAATAATAAACCCCCTTGGCATTTAAATCACCTTCAAATTTTGGTCCGATTCCTTTGATTTTTTTCAGATCATCAGGATCGCCATCTGTCGCGCCATCTGTGTAGAGAACTTGAGGCTTCTTAGCCTTTGGTTTAGCCGCAGGCTTTTCGGCTTTTGGTTCTGCTTTAGGCGTTTCTGTTTTTGCTTCCGCTTTAGGCGTCGGGGCTGGCTTTTCGGCTTTAGGCTTTGGAACTTTAACCTGAGGCGTTTTTGCAGCTTTCGCTGATGGATCTTTTTTCTCACCCTTAGCCCGGTATGTTACACTTAGATCTAGAACATTAACCGTTCCTTTAGCCTCTTCAACAGCCTTTTTGGCCGCCGGTGTTACGCCCGCAACAGAAAGTTTTACAGGCTTAGAAACTTTACCATTGCCTATCAGACGAACACCGTCACGCGCACGGCGCAGCACGCCTGCTTCAACCAAGGCATCCGCGTCATAATCTGTTTTACTATCAAGTTTACCTGCCTCAATCGCACGGTTAAGATTGGCAATAGACAGTTCTGCCCAGCGCTTGCGATTTGGCTTATTAAAGCCACGCTTAGGAAGACGCATATGAATTGGCATTTGACCGCCTTCAAAGCCTTTAATCGCAACGCCTGAGCGCGATTTTTGACCTTTTACACCACGG
>CAZNWH010000129.1:0-5302 GCA_964576765.1 uncultured Hellea sp.
TATTTTTCGATCTCGACACAATGTGGATAAGGAATTGAAATGCCGCCTTTATCAAAGGCTTCTTTGACATCCTTGATCAGGTCAAACCGTACATCCCAATAATCTTCGGGCTTACACCAAACGCGCATTTGAATATCAACGGAACTATCATTTAGGGTCGCAACTTTGGCCCAAGGTCCTTCTGGCTCTGTCAAAACACGGCTATCCTTGGCAGCGGTCGATTTAATGATGTCAATCGCAGTATCAATATTGTCATTATAGTCGATGCCGAAATCAACATCGACGCGGCGTTTGCCGAGGGAGGTTAGGTTTTTAACCGTATTTGAGCGGACTTCACCGTTGGAAATAATAACTTGGATATTGTCGACGGTCCGTAGTGTTGTGGTGAAAACATTTAAATCTTCAACTGTACCTTCCTGTCCCGCAAGCTCGACAAAGTCGCCGACATTATAAGGGCGCAGAACAAGCAGAAGCAGACCAGCGGCGACATTACTCATAGAGCCTTGAAGCGCAAGACCAATGGCAAGTGCCATGGCAGCAAATATACTCATCACCGCAGCAACTTTGACGCCTAATATAGATACTGCGATTAAAGCCCCCGCAATGAGAATACCGTAACGTGCAACCGTCGCGCCTAGTTTACCAAGTGTTAGATCAATCCGAGGATTAGTGGTCGCTTGCTTGTTAAGTGCATTGAAAACCCGTTTTGCAATAGCTTTGGCAATCCAAAAGACGACCAGAGCGGCAACAAGTTTAAGAACGAAACTTGGCCCTTTATCAATGAGCCAGCTTTGTAATTTAGGGATCATGGATTGCATGCCTGATAGAGACAGATCGAGGGATTCTACAGCAGCTTCAGCTGCGACTTCAGGTGTTTGTGCGTCTTGAGCCATCTTATTTAGCCTTCATTGGAATTATCATACAGTGTTCATAAGGGATATCGATACCAGCTTTATCAAGCGCGGCTTTGACCCGTTGCGACATATCCATTTTTATTGCGCGGTAATTTTTAGCATCGCACCACAGGCGCAATTGAATGTTGACGGCTGAATCGCCTAGTTCTGTAACCTTTGCCCAAGGTCCATGCGGCGTGTCGATAATGCGATCATCCCCATTAGCGGCGGATTTTATCGCGGCAATAGCCTCATCAAGATTGGCATCATAGCCAACACCGAAATCCATATCCAGACGAAGATCGCCATAGCCGTTATAATTTTTAATTTTATTGCTAAAGGCCGCGCCATTGCCGACGATCATTTCAACACTATCAACCGTCGTGAGTGTTGTTGAAAAAATATCGAGACTTTTGACCACGCCGCGCTCGCCGTTAATTTCAACTTCATCGCCAACTTTATATGGACGGAAGAAAGCGAGCATAACGCCGGAGGCTAAATCACCAAGGCTTTCCTGAAGCGCAAATCCCAGAGCAACAACCATCGCGCCAATAATTGTGGCGATCCATCCCAAAGGAATATTTAAAGCCGACAGAGAGGCAATAATAACAGCGAAAAGACCAATAACGGCCACAAGAGATCCAAAGAATTTCGCTAGCGTACTATCTATATTTGGAATTTTTTGTGTACCAATGACCGTTGCGCCTGATAATTTGCGTACGATCATTCTTCCGATTATATAAATCAAAGCTGCCAGAACAAGCTTTACGGCAAAGCCCGGTGCCCAAGCAATAATAGCCGGAATCTTGTCATTTATGATGCTGTTGATATCCACAGAACCCCCCTCTAAATAAGTAGCTGTGTAATGACAAATTATGAGATTTCAAGGGGTAAAATACAGAGGGTTTTTCGAGTTTAAAAGCTCGAAACTGAGTTTAATTTCACACTTTACTTCAGGGTGTAAACAATACCAAAACGCGTAATCGCATCTGTGCCTAAAGCGCCAACGGGGGGTAGAGTGTGTATCAATTCTATAGAAGCTCGTAGCAAAATTATCTGCTATTGTTCCCGTGGCGCCTGACTCATTCCAAATATATGTATCTCTGGATTTCACCAGACCAACCATAAATGTAGCTGTAATATTAACCCTATATGAATGGAGGATAAGACGTGCCGTCTTTGTGAAATATTTGTCGAGTTTGTGTTCCGTTCGCGGGTAAATCCAGATCAACATCAGGATAACGGCAATGATCTGTTTCGGGGCTTCGCGAGCCGACCACTAAGAATGTGACGTCATTTTTTGTGCGGTTGATCAGATGATGAGCATTGCCGTCCCCTGCCGGATGCGCGCAGCTATCTCCCGCGCGTAAATCTGTTTCGCCATGATCATCGATAAGCGTTGGCGCGCCGGAAAGTATATAGACAAATTCATCCTCTGCGCTGTGATGATGGCGCTGCGAGGCCCAGCATCCGGGCGGCAGAGTGACATGATGAACGCCAAATTGGGTTAAGTCGCCTGCATCGCTTAAGCGGCGAACGATTCGTTCTTTGCAAGGTTCATTTAAGGTGGGGGGATAGCTTGTTCCATATGTGACATCTACGGCTTGCGGATCAATTACGGGCACAATGAATTCTCCTACTTGCATCTGGCGTCTATCCCAGCTTTAACCTAGCCCGATGAAAAAGACACCTCATATCGACTCGCCCCTTGATCCTGTCGAGTTTGCTAGCGCTCTGATTAAACGGCCTTCGGTGACGCCTGCCGATGCTGGCGCGCTGGATACTTTGCAAGCAGCTTTGGAAGGCATGGGATTTATCTGCACGCGCTATCCCTTTGGCGAGGGCGAGGCCCGCGTGGATAATCTTTATGCGCGGCTTGGAACCAAAGCGCCGAATTTCTGTTTTGCGGGACATACCGATGTTGTGCCCGCCGGGGACACAAGCAAATGGACCCAAAATCCCTTTGCAGGCGAAGTCAAAGATGGGCAGCTTTTGGGCCGCGGGGCGGCGGATATGAAAGGCGCTATCGCGGCCTTTGTCGGCGCGGTATCGGATTTACTATCCAGTGATTGGGCGCCTAATGGTTCGGTGAGCTTCCTCATTACGGGAGATGAAGAAGGTCCGGCCATTAACGGGACCAAGAAATTACTTGTCGCCATTGCCGAGGCCGGTGAAGTCATAGACCACTGTCTTGTCGGGGAGCCGACTAATCCAAACCAAATGGGCGAGATGGTCAAAAACGGGCGGCGTGGATCTTTTAATGCGGACATCACAGTGACGGGCAAGCAAGGTCATGTGGCTTATCCGCATCTTGGGATAAATCCTGTCCCGACCTTGCTCGGGATTTTGGGCACGCTGCAATCTCGCCACCTTGATGATGGGTCAGAGTTTTTCCAGCCGTCTAATCTTGAAATCACGACTGTGGATGTTGGTAACCCCACCGAAAACATGATCCCCGAAACCGCCAAGGCACGCTTTAATATTCGGTTTAATGTCGCGCATTCCGGCGCAAGTTTGACGAAATGGGTGCAGGGCATACTCGAAGATGCGCGGCAAGGCTTTGACGGCACGATTGATATCGAGATCCGTGTCTCGGGGGAGAGCTTCTTGACTCCGCCGGGAAAACTCACTGACATTCTCCAAGACGCGGCGGAGACAGTTTTGGGGCACCGCCCTAAATTATCAACATCGGGCGGAACCTCGGATGCGCGCTTTATTACCAACTATGCCCCTGTCGCTGAATTTGGCCTCGTTGGCGCCACCATGCATCAGGTCAATGAACGCGTCGATGTGGCCGACATTGTGACTCTCACCGCCATCTATAAAGATGTACTCCAAAGGTATTTTGATTAAATGAATCCCGTTGCGTCATTATTTGGGAGTATCAAAGCCTTGGCAGGCCGCGCCGATTGGCCAGATCATTTTGATCTCTCGCGCAAGGGTTTGCAGGCCTCATTTGTGGCGCTGCTGCTGAGCCTTCCAGCCTTTTATCTCATTGCCCATGGCGTTCAAATTGAACGCGCCAAACTCTTTGGGGAGACGATAGAGACCGTGCCGCTTAGCCCTTTTGTGATTATCCTGACGCTTTATCTGCTCACTTTTTCGGCTTGCGCCTATATGTTTGCTATGATTTTTGACTATCAGGATAGGTTTCGGCCTTGGGTCATTACCCGTCATTGGGCGATATTCTGGCTTGCTCTGGTCACCGCAGGATTATTTGGATTATATATACTCGGCCTCTTACCTTATGGCATTGTCAATTACGCGGCCATGGCGGCGTTTTTAGGGATTCTCTTGATCGATATCCGCATAGGTCAAGTTGTTGTGCCGTTCAAAATGGGCAAAGCCATTTTGATAGCCTGCGCCATTAATGCCATGGGATTGATCGTTATCCTGCTGGGGTTTGAACAGATTTTGTGAGACTGTTAGAAGCAGCTATAAGTCCAAATGCAGAAATTGGCTAAATTCATTGGCTTTATAACCGCCGAACGCTTCGCCATATTGAAACCCATATTTTAGGTATAACTTAAGAGCGGGCTCAAAAGCGGGCCCGTAACCTGTCTCCAAAGATATTCGGCTATAACCCCGCTCTTTGGCCTGTTTTAAGATATGGTCTAATATTTTGGCTGCAACGCCTTTGCGCAAATGATCTGAATGGGTGCGCATGGATTTAATCTCGCCATGGGCTTTGGACAGTTCCTTGAGCGCGCCGCAGCCCAATACCGCGCCGCTATCTCGCAGCGTCCAAAAACTAATATCCGGTTTTTGTAGCCCCGAAACATCCAAAGCATGAACATGTTCTGGCGGCGACGTCGCATGCATCCCGTCCAAGTGCGCCTGCAATAAAGCCAAAACCTTGGGATGGCTAAGGTCGCCTAATACAAGTTCCATTAATAGTTCACTTCAACCAAATAGAGCCCTTCTGATGGGGCGACGGGGCCGCATTCTTGGCGGTCTTTTGACTCTAAAACTTCGCGCATATCGGCGCTATTCCATTTCCCCATACCAACCTCAGCAAGACTCCCGACCATGGAGCGCACTTGTTTATGCAGGAAACTCCGTGCTTTGAAATGGCAGTGTATTTCTGCACCTGCACGCAGCACAGTAATCTCGTCCACGGTTTTCACAGGAGACTTGGCTTGGCACTGTGTATCGCGAAAGGCCGAGAAATCATGCTTGCCGATAAGAACCTGCGCGGCATAGTGCATGGCATCTGCGTCGAGTTTAACCGGAATACGCCAAACCCGTCCTTTATCCAATGAGAGCTTCATACGCCGATCAATGATGCGGTATAAATAGCGTCTCTCGGTGGCGTCAAAACGGGCATGCCAGTCATCGGACATGATCTCGGCGCTCAGGACTGTCACAGGCTCTTTGACCATATGAAAATTCATCGCGTCGCGGAGTTT
>CAZNWH010000130.1:0-5256 GCA_964576765.1 uncultured Hellea sp.
CCATCAATCGCGAGCGGCGGCGCAATAACGTTTACACGAGACCCATCTAAAAGACGAGCATCACAAATTGGGCTCGCTTCATCAACACGTCGGCCAACTTGAGACACAATACGTTGGCAAATATTCATTAATTGCTGATTATCGCGAAACCGAATATTGGTCTTTTGCATTTTACCTTCGGTCTCAATAAAGACGTCTTTTGCACCGTTAACCATAATATCGGCAATATCATCACGTGCCAATAAAGGTTCCAACGGACCATAGCCGAGTATATCATCACAAATTTCCGAAATAAGCTGATTTTGCTCAGCAACAGATAGGCGAACATTTCGTATAGCAATGATTTCATCTACGATCATTCGAATCTCTTCCCGGGCTTTATCAGGCTGCATTCCAGCCAGAGCCGAGACATCAATAGTTTCGAACAATGCATTAAATATTGTAGCTTTTGTTTCGTAATACTCCTCAGAGGGTTCAGTACGGTTATTATTAGGACGTGCGACTTGTGTTGGTGCAATATTAGACTCAGGCTTCGGGGTCTCCACCTGGACTTTTGGCGGTGCTTTTAAAGTAGAACCGCTACTTTCTGATCGTTTCCCAAACATAAAAGATTACGCCTCTTTTTTCTTGAATGAGAAGAGTGATTTACCCGACTTGGGTGGCGATTCCTTCTTATCTTTACGGGATAATTTTCCCATGAAGGAGTTGCTTTTCGCCCCATGGCCTCCGGCTTGAAATTGACCCGTCTTTATACGCCTTGCTATATAATTGAGGCCATCTACAGCTTGGGCAGCAGACTTAATATCGGTTAACATTTTACCATCATTAGCCGCTTCCAGATAGCTATCAGGATCAAACCCAAGAACGAGAGCTGGCTCTAGACCAACCGCAGCCGCAAAATCTTTCACTGAAATTTCACCAATCTTACTAATCCCAACCTTATTAAGAATAAGGATAGGCTCGGCATCATTAGGGCGTGCGTTACGCAGGAAATCAATAAGATTTTTTGCGTTTCTTAAATTTGCTAAATCTGGTGTCGCGGTGATCACAACTTCATCAACATTACTGAGAAGATTGGACGTCCAATCAATCCATTGATGCGGCATATCAAGGACTGTCATTGGACTAATTGACCTTACGCCATCAACAACTGCTTCATATGATTCTACATTGAGTATTGGTTTATGTTGTAACGAGCCAGCTGTTGGTAATATTGAAAGCTTTGGAGTATGGCGTATCATAATCCGATCCAACAATGTTTCATCCAATCGATCAGGTTCAGCCAATGCTTCTTCAAGTCCTTGGCTGGAATCATATGCAAAATCCAGCCCCGTCGTTCCCCAAGACGCATCTAGGTCAACCAAGGTTGTCTCTTGTTGAATAGTTTCAGATAGGCACCAGGCAATATTATGGGCTATCGTTGAAGACCCTACTCCTCCCTTGGCACCGAAAAAGGCCGCAACACGTCCCGTGAATGGCTTTTCAGGATCTGAATAAAGCTCGCCTAAAGACCTGATAAGATTGATGGGATGAAAGGGTGGTACGAGATAATCACTAATGCCTTTATCCATCAACTGACGATACAAACGAATATCGTTAGCTGCACCAATCATAACAACTTTTGTACCAGCATCACAAACTGAGGCCAGCTCTTCGAGCTGAGCAAATAATTCCTGACCTCGCATACCTGACTCGATTAAAATCAACCCTGGGGTATTCTCTTTGTGATAAAACTCTATGGCAGACACTAACCCACCCATATAAATCTTTACATTCGTCCGCTTCATACGCCAGTCACGGGTCGTTTCATTAATAATTGCAGCCGTTTCCTGGCGATCACAAAAAGCATGAATTGAAATTTTAGGGAGAGCACGATCTCCGCCCTCTTTGCTGAGTTCAGAATCAACATTATGTTGTACCGGCACCATGTGCTGTTGTTGCATTTGCTGCATAGGTTGAGGCATTTGCGGCATAGCCGGAGGGATAGGAGGCATCGGCGGAGGAGCCATAGGCTGAGCTTGTGGCATCATCTGAGGGGCCGCCATTGGTCTTGGCACAGTCGTCATTGGCTGGTTACCACTTTGAGGAGGTTGAGGGGTTGGCAACGGCATCGGGCGTACAGGAACCGGCGACGGCGCGGCTTGCGGCGATGGTGAACCCATTTGCGGAGGTGTTTGTGTCATAGCATTCATCCGGTATTCGATCTTCTATTAATTGCCCACAGTTATTTCTTGTCGGTCAGGATGATCTGATGCGGTATTCTCACCCTGAATATATTTATCGTAGACTGTTTGCCGTCTCTGAGTGTCAGAAACAGTCATATCATAAGGCTGAATCAACTGACGGGGGTCACCAATCATGGCCGCTAGATTAGCCGTTTGAAAACACCCGAAATTAGGATTGGGTTGATTATTATAGGTATTTGTCAAATCCCCGATATTCCTGCAATCTTGTGGAATAGTTTTGAGCGTTCGGTACGAAACAACAACAGGAGCTGGAGCCCCAACTCGAGACTGGTATTGCCCTGTCTGTACGGAAGCCTGAGCAAAACCAATTCGGCTTAAACTTTGTCTAATGACAGACTGCGCTTGTTGCGATCCTATTCCGTGAGCTGATATAGCAGGAACATTTATGTATAATGGGCCTTCACCTTGTTGCGCATAGGCTTCCAAAAATTGATTTACGGCAACCTGGTCCCGCGCTGATAATTCCAAGCCTGTTGGGCGAGTATAAAGCTCTAATCTTTCGATCGATTCTGCAACTTGAACTTTATTGTTGAATATTGTCGGCGGATATGAAGGTGTAGGCGTCGAACACGCGGTCATACCTGCCGCCAAAAGGCTAAGCGAAATCAGGTTGATAAAATTTAATTGTAAAGTTTTCATTCTCATTTTCCTAATCAACCACATGGCCAAATGGTCCGGGCAAGCTACCCGCTGCAATTTTTGGCCGACCATTAGCGGCATAAACCTTGTTGATTTTGCCCAGTAAACTACTTTCGATATCATTCGACGCTACAAAGCCATCAAGCGGAGTTTGTAATTTATCTGGATGAGTTGGGTCGACCAAATATGGCGTTACCATAACGACAAGCTCGGTTTGAGTAGTGATATCATCACGATTTCTAAACAAAGCTCCGAAGCCTGGAATATCTTTCGCGCCCGGAATTCCATCTGATGCTTGGCGGCTTTCTTCTCTGATCAAGCCCGCAATAACAAGGCTGCCACCAGCCGGAAGTTCAACAACTGTATTCGCGCGTCGCACACGTAGACCAAGAACATCAGATGCAACACCACCTGTTTCAAAAGACCCTTCTGTGGTAGGTTCAGAGACTTCAGTTGAAATATTTAATGAAATTCGGCCTTCGCTCAAAACAACAGGTGTAAATCCAAGCGAAACACCAAAGGGCTTAAACTCAAATTCGCGTTGCAACTGTCCATTTTCATCAACGAAAACGCCTGTTAGTAGTGGAAACTCTCCACCAGATAAGAAATTGGCTGTTTCTCCTGAAATCGCAGTTAAAGTGGGTTCAGCTAAAGTACGGATAAGTCCAACGCGTTCTAAGGCCTGTAATGAACTTGTAAAAGATGTGATATCGCCACTTCCAGTATTATTGAAGGTATTTGAGCCTGAAAGACCAGCCCCTGTACTTAGGGCCGCGTTACTAACCAAGGAGACTGTAGAATCGCCTAATTGTCCGATCGCACTGAGATTAATGCCAAGCTGTTTAGTAACGGAGCGCTGCATTTCTACAATCCGGACCTTTAAAAGCACCTGATCTTTGCCCTCAATAGACATTAAATTAACGATTTCGCCCTCTCCGCCACCATTAGTAGTTTCATCAAGCCAAAGCGCAGCTAACTTTTCGATACGGTTCGCCATAGCTGCATTTTTCACAGACCCCGTTAGGAGCAAATTATTATTCACAGCCTGAACATCAACTGTCCCAGCCTCCGCATGTTGAGAAATAAGTGATTTTAAACCATTAATATCTCGCTCTACCCGAATATCGAGGCTAAGTAATTCTTGCCCGTCATGGCCATAAAAATAGGCATTTGTCTGACCAGGTCGTTTACCGATTAAAACAGCTCGATGAGCCGTATGGATAACCGACTCAACAATATCGGGATTTGAAACAATAACATCCATCATATCCTGAGGTAATTCTATGACTGTGGACTTCGAAAATGGCAGAACAATTGAACGCGAATTCACACTCTGTCCAGGCGACTGTATATTGACGCTAGAATGAGCAGCATTTTGAATATGGCTATAAGACCGTGTTCCGGCATCCGCTAAGGGGATACCCCCAACGGCTGTAACCAACGCAATGGCTGTTCCGCATATTAAAGGAGAAAGAGGCTTATTGAGCATATTATTATTGTCCTCTGATAGCGACTTGTTGCGGCTGTCCGCCGCGGTAAACGGTCAATGTAGATTCTGTTTCGACTTGTTTCTTTTCTATTATTTTTGCAGTGCTTATTGCTCGAGCATTACTACGCACTATACCTCTTAAGGTTAGACTTAAATCCCCTTTAGAAACAGACTGTTGCAGGAGTTCCGCGTCTTGTTGAGACATTTCGAAGGTCGCTGTAGAACCAATAACTGCAGCCCCACCTTCAGCGCTTGTGGAATAAGTTTGGTCAATTGCCAAAACATGTACATTTTCAAATATCGTATCGGCTATAAAGATACGCTGATTATTTTGATTAATCCCACTACTAGTTCGGTTGGGTTGAACCGTTTGCGTCAATATAATATCAACACGGTCACCAGGCTGAATAAAGCCGCCAGCCGCAGTATCGACTGATATACGCGTCGTCACGGCACGCATTCCTGGTTTTAAAAGCGCTGCCATAACACCCGAAGCCCCTGCTTTCACCAGTTTGGCCTCACTTATGGGCTCTCCTTCCAATATAGGAGACCTGACAATCGCGCTTTTTAATTCCTCAATAGCTTGTGGTCGAATATCGTTAGAAATCAACGATGGACTTAAAGCCTCAGCAGGCCATTGCTTCCATTTAACGGATTCAGGGGACACTCTTGAACCTAAGGATAAATTTTGCGAGGCGACTAATACATCAACATATTCAACTTTTTGGATAACGGGGGCGGGAGCCGTTACATTTACGGTTGGGCTTGGAGCCCCAAGCCTTTTAACCTGAGTAAAGACAACAACTGCCGCTATAGCCAGTCCAACTATTAAGAGTATTTTTTTCTGGTTCATTATTCCTCACAGAGCCGTCGTTACTCACC
>CAZNWH010000131.1:0-3208 GCA_964576765.1 uncultured Hellea sp.
TGATCATAAAGGAGAGAGACAATGATTAAGACGGCTTTAATTGGGTTTGTGACTTTAAGCGGGATTGGAACCGGTGCCATGGCTGCCGAGACAGTAAAACCGCAAACCATCGAGCTTACAGCTGGGCCCCTCATGTTCTGTTTCGACACAGACGGTGTTTCAACAAAAGTTGTCGATAAATCTGATTATGCCGTGCGGTTGAAAACGGAAAAAGGTCGCGTTATCGCGATCAGGTTTTAAGAGGCGGATATGATTAAAGCTTTGTTTCATGCCTCCATTATGTGTCTTTGTTTTACAGGTCCTGTTTTTGCAAATTCTGAATTGTTGATTGAAAATTTTGTTGGAAGAATTTCAATTAAGACAACATCTTCCTCGGTAATTACGGTTAAGGGTGATGGAAATATGACCAATGTAAAGTTAATCGAGGATGATAAATATCTAAAAATTGATGGGGGTATTCCAAAACCTAACAGCAAAGACTGTAAAACCTTTCATGGCTCCCTTTCTATAGACTTATTTAAATCAGAACGCCGTGGCCGTATTGGCGGGTATAAAAATTTAAATAACTATCCTAATCTAACTATTAATGTCCCAAAAGATACCACCTTAGGTGTTCGAAATTCAATCCCCTTTATATTTGCCGATAACTTAGGTGCTGTCGACCTCAAGCTTGCATCTTGTGGAAAAGTTAACCTTCGTGACGTGTCGGGTGACTTTAAGGCAAATATCAATGGGGCTGCAGATATTTCGGCGGGAGATATTACGGGTAATGCTTATGTTGAAATACGTGGCTCTGGAGATGTAGAAATAGGCGATACTCACAATCTTCGCATAAAAGTGTCTGGGTCAGGTGACGCTGATATAGGTAATGTTAGTTCCGCAGATGTTACGATTGGCGGGTCGGGAGATGTTGAAATTGGTAATATTAATGGTCCATTAAGTGTCGATAGTTCGGGATCTTCTGACGTTGATGTTGGTGATGTTTTGGGTGACATGTTTTATGATGGTCGCGGATCAGGTGATATGAATGTTGACTCCGTTGATGGGCGTATATCGGTTGATATTAGCGGCAGCGGAGACGTTTCGATTGATACTGGAAAAGCATCAGTTCTTAATGTTTTAACATCAGGAGCGAGTGATTTTGATTTTGGCGGTATTGCACAAACAGCAGATCTTTATGCCAGTGGGGCCAGTGATATTTATGTCAATAAGGTCATCGGAGAAGTTCGTAGCAAAGAGTCCGGCGCGGCAGATATAAACATAGACTAGTTAGAGGAATAAGCCGATACGCCCCACAGGTAACGGCTTATAACGGGCGCGTTTTGCGGTTGGACTTCTCTCTCTCCGCAAAGCGCGTCCAAACTCGTTTGGAAATAGGCATTGGGTCACCGCATAATTTTGAAACTAGTGCTTCAGCTAAAAGAGGGGAAAAAACAAAACCTCGAGACCCCAATCCGGTGAAGAGCCATCGATCATCAGGCAGCAGGGTCACTAATGGTAATGTGTCTTGTGTCGTTACTCTCACACTTGCTCTGGACGGTTTTTCAGATTTAAGTAGATCAATACCAGTATAGGTTTTCGCATTTTCTATATTTTTAAAGTCATGTTCCTTTATGCTCGTAAAAGGATCAAAGCTCCCAACACGATCATGGGTTACGCCGAGTAGAATGCCTTCTTCTAAAGGAAGTGCATACCCACCATAGGTCATGGGAAACTTTAATCCGTCATGAGGTTTAGCCCACGTTAATTGGCCTCGTGAATATCGTAGAGCTGTAGATTGAGCTTTTAATAGCTCTTTAATGCCATATCCTGCGGCTAATATTGCGAGTGAATGATCGTGCCACTCATTGCCTTCAAGCAGTTCAATATTTAGCCAATCCGCTAAAACTATCTTTGGGTTTATTGTTAAAGAACGTCTAAAAAACAATGTGTTATCAGTCATAGTTAAATGAGTGTCAGGCAAGGGTGCTTGTTTTATTAATTTTAAAAACCGAACCTGTTCCGCGTCAGTTTTTGCGATGTGCTTTATGCCTTGGCTAACAGCGTATTCTCTATAGGCATTCAAGGCATAAAGGTAACTCGATAAGAAAAAACGGCTTTCGGGTCTGTCTTGTAAATCAAGTCGGGGTTTGATTATGGCGGCGGGATTATGACTAGCCGCTTCATGGTTTAGAACGTGGTAAACGAGCGGGGTGATGCCCCGCCTCGCAAAGGCTTTTACAAGCGAAGCCCCTGCAATCCCAGCGCCGACTATGGCTGGTGCTATGTCGAATTTAACCTCTTTCGAGATGCCCGGATAATAAGCTTCTAGGCGGTGGCGTTTACGTCCAAAGCCTTCTTTTTTTTCAGTTTCGAATCCTGCGTCTTTTAGAGCTGAGCGAACAGCTCCTGCAACGGTGAAGGTGGCTAGTCTCGTGCCAGCGGTCGATAAGCCTGCGAGTTTACGCATGATGGCTGTAGACCACATCTCAGGGTTTTTAGCTGGACTGAATCCATCAAGGAACCAAGCATCTATTGAGGCGTCTAGTTCGTCTAGGGCATCAACATCGTCATGAATAAGAGTGAGCGTGACGTCCCCAAAATGGAGGCGGTGAAAGCCTTTCACACGTCCTGGCCAAACCGAGATCAATTGATCTACATAAAATTTAAGCTCAGGCCATGCCGATAAAGCTTTTTCCAATTGATCTTTATTGAAAGGAAATTTTTCAATCGATACAAAATGCAGACATGAATGAGGTGTTTTGGTGCTATCCCAAAGCCTCCAAGTCGCCAAAAAATTGAGCCCCGAGCCGAAGCCCAATTCGCCGATGACATAGCGTTGAGAGTTCTGCCAGCCTTCAGGGAGCCCGCATCCTTGCAAAAAAACGGCATGGGTTTCTTCAAGGCCTCCATCAGTAGAGAAATATATATCTCCAAAATCAGTAGCCGCAGGCGTTCCGGGACGACTCCAATCGAGTTTTGGAGGATTGCATTGAGTGAGAGGCATGGGCGCAGGCATAAGGCGCTTCTCATACCTATTCTTGTGTCAAAAGCAAAACGCCCCGCATGAGCGAGGCGTTTCGTAATCTAATATATGGAGCCTTTACTCGCCAGAGCCGTAAGCCTTTTTGTCTTTTACGGCATCGCCTGCTTTATCAGCCATGGCATCAGCTTTTTCCATCATGGCGTCGCCCTTTTCCATCATGGCATCACCAGCTTTGTCTTTCAT
>CAZNWH010000131.1:3308-5130 GCA_964576765.1 uncultured Hellea sp.
TCCATCATGGCGTCGCCCTTTTCCATCATGGCATCACCAGCTTTGTCTTTCATAGTGCCTGCTTTATCAGCCATGGCATCAGCTTTTTCCATCATGGCATCGCCTTTTTCCTTCATGGCATCACCTGCTTTATCAGCCATTGCGCCAGCTTTGTCTTTCATGGCGTCTGCTTTATCAAGTGTAGCGGCACCTGCATCTTTCGTTGCATGGGCTGCATCTTTGGCTAAGTCTCCAGCTTTATCAGCTGCGGAGACAGTTGCGTCTTTTGCAGAATTTGCAGCGTCTTTCGCTTGCGAGCAGGCCGTAAAGGTTAGCGCCGTCGCGGCAAGCATGGCTGTCAGTAAGTGTTTATTCATCATGGTTCTCCCTGTTAGCATATCCTTAATAAATTGGAATTGCGGCGGGATAGTGACGTTCAGAAGGGATTTGTAAAGTGTTAATTACAGATAATTAATATTACTTTTGCCTGATGAGCCGCCGATAAAGCCCTTGCTCCATATAACCGTCAGCCGGTAATCCTTGGGATTTTTGCCAAGCTCTAATAGCTTTTCTGGTATTTGGACCGATTTGTCCGTCAACACCGCCCACATTATAACCCAGTGCATTCAGCTTTGATTGCATCGCTTTTTTGTTTGTGAATGATAAAGGCTTATCATCACGTGGCCACGGCGTGGTAATTGAAGGACGGTTTCGCAAAGCTTCGCCTAAAACGGTTATTCCCATAGCGTAGCTGGTGGAGTTATTATACTTTTTGATCACGTCAAAGTTCTTGAATGTCAAAAGCTTAGGACCTCGGTGACCGCCGGGCGCGATCAGTTTGGCGTCGAGTTTCATAGCGGCGCTTGACCAATTTTGTCCAGCTATGGGTTTAACGCCCAAAGCAGCCCAATCCTGGACGGATTTTTTACCGCCTTCAACATGGCTATAATCAAAACCTTGACCCATCGTGACTTCGGTCATGATGGGTTCACGATAACGCCATCCATGGCGAGAGAGATAATGAGCAGCAGAGCCTAGCGCGTCGCCTTCATTGTTCCAAAGGTCCTTATTGCCATCACCGTTAAAGTCTACAGCATAATCACGAAATGTTGTCGGGATGAATTGTGTCATACCCATAGCACCTGCCCACGATCCGGTGAGTTGATCGGCACGAATGTCGCCACGGCGAATCATATCCAATATGGCCAAAAGCTGTTCATTTCCGAATTTTTTTCGGCGACCTTCAAAAGCAAAGCTTGAGAGCGCGCTGATAATATCATGGTTGCCCATAATGCGGCCATAGGCAGTTTCCAGGCCCCATATGGCTGTTAAAATGTGACGCGGGACTTGGTAACGGGCTTCGACTTGATCAAAAATTTGGCTCTGTTCCGCTAATTTTCCTCGTCCCTTATTCAGGCGGTCAGCTGAGGCAGCGCCGTCAACATAAGACCAAATCGGCTTGGTGAATTCAGGTTGCTTCTTATTGCTATCAATTGCTCGCTTATTAAGTTTGGCGGGCAAGATGAGGCGAGAGACCATGTTCCTGTCATAACCTTTATCGACAGCCCGGTTAATGAAATTAGTTTTCCAGAGGGTAAAACGGTCAGCTTGAGAAAGGTTTGAGGTGTTAGTGGTGACAGCTGGGATAGTTTGTACAGGTGCATTTTGGACGATTTTTTGTTGTGACGTTTTTCGCTCCGGCGCCTGTGCTGTACTCGCGCACGCAGGTAATGCAACATATGAAAAGGTCAGTAAGGGTATAATAAATCGCGGCCACATGAGAGTGTGCTAACAATGTTTGCTGAGTCTGGCTAGGCCGGATTGCAGAAAACAGTTGAGCCGT
>CAZNWH010000132.1:0-5037 GCA_964576765.1 uncultured Hellea sp.
ACAAGGCCGCCTCCAGTTTTGAATAACGGGCGGTCACCAATGACGCTTGGTTTGCTGGCGGTTTTCGGTTTAGATAGGCCCGAACAGGATTTCATATGACACTCAATCCAACATGTCTTGTTATTGGCGCCGGAGATGATACGGGCGGGGCAGTAGGCCGCGCTTTTGCCAAAGAAGGGCTGACGGCCTGTCTTGTGCGGCGCGAGCGCCATACTGATAAACTCGAGGCTCTTGCCCAATCTATTCGTGACGGCGGCGATAAGGCGCTTGCTCTGCCCGGCGATGCCCGTGATGAAGATTTTATGATTGGCTTGATAGAAAAAATCGAACGCGACATTGGCCCGCTTGAAGTCGCTGTGTTTAATATCGGCGCGAATGTGAACTTTCCGATCACCGAAATGACCTCGCGCGTATATCGCAAGGTTTGGGAAATGGCCTGTTTTGCCGGATTTTTAATGGGACGCGAAGCTGCCAAAGTCATGAGCCTACGTGGACGCGGCACAATCATTTTCACAGGTGCAACAGCAAGTATCAGAGGCGGAGCAGGCTTTGCCGCTTTTGCGGGCGCCAAACATGGCTTGCGAGCCCTCTCGCAATCCATGGCGCGTGAACTCGGCCCTAAAAATATCCATGTCGCCCATACCGTAATTGATGGCATGATCGATTCCAAATACATCCGCGAAAACCTGCCCAATGTTGATGAGATGCGGGCCGATGACGCTCTATTGAATTCCGAACACATCGCGGCGCAGTATGTCATGCTCCACAAACAACCGCGCACAGCATGGACTCATGAGCTAGATTTACGGCCTTATAAGGAAAAATGGTAAGGACAAAGCTATGGTAAAAACAATAGATTTCATTTTCGATTTTGGGAGTCCCAATGCTTATTTGGCCAATCAGGTCTTGCCGCAAACCGCGGCCAAGCACGGCGCGAATATCAATTATATTCCCTGCTTATTGGGCGGAATATTTAAGCTCACCAATAACCAAGCCCCGATGGTGGCCTTTGCCAATGTTAAAGGTAAGCTCGCCTATGATATGCTCGAAATTCAGCGTTTCATTAAAAAGCATGGCCTGAATAAATTTCAGATGAACCCACACTTTCCGGTCAATACGCTCTTATTGGTGCGCGGCGCTATTGCCGCCAATAGAGAGGGACGTTTGGATGATTTTATCACGCTCGGCCTCAAAGCCATGTGGGAAGACGGGCAGAAAATGGACGACCCTGAGGTGTTTGTTAAGGTCTTCACAGAAGGAGGGTTTGACGGCGCAAAAATTCTCGAAATGACGCAGGATCAGGCGGTTAAAGACAAGCTCATGGCTAATACGGCCCAAGCGGTTGAGCGCGGGGTTTTTGGTATTCCCACATTTTTCATCGGCGATAAAATGTTCTTTGGGAAAGATCGATTAGGCCAAGTCGAGGAAGCTTTAAGTTAGTCCTCATCCCTAAAAGTGATATCGGCGTCAGGGTTTTGGTCATTGGCCGCAACCACCGCCTCCCCGTCCCGTCCCGGAATGGCATAGCTGCCCTTAAGCCAACGATGTAGATCGATATCGGCGCAGCGTTTGGAACAAAAGGGCTTTGCGGCGTCATCTGCGAGCTTAGCGCATATCGGACAGTTATCACGAGGTGTTTTAGATATCATCGGTCCGCCGTAATGCTTGGCATTCCGCCGGCCTCAATTTTAAATCGTGCGCCCAAACGCTCCGTCAAAGGCGCTTTCCAGTCTATATGCTCCGCCTCAAGCCAGTTCATCACATGATGGCGAACGGTCATAGAAAGCTGCGCGCCAGGATGCGCTCGTCCTTCTCGCTCCAGCTGACGCAAGCTTCTCAGCGCCAAAGTCTGCGTCGTCGGTGATCCGGTGCGGGTATTTATAATTTCATCCAGAGACAGTCCGGGTTTAGAGCGCGTCATTTCCAGCGCGCCAAAGCGCGAGAGCGGCGCGATTTTGATAATATTAGGATCATCCTTAAAAGCACGCTCCGCCGCTTTTTGCACCGTATTTCTCTGACGCGGTTGACGTAAATTGGGCAGGTCAATCACGATAAGCCCGCCCAGTCCGCGCAAGCGAAGGTCATGGGCGATCATCGGCAAAGCCGTCATACAGACATCAAAGCTGCTCGTCGCTGTACCTTTATCGACGTCAATCGCAACAAGAGCGCGGGTGCGCTCAATCGAAATTGTGCCGCCGCCTTTTATAGCAAGCTCAGTCTCGGTAGCGTCATCGATCACCGAGACAGTTGCTTCTGCGAATTCGATACCGTCAAAGCGTTTGCCGATAAATGTTTTCAGATCATCACCTGATAATTTTACGGGCTTATCAGCTTTACTGATTTGTTTGAATTTAACGATCGGGCCTTTGCCAATTTCGGTGGCTTTAGAGACTTCAAACTCAGCCATTTGCCCTTCAGTTAAACGCGGCGCATTGGGGGAATTTGTGAACTTGAAAAGTCCTTGCATTTTGGTTCCCAGATCAATGAAAGCCCCGCCCATGGATTGATCTATTTTGGCTACGCGTCCTACAAATATATCGCCTTGGAGCGGTCTGTCTTTATCACTCCAGCGCCGCACATAAAGCTCGGTCAATCGGCGACCTTCATAAACTGCGGCCCGTGTTTCGCCGATACACTCCTCGATAACGCATCTACGTTTCATGATGGATATCCTGCGCCAGTTAAAAGGTTTCGCGTTTCAAATAAGGGTAAACCCACTACATTCGTATAAGAGCCGATAATAGACGGAATGAAAATAGAGGCGCGCCCTTGAATACCGTAGCCACCCGCCTTGCCTTTCCACTCTCCACTATCGATGTAATTATCAATCTCTTGGAGTGAAAGGGTTTTCATCTTAAGCCGGGTTTCAACAACGCGGCTTATCATATCACCATTAGGTTTAATGACGGCGACAGCTGTAAAAACACGGTGCCCGCGTCCCGACATCATCTCCAAGCATTTTCGGGCTTCATCCGGTGTTTCGGTTTTGGGTAAAATTCTACGGCCAACCCCCACGACCGTATCCGCTGCCAAAATAATACAGCCAGCGTTTTTACTCGCAACTTTGACGGCCTTTTCTTGCGCAAGCCTTAAAGCATGGCCATGCGGAATTTCCCCGTCAATTGGCGCTTCATTGATATCTGCTGGTTTTATGGCGTCCGGAACAATCCCGATTTGCGCCAGCAAATCCAGCCGCCTTGGAGAAGCACTTGCGAGTATTAGTGTGGGAGATTTACCGCTCATAGAAGCGCGGCGTATTATTTGAAGCGGTAAGTAATACGACCCTTTGTCAGGTCATACGGTGTCATTTCAACTGTCACTTTGTCGCCAGCCAGAACACGAATACGGTTTTTACGCATACGCCCCGCTGTGTGAGCAATAATTTCATGGTCATTTACCAATTTTACACGGAATGTTGCATTGGGCAGAAGTTCCATAACTTCGCCTTCAAATTCCAAAAGTTCTTCTTTCGCCAAACTATATCCTTATTTTAGCTATTATTACCAACCCCATATGAGTCGGTATTGCAGCGCCTATATAGGGATTTATTTGAAATAAACAGCGTTTATTCCACAAATAATCATCCAAAATGTCGTTTCAGCCGCGCTTCAATATTATCCCGAATAGCGCGGTAATTATTCATCATCGCGCGAACGTCCAGCGAACCATGTGTCGGATCAGGCAGTGGCCAACATTGCACCACAGTATCCGTGCCATAAAAAGTCGCTTCTGCGGCAGCTCCAGCAGCATCTGTAAAAGCAATCACCAGATCATAAGACTGCCCCACTATATCCCCCAAAGTTTGAGCCTTGTGAGCACTCATATCAATACCTTTTTCACGCATAACCGCCACCATAAGGTCATCTAGCTCCCCTGCTGCCATACCGCAGGATTTAACTTTAATGCGGGGAAAATGATGACGCATTAACCCCTCACCCATCGGCGAGCGAATGGAGTTCAAGTAGCACATGAACAATACGGATTTCGGAGCGCTAGTTTTGCTCATCACGGACGTCTGTGTAATGAGCAAATCAATGTAAATATGCGCCGCGATGTATTAAAATCCACTTCTATTGAATTACGAAGACTATCTGTGAGCAAACGCGACCCTTCATTGTGGAGTCCTCTGCGGCCCATATCAATCGCTTCAATTTGCGCTGATGTAGCTGTCCTGATCGCATTATGATAGCTCTCACAGATCAAGAAGTAATCTTTTACAATCCGACGAAAGGGCGTCATGGATAAAGTATATTTTCCAATTTCAGTTCCTGTTGAGCGCTTCACATCCAATATAAGTCTCTGCCCGTCTTGAAGCGATAAATCGACGACATAAGGCCCCCGTTCACTTTGTAGAGGGATAAATTCATTTTCTTCCAATAAATCAAATATAGCAACGCGGCGTTCATGCTGCATTTCAACATTCGTCACAGGTAAGCTATCAGCATCAATATTGAGCTCTACAATATAGTGATCGTTGAGTTTATTATCGGTCTCTTCAGTCATTAGGAGTTTTCATTCATGCGGGATGCATCGGTAATTTATCAGTGGCCTTGGCATCCGTTACATCAGCCAGAATAACATCTAACATCTCGACTTCCGCGTGCAATTCACCCCCGCCGGCAAAGATTAATTTTAATACACCGCCGGGCGGATCAATACCTTCATACTCCAAATTTAACAAAACTGCCATGGCTTGCGGGTCCGAGCGATCAATACCCCGTGTTTTGACATTTAACACACCATCAAAGCGCAAACCCGATTGCGCCCTAGCACCTTTATCATCCTCATGACGAAAGCGCGACATGCGAAGCGTCAATGACATAGCCCGCATATTATAGGTAATTTCACCGACGCGTAGAATAGCATCCTGAACTGCAGCTGCGATAACCTCAAGATCAGCTTTTGTCTCTGCCCGTAAGCGAAGCTTGGTCATGACTTATTCGTTTTCCTTTACTCTTTTTCGCGGCGGATGTTTGCGCCGCATTGTCCAAGCTTTATTTCTATGTGTTCAAAGCCGCGGTCAAGGTGATAAACGCG
>CAZNWH010000133.1:0-5032 GCA_964576765.1 uncultured Hellea sp.
GTGTCTGTTGAGATTACAGAACAGCCAGTCATCGTAGAATTGACGGATGGCAGCAATTAATCAAATCATTTTTGTGAGCGGAAAGATAGCCGCTCACGATATTGTTTTTAAAAACTCGGCCTAAGGCCGGGTTTTTTATTGCGCGATAGACAAGGGCACGTTTTAAGCCATTTATGCTTTGTGCGATCATACCGACTTATAATGCGAGCCTCCCGCTCAGCGCGGTACTCAGTCAGCTTGAGGAAGAGGCCGATCGCATTATTGTATCTGATTGCGGATCTTCGGATGATACGATCGCTTGCGCGGTAAAACACGGAGCGGTCATAGCTGCGGGCGCAAAGGGTCGCGGGCAACAGCTTGCTCTTGGTGCGGGCTGGGCTGGGGAAGCGGATTGGCTGCTTTTTATCCATGCGGATAATAAGCTCCCCAGTAATTGGCGAAAACTCGTTAATCGTCATATCAAACGTCATCCAACATCAGTGGGTTATTTTAGATATCGCGCAGATGGTAAAGGTTTGTGGCCACGTATTATGGAATTTGGTGTGGTGATGCGTTGCCAATGGTGGGGCCTGCCTTACGGAGATCAGGGCTTGTTAATCTCTCGCAAGGCTTATGATGCGGTTGGGGGATATCCAGAACAATCCTTATTTGAAGATGTCGCCATAATTGAGGCTATCAAAGCTAAAATGGGCCGCGATAAACTACGCCCGCTCACAGGCTTTCTGTGCGGGGGTGAAATGCGCGTTGATATTTCCCGCTACGCCAAGAAAGGTATTTGGACCAAAGGTCATGAAAACCTCGCCTTACTTCGTGCTTATCGCCGAGGAGAAAATCCGGAAACTTTAAACGATATGTATAACGCCTGAGTTTATAATGAGCCTTTTATGATTAGACCGACCCTTTATATCATGGCTAAAGCCCCTATTATGGGCCGCGCAAAAACGCGGCTTGCGGCAGATATAGGCGTTGTTCACGCTAAACGTATTTATCGCCAGATGATGAGTACCGTTATTCGCCAAACTAATGACCCCCGTTGGGACACCGTGCTTATGGTTACGCCGCCGCTCATGTTAGGGTGTATTCCAGAATGGAAGGGGCTTGAGCAAGTGGCGCAAGTTCCAGGGACGCTTTCGCCAAAACTCGCGCAAATTTTTGTCCATAAAGGTTCGAGCGTGGTGATCGGTACGGATTGTCCGCAAGTTAGCGCGCTTGATATAGCGGCGGCATTTCGTGCGCTGAAGTCTTCTTCGTCAGTCTTTGGCCCTGCCTCGGATGGCGGCTTTTGGTTAATGGGGGCAAAGGCCCCGTTGCCTTCGCATGTTTTTGAGGGCATTCGCTGGTCCAGTGAACATACGTTGACCGATATACAGTCCAAACTTGGGAAGACCGCTGTGATGCGAACCCTAACCGATGTTGATGATCTTGCGGCCCTGAAAGCCTCAAGACAGATGAAATCTGGTCGCTAAAGCTAATTATTTATCTTGGGACTTTTCTTTTGTAACGTTTTTGAGCGGCAGCATCGGCCTGGGCGTTCAGTGTTTTTGCAAGCTAGCCAGCGTTTGGTCAATTAAGCTCATGTCGGCGCTTTGCCTATGGCCGGGAACAACTTATTACGTGTTGAGTGATATTCCAATGCGGATTTTAAGCTACTTCATTAATTAAGGCGCTATAAAAAAGCCCCGTTTAACGGGGCTTTTTCAATCCTAATGACCAAATCGTCTAAAACCTCTATTCCTAAAGCCCCTTCTCCTAAAGCTTCGATTTCCGAAGCCTTGATTAATACCTATAAAGCTTCGATTTCCGAACCCTCGGCGACCGCCAAAACCAAATCCTGACCCTAAATTGATATTAAGGGAAGTTCTAGGTCCTCCGCCGTAATAAGGCTGCGAAAACCCAGAATTATAATAAGAAGGCTGACTATAATAGGTCGTTGGTCGGCTATAGCTTGGGTAAGAAGTATAATACCCTCCCCCCCTATTATAGTAACCGCCATTAGATCCACTATTAAAACCATTGTTACCATTACCAGTTAATGCCGCGCCCGCAACTCCGCCCAAAACAGCACCAATCACTGAGCCTTCTGTCCTGTCACCAGGCCTTGCGAGTTGTGAACCTGCGACGCCGCCTAGAACTGCTCCAAGAGCTCCGCCTAAAAACTGCCCGCTATTATTGCTTTGTTGATGGCCATGAGCAAAGCCGGTATTATGGGCTGAGGCTATAGGTGCCGTAGCCAATGTTGCAATTGCGGCAACTATAAATCCGATTTTGAAAGTCATAAGAATACTCCATATAATTGGTACCATGTCCCTATATACCAGATTAAAGATGAACCCAGAATGCATCAAAGCCCTTGAAATTGCAAAGTTTAGACTCAGTTGCCTCTCTGGTGTCTTTTGGCATTAAAAAAGCGGCCCTCGAAAAGAGCCGCTTCCCCAATATACTCTGCGCTATTAAGTAAGACGCAAAACTAAAATAAATTAGTGATTACAGTCAGTACCGCCATGTTTAATTTCCTTGCCAAGGCTATCATAGCGCTTGCCGCCGTTTCCGTAGCAATATTCTCCACCGGAAGAAGGTGTCACAATGGTTTCAGGGACTGCGAAACCTTGTGAAAATCCGCTACCAAACCCTTCCAAACATGTGCCGTCTGCCTGCTGTGTTGTTCCCGCAGGACAGTCAGCCATATTCACACCTTCAAAGTCCGATAATAATCTATCTGCCGCGAAAGTTCCTGGTAAAGTCACACTTTCTGCAACACCAAAATTAGTTCCACTTCCGAAACCATGAACACCTTCATGTGTATGTGTGTGAGTGACAGGAGCGGATGGACGGTCGACATACTTGATGACTTCCTTCTCAACGATTTGCGTCACAGGAACTTCTTTTATCACTTCTTTAATTATTTCTTTTTCAACGATTTGCGTTACTGGAACTTCCTTGATGACTTCATAAGGACGGTCGACATATTGAACTACTGGACGGTCAACTTCTTTAATAACCTCTTTAATAATTTCAACAGGGCGATCAACGTGCTTGATGACTTCAACAGGGCGATCAACATATTGAACCACTGGGCGGTCAACGTGTTTAATTACTTCTTTGATAACAGGACGATCAATATGCTTGATCACTTCTTTAATAACAGGGCGATCAATATGTTTAATGACTTCAACTGGCCGATCGACGTATTGAACCACTGGGCGATCAACATGTTTGATCACTTCTTTTACAACCGGACGGTCAATAAACTTGGGAACTTCACGCACGATTGTTCGCGTTTGAATACGTGGTGGGGAGGCCACAACAACGGTGCGTTGCTGAACAGGCCTTACTGTTCGAACAGGAACTGTCCGTGACACAAAACGTCCTGACGGGACGAATTGTCGACCATTAACACCAAATCCTGATCCAAAGCCGCCAGATACAAACCCACCTGCAGGAACAGGCGATAAAGGGACGCCGCCGGGGCCAAAACCAATCGGAACAGGTCCGCCAACGCCGAAACCAGGACCAAATCCTCTTTGCGTAAATCCACCGTTACCAAAACGAGAAGCTCCGCGATTAGAGAGCGCATATCCAGCAACGCCGCCAAGTACAGCCCCTAGAGCCGTTCCTTCTTGCCGTTGACCTGACCCTGCTAGATTAGAGCCGATGACGCCGCCAAGACCTGCTCCAATGCCTGTACCAACAAGGTTACGACCCGTAAATCCAGGGTTGAAAGATCCTGCGAAAGGGTTTCCAGCAAAATTACTACGGCTATTTGCAAAGGAAGCGCCAGCTAAGCCTCCCAGCGCTGCCCCAATGGCTGTTCCTTCATCACGCACGCCAGAGCCCGCGAGGTTCGATCCAATAGCACCTCCAATGCCGGCGCCGACAGCGCCGCCTAAAAGCGTACCATTATCAAGACCACCAAATAGTTGGGCTTGTGCCGTTGCAGGCGCCAGCGCCATGGCTGCCACAGCAGCTGTTGTCATTAGAAATTTCATTTTTGGCTCCTCTAAATGCCGAAAAAATATGTCGACCACCCCACACAAGGTGTTGCTTACTTTTTTGCATGCAAGCTTCACGCCGATTACATAATTTCTATCATAAAAAATTACGGGATACAAAAGTGCTCGCCTGTCAAGCGAGTAGTTTTAGCAGTCAAACTTAAAGATTTTAGCAGTAAAATACGGTTAAAAAGTTGTTAATTTACGAAAAAGCCCTAACACTTTGTTAGGGCTTTCTTATTTTGTAGAATCAATGACTAGTGAAAATTGTAACATGCATTATCATTATGGAAGTGTCTTTCCGCTCGGCGGGTAGCTTTTTTAACCCGTTTTCTCTGCCGTTTTAAGTCATCGAGTTTATAGGCGATTTCATTCAAGCGGCGTTCTACATACCGGTCACGGCGATAGCTACGACGATCTTTGAGGCGGGCTCGCTCATGCCGCAATCCAGCAATACGGCGCTCAATCCGAGCCAATCGATCAAAACCGGGCCTTACATCATGATATCCATAACCCGGATTGCCAGAATTAAAGTTTCCAGAGGATCGTGTTTCATAGGGTGTATGATAGACGGTCTGTACCGCCGGGCTTGTATAAACGGTTGAATAGCCGCTCCTATTAATTTGCGGGGCCGGTTCGTAATTAACTGTGCCATAAGCCGCTGGTTCATAAATAACAAGCTGCCCGGCTTCAGTCCGGCATTTGCGCCTTTCATCACCTATTGCAGCTCCAAGACCGGCTCCAAGAACGGCTCCTAGAGCTGATCCTTCTGTGCGAGCGCCATTGCCTGCAACTTGGGACCCGAGAACGCCACCAGCCAGCGCACCGATAAGTCCGCCTACGATTTGGTTTTCACCATCAGAACGTTTGCAATCTTCATACCGATAATTATTGGGTGTCGTTTTGCCCGCATGTGCGAGAGTTGGGACTGTAAGTGTAACCGCAGCCAGTGTGACTGCAGTGAGAGTTTTAGCATTTAACTTTACCATGATAATCTCCTGTCTTGGCGTGCGGTAGGGAGAATGCCCGACCGATAAAACAGG
>CAZNWH010000134.1:0-4973 GCA_964576765.1 uncultured Hellea sp.
ATCCCGCCGCCAATAATCAATAAAATACGTTTGTCCAAAACGAGCCTTAAAACTGCGCCGCGGCCCAAACACCGCCCAAGGCTATTACCGCGCCTGTGCCTAAATAAGCAATGGGTTTCCACACGGTTTTCTTTTGAGTTGTTTGTGGAGTTTGCGCCCCCTTTGCGCCTTTAGATAAGTCTACATCCCCATCAGCCCAAGCTTTGGCAAGAGCTGCGATATTCTCTGTCGCATCCGGGATACGCTCCAGTGTCCGGCGAGCTTTATCAAGCCCGCTTAAAAAGTCATTGACGCGGCCTTCGACGCCAAGCTCGCGCCTCATGGAGGCCTCGACGATAGGACGGCTAATTTCCCACATGTCAAAATTAGGGTCGAGACGACGGCAAACACCTTCGGTTTGCATCATGGTTTTTTGAAGCATGATCAATTGAGGCTGCATTTCCATATCGAAAATTTCTGTTATCTCGAAGAGCTGAACTAAAACCTTGGTCATGGCGACATTATCAGCCGTTTGTCCAAAGATAGGTTCTCCCACAGAGCGCAGAGCGCTGGCGAAATCTTCAATCGTGTGATGTACTGGCACATAGCCCGCTTCGAAATGAACTTCTGCAATACGCTGATAATCTCGCATCAAAAACCCATAAAGTATTTCAGCATGGAAGCGTTGTTCTTCAGGCGATAGTCGGCCTAAAATACCAAAATCAATGAGCCATAACGTTCCGTCATCGCCAATGATCATATTGCCTTCATGCATATCGGCATGAAAGACGCCATAATCAAAGGCGCAAGCGAGGAAGCTTTGCATGACCTGTCTCGCGATTTCAACACGATTGAATTTTGAGTTGGTCAGAATAGTATCATCGGAGAGCGCCGTTCCGTCGATCCATTCGGTAACGAGAACATTTTTCCCGCCGAGGTCCCAATAAATCGTCGGCACTTTGTAAAGCTGCGTATCTTCGGCAGGTTCGGATAATTCGGAACAGGCGGCGGCTTCAAGGCGTAAATCAAGTTCGAGCATGACCGCGCGGTCAGCTGTTTCGACAAATTTCTTGGGGCCAAGGCGTTTGCTATCGGGGACAAAAAGCTCTGCTAGCCCTGAGACCATATGCAAGACATCCATATCATTGCGCATGCGTTTATGGATATTGGGACGAAGAATTTTAACCGCGACAGTTTTTCCTGAATGAAGAACGCCTTTATGAACTTGGGCAACGGAGGCAGCTGCTATGGGCTCGGAGAGCGAAGATAGTTTGTCTTGCCAAGGCATGCCCCATTCCGTTTTGAGCATGTTTTCAGCTTTGGTCATCGGGAAGGAAGGGACTTTATCTTTGAGTCGCGATAAGCCTCTGACAAATACAGGGTCAAGCATATCTCCGCGCGTGGATAAGATTTGTCCAAATTTTATATAGGCAGGGCCGAGCTTTTCGAGGGCATTGGCAAAACGTTCGCCTGGGTTTTCTGCGCGGCCCCGTATCGCAAATACCCGTGAGACTCCTCCCAATAGACGTACGGGAAGCGGGACAGCGCCGACATATTCCTTTGGCACCAATGCATCATGGCGGGCTAAGATCCAGCCTGAACGCAGCATGCGCATAAATGTCGAAACGCGTTTAAACATCAAAGTCTTATAAGCGGCTTATCATAAAGAATATATGGGACATTTAAGACTTTTGCCGTGTCATTGTTGCCACACCGACGCCACCCAAAATAGCCAGCGCCGTAAGTGTGAAACGCCATGTCATAGGTTCGGCGATAAATAACATCCCGCCAATAGCGGCGATTAAAGGCACAGTTAATTGGGCGATGCCAGCACGAATAGCGGTTAAATCTTTTAATGCCATATACCAGATAACATAGCCTAGTCCTGACGTTATGGTGCCTGACATTAAAGCCAATATCAGACCGGAACTTTTGACTGAAGCTTCGGGTATGACCAAGAGTATGAGTGGTGTTGAGATTAAGCATATTATAGCCGTTCGGATGAAGTTGCCGGCGGTTTGCGCCGCCGGGTTTCCGGCCTTGCGGCCTCTAAGGGAATAAAGTCCCCATCCAACCCCTGATATCATCATGAGCAGGGCTCCGATAAGCGGCGGTGTTTCGAAGCTAGGGCTTAAAAGGTAGATGAGACCGAAAATGGCTATTGCCGACCCTATCCATTGTATAAGGCTTAGCCGCTCACCTGAAATTAGTCCGCCGTAAATCATTGTAAACTGAACAGCAGCGAAGAGAATAAGGGCTCCAGTTCCCGCCGAAAGCATCAGATAGGCATAAGAAAAAAAAACTCCATAGGCCAAGAGCGCTAAAGCGGACATCCAATTACCCGCCTGATAGGAGGTTTTGGGTCTTGCAATTAGGACTAATATAAGAGCACCGGAAATAAACCTGATAGTCGTGAAACTCCATGGACCAATATTTTCACTCGATAAGGCTAAGCGCGCAAGAACGGAGTTTGCAGCGAAAGCAATCATGGCAAGAGCTGTGAGGCTAAAGATTTTGACAGGTGTAATTTTCTGGCTCATGTGATTTAGCAAATCCTTGTTTCTATTCTAAGAGCCGTTAAGTCAACCATAGTCAAATAAAATGAAAGAGAGTTAGATGTCTTTAGTTTTAACTACCCGAGATGAACAGGTCCCGTCAGTGACTTTACTGACAATGAACAAAGCAGAGTCGATGAACTCCTATAATATGGCGCTTCATTACGCGCTGCTTGATGCTATCCAAGCTGCTGATCAGGATCCATCCGTTCGAGTCATTGTTATTACCGGGGCGGGACGTGCCTTTTGCGCAGGCGCGGATATTTCAGGAGGATTTGAATCAGTCAATAATGATACCGAGAAAGAGCTTGAAGTAGTAGACGGGGTGAAGCGCGATGCTGGCGGCGTTTTGAATCTGGCGATATTTGAATGTGACACGCCGATTATTGGCGCGATTAATGGTGCCGCCGTAGGTATCGGTGCAACCATGACACTGGCTATGGATTTGCGTATAGCTTCAAAGAAATCAAAATTTGCCTTCCCATTTGCCCGTAGAGGAATTGTTTTTGACGGAGCGGCGAGTTTCTTTTTACCTAAATTGGTAGGATATTCTAAAGCCCATGAATGGATTCTCAAAGGTAGCGTTATGATGGCTGATGAATTATTGGCGGGCGGTTTGCTGTCTGAGTTATGTGAGCCTGAAAATGTGTTGCCACGAAGTCTTGAGCTTGCGCGCGATATTGCCGTGAATTGTTCCCCCACCAGTACCGCTAATAATAAACGGTTGTTGAGAGCTTCAATGCTCGGACAGGCACCATTCGATCTGCACATGATGGAAAGTAAAATGCTGGCGGCCTCTTATACCTCTCATGACTGTGTAGAAGGGGTACAATCCTTCCTTGAAAAACGCGCGCCCAAGTTTGAGGATAGGAAAAGTTAGGGTGATGAAATGAATAATAAACAACCTAAAAATAAACATTTTTGTTTCTTTGAATGAATAAGCGTGGTAAAATGCTTTCAGGCGCAATTGGGGTGCTCATCTCATATAGAGGAATGCGTGGAGCTTAAGCTAGCCATACAAAATGCAATTAAAGGTGACATTGATTCACCCTGCACATGTGCTCAATCTGAGCTTATTCAAACGTCGCTTCAATGGGCTATCAAAGCTCGTTCAAATACCAAACAAGATATTTTGACGACTGTCGCGGATATGCTTGGTTGCAAGGCTGTAGATCTTCGGTTCCTATTTCGGGACGATAAGACAGATCCTCAAATATATTCACTGGATTTACCTGATTATCGTTTGCGCAGAAGCGAAATATATCTCGAAGCCGCCGAATAGTTCTCTTATTTCAAACAAGAAGCGACAAATTGGCGGAAAATTTTTGTCGCTTCTGCTTTGGCTTGGCCCTATAAACGTTTCGAATATTCGAGGATACATTCATGGTACAGCTTAGCCTACCGAAAAATTCTAAAGTGACACAAGGCAAAGCGTGGCCTGCGCCAGCAACATCATCGCGCATAAAGACATTCAAGATATACCGTTATGATCCTGAAGATGGTAAAAACCCTTATTGGGATACATATCAAATCGACCTTGATGATTGCGGCCCTATGGTTTTGGATGCACTTTTTAAGATCAAAAATGAGATTGATCCAACTTTAGCTTTTAGACGCTCTTGCCGTGAAGGCGTTTGCGGATCTTGTGCCATGAATATTGGAGGACGTAATACGCTGGCCTGTACCAAAGCCATTGACGATGTGGCTGGCAAGGACATCTCCATTTCGCCCCTACCGCATATGCCGGTTGTGCGTGACCTCGTGCCTGACCTTTCAAACTTCTATAAGCAATATGCTTCGATTGAGCCTTGGCTACACACATCCACACCGCTCCCAACAGAAGAGCACATCCAATCAGTCGAAGACCGCGATAAGCTTGATGGGTATTACGAATGTATCCTTTGCGCCTCTTGTTCGACTTCATGTCCGAGCTATTGGTGGAATGGAGATCGGTATCTTGGACCAGCGGCCTTACTTCAAGCCTATCGCTGGCTTGTTGATAGCCGGGACGATGCCAAGGATGACCGTCTCGAAAAATTGGATGATCCCTTCAAGCTTTATCGCTGCCATACGATTATGAATTGCGCCAATGTGTGCCCCAAGGGATTAAATCCGGCAAAAGCTATTGCGGATGTGAAACGCATGATGGTCGAGCGGGACTAATGCTGTAAGACCCTGTCAGGGCAGACGTAATATAAGGGATAATCTATAATAGCCTATGCGCTTATTTAATTATACACGTTCATTTGAATTTCTGTAGTTGTAAGTCTCACATTATGTCTTTGGGCATCAAGTTTTGTTGTTTTCAGCTTATATGCGTTTATGTTGAAACAGGTAACGATTGACCTGCTGAACAAATTGGTGAGTTTACGCTTAACATCAATCATTATAACGCTTTGAGGACTTATCTCCGGCGCAGCAACTATCCCCTAGTGGTAG
>CAZNWH010000135.1:0-4971 GCA_964576765.1 uncultured Hellea sp.
ACGCGCGCAAGGCCGCGCGCAATATCTTCAATCTCGACATCAAAAGGTGACGGGTCGAGCAGGTCAAGACGGCGACCCGACAGCATGCGCTGCCACGCTCTTTTTGGGGTTTGCTTGAGTTTTTTCGCGGAGGGCATTCGCCCTTTTAACGATTATTCTCCAAGCGCGTAAGCAAATTCTTCGCGGCAAATTTTATTATCGTCATTGACGTAATAGGTCGCGACTTCGCGCATTTGCATCCGATTGCCCGAAGCTTTGTCGGTAACGTCCATATCAAAAATAACGCAAAACCGATCATCGCCAAAGGCATAAGGGCCTTCTGCTGAGGAGGAATGCACCTCATTCGCGCTTTCCCACCAATCATGTTTGGCTTTCAAGGCTTCAAAGCCCTGAACTTCATTGGACTCTTGACCTGGCATAGCCATGGCTTCGGCGGAAACCACATCTTGTGTAAAACAGTCTTCGACGCATTGCCAAGATTGGCCATTATTATTCATCTCCACGACCTTTTGACCGATTTGCATAAGCTCTTGGGGTGTTGCCATCATCGTCTCCATAGTTATTGGGACGATGACCATAGCAGGATATTTAAGATATTACTATGACAGCTATTAGGCCGCGACCTTCCGCACGAAAATTGCGCCTGCGCTATACCCCGCGCCAAAGCTGCAAATCAGGCCGGTATCGCCGTTTTTAAAATCGCTATTATGTTTATGAAAGGCAATGATAGAGCCTGCAGAGCTTGTATTGGCATATTCATCCAAGACGACGGGGGCTTTGTCGAGTTCGACGTCTTTGCCCAAAACCTTTTTCGCGATGAGATGATTCATGGACAAATTGGCTTGGTGGAGCCACATGCGTTTGAGCTCATGCGGGTCTAGGTCGTTGACGGCGCATTCTTCGGTAATCATTTTGGCCACCATTGGGACGACTTCTTTGAAAACGCTACGCCCATTTTGCATGAACAGCTTATCGGTCAGGCCCTTTTTGCCACGCGCGCCAGCCATGCCATCATCTTCGGGCGCGCAGTGATTAAGGAAGCCAAAATTATTGCGGATGTTATTGGAAAACTGTGTGACGAGTTTAGAGCCGATAATTTCCCAATGGTCTTTGGGGGCTATGTCATCGGATTCAACCAAGAGCGCGGTGGCGACATCACCGAAAATAAAATGCGCGTCACGATCTTTGAAATTCAAATGCGCTGTGCAAATCTCGGGATTGACGACCAAAACAGACTTGGCCTGACCACCGACGATTAATCCGCGCGCGGTTTCCAGTCCGAAAGTCGCAGAGGAACAGGCGACATTCATATCAAAGGCAAATCCAGACGTGCCCAGAATATCCTGCACTTCGACGGCTATAGCGGGATAGCCGCGTTGCAGGTTGGAACAGGCGACAATAACCGCGCCAACATCTTCTGGTTTGCGCCCTGCGGTCTCTAGGGCATTACGCGCGGCATTGGCGGCGATTTCAGCCAAGATACTCGGCTCATCATCTGCGCGCGCAGGTATGCGCGGGGCCATAATATTGGGGTCGAGAATAGGGCTTTTCGAAATCACATAGCGGGATTTAACGCCCGAGGCTTTCTCGATGAACTCCGCATTAGAATAGGTGAGCGCCTCTTTGCTGCCAGCTTCGATATCGACCGCGTTCTCGGCATTCCATTTATCGGCATAGGCATTATAGCTCTCGACCAATTCTGCATTGGAAATAGAGTCGGTCGGGGTCCAAAGACCTGTAGAGCTGATAACGGCTTTCATGAGCAATCCCATTAGTTTTAGCGGCCTTCTTAGCGATATGAAGACGTCTTCGCTAGGTTTAATTCCCAAGGCGCTTACAGGGTGCATAAGCATGGCAATCCACGGCGTGGTCATTGATCATGCCGACCGCTTGCATAAAGGCATAGAGGATAACGGGGCCGACAAATTTAAAGCCGCGTTTTTTCATATCTTTGGACATGGCGATGGACTCAGGACTATCGACCGGGGCGTCTTTGAAATCCTTCCACGCATTTTGAATGGGCGAGCCGCCGACGAAATCCCAGAGATAATCGCTGAAATCAATACCCTCTTCATCGCGCATTTTAACGAAAATCTGCGCGTTGGAAATGGCGGCATTTATTTTTAGTTTGGAACGGATGATGCCGGCATTCCCCAAAAGCCGCTCACGGTCTTTATCGGTATAACGGGCCACTTTATCAGGATCGAACCCATCATAGACCCGCAGCATTTCTTCGCGTTTGCGCAATATGGTTATCCAAGCCAATCCCGCTTGTTGCCCGTCCTGAATAAGCTTTGAAAACAAAGCTTTGCTATCCCGAATAGGACGGCCCCATTCCGTATCATGATAATGCGTGTAAAGCGGGTCAGTCGGCGGTACCCAGCCACAGCGCGGGAGATCAGGGATGGTTTTATAGGTCATAATTTTGCGATCTCTTTTTCGACCACTTCTTCATATCGGCTTTGACCTCGTCTGTGGTCGCTCCCTTTATCATCCAAAGAGATCCATTCCCAATCCAGGTCAAAGGCGAGGCGGCCCGTATCCGTTTTAGAGAAGACGGCTCTGGCCTTTCCGGCTTTAAGATTTTTATCTGTGGTCAGGCAATGATAGAGCAGGTCGCCCGTCCCGTCTTCGGTAAACTTACCGATAATGTGGCCTTCGCGTACATCGCCGCCAAAATAATCGGCATAAAAGACGATACCGTCTTGCCAGAAATGAAAGCGCGTCTTGCTATTGACGACACCATTATCGCTATTTTCTACGGGGACGAAAACTCGATTGTCTAGAGAAATTTTATTGAGCGAGAGCGTCACAAATATTTCTCCATGCCGATATTGGCGCGCTGGTAAACGGGGTGCGGACCGGTATGATTGACGGTCCAACCATTGCGCGCATAAAGGCGAAGTGCGGCTTCGTTGCGGGTGTTGGAGAGCAGGAATAAATAATCCAGTCCCAGATCGGTTTTGGCGTAGCTTTCCACCGCCTCCATAATGTGCTGTCCAATGCCGCGGCCTCTAAATTTTGTATCGACCGCCATTTTAGTCAGCTCATAACGGCCATCCTCATGTTTCTTGAGCGCGCAAGCCCCGGCGACTTCATCGCCTATATGCACAGTGAAAACATGATTGCCATTTTGCGTATAGATTTCAGGATGGGCGACCATCAACTTATCGCTCTCTTCCAAATGATGCATGTCCTCAATCCATTCGGCGTTAAGCGCGGCGAAGCGGGGTAAGGCAGCAAGGTCGTTACGTTTTATGTCCATTAACGGCATCCATAATCGTGACAGGCAGGTTGTTAACTGTAGGGCTTACGTCAGCGGCCTTTAAACGGTCAAGCCTGACGAGGCCGATAGCGAGTGGGCCATGGCTATGATAAACCTCGCCAATGACGCGGGTCCCGGCCATGATTTTATCTCTTTTTTCGGCTTCCCCTTGGAGTAAAAGCCCGCGCATGCGTTTCTTAACGGTTGTCATGCGTTTCATACGGCTGACAACTTCTTGGCCGACAAAGCATCCTTTTTTGAAATCAACACCGTTCATCAAGTCCATATTGGCATCCGCCGGAAAGGTGGTCACGGTGTCAAAATCCTGCTCGCTCTCCACAACACCGAGCGAAAGACGGTGCGCGTCATAATCAGCGCTGGCGTCAAGAACATCTTGCGTGATCAGACGCCGCCCTAGCGAGGCGTGACGTGGGTCTTGATGGCCTTCTATGCCTTGCCCGTCCCAGAGGGCGTAAACATTATGGCTCTGCGAAATATCCGTTATCTCGATGGGGGCGCGCAATTTATACATGCGCAGACGTTTAAAGAGGTCAGCCGAAAATTTTTGAGGTGTATCAATCAACAGATCATCGCCCTCTTGGGTGACAAAGAAATCAGCAATGATTTTACCTTGCGGGGTGAGTAGCGCTGCAAAAGTGATATCCTGCGACAGGTTATTTGTGATTAGCCCGTCCAGCCAATCGGTTACGCCCTCGCCGGAGAGGCGCAGAACGGCTCGGTCTAACAGTGCGGCAGGCACTAGGCCTTCAATCCTAAAACGTCTTTCATATCATAGACCCCTTTGGTCTGCTCGGCAGCCCATATCGCGGCGGCCACCGCGCCCTTGGCAAAGACAGAGCGGTCAAAGGCGTCATGAGAGAGCGTAATCATTTCAAGTTCGTTGGCCAGACGCACTTCATGCGCGCCGATCACGCCGCCGCCCCGCAGGGCCGCAAATCCGATTTGCCCGTCTTCACGCGGCTCGCCGCGGCCTTCGCGCGATAATACTTGCTTATCCTGAAGCGCTACGCCTCGCCCTTTGGCGGCGGCATGGCCTAACATCAAGGCGGTTCCGCTGGGCGCATCAACTTTGTGCTTATGGTGCATCTCTAAAACTTCAATATCCCAGCCTTCGCGCAGCTTATCCGCCGCAAGTTCCACCAAGGCCTCAAGCATATTCACGCCCAAGGAAAAATTTCCCGATTTCAAAAGCGTGATATTATTGCCCGCTGCCAGCAAAGCTTTTCTTTCCGTTTCCGTATATCCGGTCGTGCCAGTCACGAGCGTATGACAGCGCGTGCCATGCATAGACAAGGCCGCGTCAATCGCGGCCTTGGGCGAAGAAAAATCAATGAGCACATCACAGTTGCTCAACGCCGCGCGAATATCAGAGCTGAGTTTAACGCCGCAGCTCTGAAGCCCGACGACTTCACCGGCATCTTTTCCGATATTCGGGGAGTTAGGCGCCGTAATCGCCGCGGTTAAAGCCGCGCGAGGCTCATCGCTAAGCGCCTGCAAAATAGCGCCGCCCATACGTCCATCCGCACCTAAAAGTCCAATAGCTAAATCTTTAGTCATAGAGGGGAGGTGTAACGGGCAGGAAGGGGAGGTGCAATTTATTTATTGGGGTGGCCGCGATTAGTGAATAGCTTATGCTAACGTTTGGTAGTCCCCCGATAGTGGGGGATAACCGGAAATCTCGAGAG
>CAZNWH010000136.1:0-4919 GCA_964576765.1 uncultured Hellea sp.
AGGAGGTCATCAATATCAGCTTGGCTTAGAAGCTTATGAGCCAAATATGCAGATAAGACAGATTTATGCTCAATAAAAGCTTGAGCTATCGACTGTCCTTCACCTGCATTGTTAGATTTTTCCATATGTACTTACGATATCCTTTGGTAAACCACCTCCAGATTTCCTGAATATGACTGTGTTATAACCTTAAGTGCATTTAAACGCTCAAATCCCCCAATCAATATTTATTTTTTCGGTTCTAACAGGTAAATTTCCATTCAAAGTTCGATAACTACACTTAATCAAGAAGTTTTCTAGCTCACGCAAAACCTTATGAATCAACAGGGTTGAATTCGTAAACTAACCAACATTATCGATATAATCAAAATGCGCATAAGATAGTGCGAGATGTTCTACGTACTGAGTTGCAAAGCTCCAATTTTTCGAATTAACTCTCTATCGTAACAAACACGTTACAACCGCTTATCCATCCAATATTGAAAGGCCGTCCGGCATATGACTAATTGTACCGAGTATTCCAGTATTCCAGACTATATCTCATCAGGGTGCCTGATGAGATTATATAGAGCAGCAATCTAAATATGTATCACCTGAAACTGCACTTGAAACTAGCACGACCAACAAGCCTATGGCGGCACTGCTAGTTTCTTTACAAAGTACTATTAATAGGAATTATAGGGAGCTTGAGCTTAATCAGTCGATCGTCACCCGTAAAACTGTAGAGGGGCCAGCTTCACCCAAATATAAATTCCCATCATTTACCAAAACATAAGTCTTATCTTGTCCATCGGGATAAGCAGCAATTGCGGTGCAGCCATTACATCCATGTGAAATAATATCTGAAACTTTCCCGTCAGCAGATAATAATCTAAGATTTTCTTCATGTGTAGTGAAAATGATGGAATCATCATCCCGAACCCAAAAATCGTCAATCATACCGACTTGCGCGATGGCTTCGGGTTCTCCGACAGGATTATCATTTTTATCTAATTTAACCCGTAAGATAGATCCTTTGGATGTGTTTGAGATAATAAGCCCATCCGATCTTAGTTTCAGCCCATTCGCGGCAGGAAAGAAAGGGTTTTGATCGGGTACTGTGGCAAGTAACTCGCTTTGTATCCATGGCACAACCTTTTCAGCTTCGACATCAATTTTCCAAATTGTTCCCGCCAAAGAATCAGCGACCAGAATAGCTCCATTTTTCAACCGCACCATGCCATTAAAGAACAAAGCATTAGGCGCTGCGAATTTATGCGTTTCATTTCCAGATTTATCCAACAGTAAAATTTGCTGTGATTGAAACGCCTCTGGACCATTTAGAAAGTTTTTGCCATGAGCCGTTACCAGATAGCCTTCCTCTGTGGAAATCAAGCTCACTGGAAATCCTGACAAATTTGCAAAGGTCATTTTTTTGCCTTCAGAGGAAACACTTTCAATTGTTTTTGCAAAATAACTGGTAAACAACACGCGTCCGTCGGGAGTGACTTCCAGATTTTCTAGTAAAGAACCTTTGGGGTAAGTGGCGATTGTTTCAAACTCTGGTACCTTGATAGCTTCATTTTGCGTGGTTGTTTGACTAGAGGTTTTTGTTTCTGGCGAGGTCGTTGCCGGTTGGCAGGCCGTAAGAGTGGCGATGATTGCGGCAGTGCTAATGGCTGCGCAGGTTTTTAAGGCTATATTCTGAAAATAAGTCATATTTGTCTCCAATTTTTATATTCTGTCTTAGTCTTAAGTTTGTAAATGCTTTTGTTAAAACATTCCTCTGATAGGATAATTGTTCTCAGGTTTTCGGATATGAACCAATCCCCTAAGCATAGTTTTGAGTTCTGGTCGTCCAAAGGCAATATTAGAAATATCAATAATCTGAACGAGATTCTTCTCGTTAATCACAAAAAGTCCAGGTTCAGCAAAGGGGCGGTTGGATTCAGCTTCGGAACGCGGTGTTGTAATGTAAAGCCCCAAAGCCCGCATATGCTCGACACTCAAATCATACCCAATGTCATATTTTAGATTTAACGGGAGAATTTGTTCTTCTACACGATCCGCAGAATCGGCTGATATTGCAACCACATCAACTCCAACATCATTATACTCATCCAACAAAGAATTGAGTTCTACGAGGTATTCTGTACATAATGGGCAGTGTTTCCCTCTATACACGACAACCATTCTCCAATCAAAACTCGATGGAATTTTTGATAAATTTATCTCCCCGCCGCCCAGTTTTTTGGCAACAATAGTTGGAAATAGCTGTCCCGCTGTAAGTTTAATAGATTTCATTTCTTATATCCTCACATCAGTCGTGTCGCCACGGCTGATGCGGTAAAGTTCCATATGGGACTATTAAACGAGCATGTAGCAGAGTCAACGATCTAAATATAAACGTTGGATGACAGGATTTATAAGACCAAGAGCGAAATCGGAAGCTATCCTAAGATAGTTTGTTAGAGCATTGTAGATAGCAAGTTAGATGGAGGCAAAATTACTCCGCCGCTGTTCGAACTACATCGTCGAGCAAGCCGCGCTTTTTAGCCATGCTCATTGCCGTATCTTCAATCATATCTTCTTGGCCGCCAATCATTTTTCTACGGCCGAGTTCAACCAGAATATCTCGTGCCGGAACCCCAAATCGCTCAGCCGCACGCTTGGCGGGTAGCACAAAAGTGGAATATACGCCCGCGTAGCCAAGTGTCAGGGACTCCCGATCGACACGGACAAGATGGTCCATCATTGGAACAATTACATCCTCGGCAACATCCATAATTTTAAAGAGGTCAATACCGGTATCAAATCCCATGCGCTCACACACAGCGGCTAAGACTTCGAGAGGCGTATTGCCTGCCCCTGCGCCTAAACCTGCAACCGAGGCATCAATGCGGCTGGCACCTGCTTCGATTGCCGCAATAGAATTGGCAACGCCCATGCCCAAATTATGATGACCATGAAACCCTATCTCGGTTTCCGGTTTCAAGCTATCACGTAAGACGGACACGGCCTCTGTAACAGCTGCAGGTAGCATATAGCCTGCAGAGTCCGTGATAAAGATAGTCTGCGCGCCATAGCTTTCCATGAGCTTTCCTTGCGCGGCCAAACCTTTAGCATCATTCAAATGCGCCATCATCAAGAACCCGCTCGTATCCATACCGAGGTTACGCGCATATTCAATATGTTGAGGGGATGTATCTGCTTCTGTACAATGGGTGGCAACATGTACGCTATACGCCCCGCAATCAAAGGCTGATTGAAGTTCCTTCATTGTACCAAGTCCGGGAATTAGCAATACGGATATTTTGGCTTGTTTTACGGCAGGGACAACAGCTCGCAAATATTCCTCATTACTTGCTAGTGCAAAACCGTGTTGTAAGGAATTTCCTCCGAGACCAGCCCCGTGCGTAACTTGCAACATCGGGACGCCGGCCCCGTCAAGGGCTGTTGCGACTTTAACCATTTGATCAATAGAAATTTGTTCACGTTTTGCATGCATTCCGTCACGTAGACACATATCATGCAAGAGGACTTTGCGGCGTTTCGGGATAGTCTTTTGTGTATGCGCTTTACTCATTCATGTACTCCTCAATTTTGTGCGTCTTACTTTGCCCGCATTTTTTCTGTGAACATCTCCGCCGTACGGCACGCAGCCGCCGTCATAATATCAAGATTGCCAGCATAAGTCGGTAAGTAATCACCCAGCCCCGCGACTTCCATAAACACTGAAACACGATTGCCATCAAATACCGGTCCGTTGACCAATTTGTATCCGGGAACATAGACTTGAACCTTCTCAATCATAGAGAGAACGGAGTCGATAATCGCGCTCTGATCAGGGCTCTCATCCGTCACACAATTAATTGTGTTTCGCATAATCATGGGAGGATCAGCCGGATTTATAATGGCTAAAGCCTTTCCGCGGCGCGCGCCGCCAACACGGACAATTGCGTCAGATGTAGTATAGGTGAACTCATCAAGGTTAGCTCGGGTGCCAGGTCCAATGGAGAGGGAGGCTAGGCTGGCCACAATCTCCGCATAATCTACATCCTGCACCTGAGAAACGGCGTTAACGATAGGAATTGTGGCTTGGCCAGCACAAGAAATCATATTGACGTTTTTCTCAGCGCGTTCGGCATGTTCTTGCAAATTCACTGGAGGCACACATAAAGGTCCAATCGCCGCAGGCGTTAGATCAATCATCATGACATCAAGCTCAGTTAATTTGCGGGAGTTTTCTGCGTGAACATAAGCTGATGTTGCGTCAAATGCGATTTGGATATTGTCCCTTCGTACATGAGGCAACATCCCATCGACACCATCAAATGTCGTTTTCAAGCCCATTTTTTTTGCCCGCGCCAACCCCTCCGATTTCGGATCTATTCCGACCATCCAGACAGGTTCAAGAACTTCGCTACGTTTGATTTTATAGATTAAGTCAGTCCCAATATTTCCTGATCCAATAATGGCGCAGTTTATTTTTTTCATTGATATTGCCTCCTCAAAACGACTTACGATAGAGCGTTCGAGACTCCATTAAATTGCCGACTTGATCATGTTTTTCAATGACCCATTATAGCATAAAATATAGCATAAAATATAGCGTAAAATACAGCATAAAAATCTGAACCTATAAAAATTAAGTCTAGTTTTTGATGATAAAAAGTCAATTATTTTACAATTTGTGCAATGTAAATTTTATCAATAAAAACATAAGGTAAGTAGATTTATAGCCTGTCTTTTGATAAAAATTATCCGACAAAACCTTACAAAGGAATTGGAGTTGAAAATGGAAAAATTAACTAACCCTTTAAGATCCAAACTCGCGGCCGGCACTCCCATCATTGGTACAGCGGTTACCATGCCAAGCCCACAGCTTGTGCGCACTTTAGTTGATTGTGGTTTTGATTGGTTAATGGTCGATCTGGAAC
>CAZNWH010000137.1:0-4885 GCA_964576765.1 uncultured Hellea sp.
CATAGACTCATGCCGCGTGCATTTTGTTGCGCAAAATTGCACTTATTAAGTCGGGCCCAATGTCCGTGTCGGGGCGGGATCGATAATCACAAAACGCCCATTTTTAATTTGATAGACAGCGAGGCCGCGGTCGGGTGTGCCGTCGCTATTAAAACGTACCAAGCCATCTGCGCCGTAAAAACCGTTACCGTCTTCGGCGCGGGCGCGGCGGCCTCTCGGGTCACCATCGGCAATATAGGCGCCGACGGCGACGGCGTCATAGGCGAGCGAGGCGAGACGTGACGGGTCTTCGCCGTAGCTACGATCATAACTGTCTTTAAATTGGCGTTGTGCGTCTTGATCTGGGCCTGCAAATATACCGCCGCTTAGCGCGGGTTCGCGCACGGTTTCGTCATTTTTCCATAGCCCTGTGCCCAAGAATTGCACATCGGCCGGGTCAACATCATAATAAGGCAGAAGCGGGGCCAGAGACCTTAGGGCCGTTCCGCCTTCAGGCAATATAATGGCTTCATATGACATGGGTGGCACTTCTAACTGATCAGTTTTCGCCGCCGCCTTTGCCGCGTTTTCACCTTGATGGTGAAACTGGGCGAGGCGTCTGGCAGGTTCTTGCATCACCGATATGTCCTTGCCATTATAGGTTTCCGACGCGGTGATTTCGCCGCCATTATCAGAAATGGCCGCCTCATAAGCACCTTTGACTCGCCTGCCATAAGCGCTTTGAGGTCCCAAAAACGCAAAGCGGGTCGCGCCTGTTGAGGCGGCAAAATCGACAATGCGTTTAACTTCGGCCTCAGGCGGAAAGGAGAGTAAATATGTGCCATTACCAGCAACAGTTTGATCGGTTGAAAATGCCACGAGCGGCGTACGGCTACGCTGAGCTTCACGCGAGCTAGCTCTGACTGAGCTGGCTAAAATAGGACCTAATATAACATCTGCGCCTGATTTGACGGCTGATCGGGTGGCACTACGCGCGCCGTCTGGTGTGCCGCGCGTATCCAAAGCCATTAAGAGGGTATCTGCATCACTGCGGTTAAAAACGGCAAGTTCTGCAGCCTGCAACATTGAGGCCGCTTCTTCACGCAGGCGAGCCGATTTGGCAGAAAAGGGGAGGAGCAAAGCCAGACGTTTTGTATCTCGCCCTTTCATATGGGGCGGGGTTAATCCGTCGCGGTTATTGAAATAATCCTTTGTTTCAAAACTCGGTTGTTGACGAAGCTCTTCTGGGTTTTTTGGGCGGGTTTCGGAGGTCGTAGGCGGAGTTTGAGTATTCTGGGTTTCAGCCTCTTTTACGCCAATTTCAGGTGTCTTCTCCCCAGCTGGATTAGGCCGGGCTACGGGTGGCTGTGTTGGGCGCTGAACAACGGGGCCGGGCCGTTGTTGCGGCAAGGGTACAGTTGTACAAGCCGATAGGCTCAGAACTGAAACTCCTAGAAACAAAATTCCGAGATGGCCAAAGCCTTTAAATTTCGCCATACCACTATTTATCGGCATAATAGGCCTTTCATAACCTGCGGACCCAATGTGAATCCTGACGACTCTATAAGCGGCGCTAAGTCTTCGCAACACCTAAGAGGCGAAGAATTACAGTCGATATCCCTTAAGCTCCGAAAATTGGATCCGGGGCTTTATGTCGTTGCGACCCCAATCGGCAATCTAGGTGACATCACGCTTCGGGCTTTAGAAACCTTACAAGTGGCCGATCATATTTTAGCCGAGGACACACGGCAGAGCCGTAAATTACTGGATGCTTATAATATCAAGACGCCCTTAAGCGCCTATCATGACCACAATGCGGCAAAGCGTGTGCCTAAATTACTCGAAGATTTAAAAAAGGGACGCACATATGCCTTAATATCTGATGCGGGAACACCCCTCGTGTCAGATCCGGGGTTTAAACTGGTGCGCGCCGCAATTGAAGCGGACGTTGATGTTTTCCCTATACCGGGAGCATCAGCCGTATTAGCAGGCCTTGTAAAATCTGGTTTACCGTCAGACCGTTTTATGTTTGCAGGCTTTCTGCCGCCGAAAACATCTGCGCGTAAGGCGGCTTTAGAAGAGTTAGCTCGAGTCAAAGCTACGCTCATATTTTTTGAAACGGGCCCGAGGCTTAAAGCCTGTTTACAGGACATCGCATTGGTTATGGAAAATCGTCAAATTGTGCTGACGCGAGAATTGACAAAACGCTATGAAGAAGCCCGTCATGGAACAGCACATGACCTCATTAAAAGCGTGACCGAAAATCCGCCTAAAGGAGAAATAGTTCTGCTTATTGCACCGGCGCAAAAAGGTCAGTTATGGGATGAAACTGAAATTATTACGGCCTTGGAAAAGCTTATTCCTGAGGCAGGCCTCAAACGGGCCAGCGCAGATATTGCTCAACAAAGCGGGTGGGCCAAGCGCGATGTTTACCAGCTCGCTCTAAGCCTGAAATAATAGGAAGGATGAAAACAACTTCACAGCGTCAGGGCTATGAAAAGGCGGGCCGGCGCGCGGAAACACTGGCTTGTTGGTATTTACGGCTTAAAGGGTATCGTATTTTAGCGCGCCGGTTTAAAACCAAGCAAGGCGAAATTGATATCGCCGCTATAAAGCGCAACATTGTAGCGATTATTGAAGTCAAACAACGGGCAAGCGACGAAAATATTCTGGATAGTGTCAGTTTTGAAAATAGCCAAAGACTTATGAACGCTGCAGAAATATTCCACACGCGCAGTCCAGACTTACGGCAAGGAGATTATGAATTACGCTTTGATATTATTCATGTGGTTGGCCGCTGGAAAATTACCCATATAAAAGATGCCTTTCGGGGGTATTAAAGCTCTGTTATTTAGAGGTTTAGTAACGATTGGTTCAGCATTGGGGCGTAATTTGCGCTCATTATGAAAAATTTAACCATACTCCCTCTCATTTTACTTTCCCTGACAATATCTGGCTGTGCGGTCACGTCCGCGGGTGTCAAAAAGGGCGATGAGCGTAATTTTGTCCGCTCTATTAATGATGTTAATGCTAGGCGGGTGATTAAATCACGTCTCAAACGGACTTATGATTTTAACCTGAAGAGCGTAGATGTGGATGTTCGCGAAGGTATTGTGGTTTTGACCGGAAATGTCCCTTCTCAGAAGGATAGAATTGAAGCGGAACGTATTGCTTGGTCTGCTCAGAGCATCGACCAAATTGGGAATGAAATTTTAGTCAAAGACCGTCAAAGCAATACGCGCAAGATTAAGGACGAATTACTCGAAAGGTCAGTCCATACACGGCTGACAGCGGATAAATATGTCAAGGCACGAAATATCAATGTCGAAACCCATGACGGGAAAGTTTTCTTACTCGGCGTTGCCAGAAACCAAGCTGAACTTGAACGCGCCGCTCAAATTGCGAGTACGACTAGAGGCGCGCGTGAGGTAATTTCTTATGTAACAGTCGCGGGAATCGACTCTAAGATTAATCAAATTGGCCGCAGCGCCAGCGCGCCAGTCCCGTCGAGTCTGACCCCTTCTCCTAGCTTTGCTCAACCTAATTTTCCACAAGCGGTACCAACACAACAGCGTAATTTACCAAGTTTTTTGACCACCGCGCCACAAGGCGGCCTGTCAGCCGCTTTGCCTAACCCGTCTATATCTTCACCTCTAGCGGTGAGTCCGGGAATTGCTGCGCCAAGCGGGACCATAACTTCTGCGCCTCTCTCTGCCCCCATTCCATTTATCGCAGAAGGTCCGACGGCTCCGCGCGATATTGATATGGGGGATCGGCTCAATAAAGAATTTCCAACGGATGAGGAACTCGGGAAGTTCAGAACGGGCGCTGCTGGAGAGGCCGTCTCTATTATCGAGAGCGAGCCTTATTATATTGATCCAAAGACAGGGAAAGAAATCCCTGTGTCGTTCTTACGAAGATTTAAAAAGTAAAGCTGAAAATACAGCCGGGCCTGTCTTGTTCAGCTTACGTTAACTATAAGTTTTCAATACACCCTCATTATTTTATGCGGAGGTAGTTATGAAAACCCTTAGTCTTACATTGACATCACTTGCTGTTTTATCCTTGACGGCTTGTTCGACATTGTCGCCAAAACCGGAAGACCTGCTTTTCGGAGGTATTTCCGCTGATAAAATAGCCCCGGCTAAAGTCGTGGCGGTAGATCCTGAAGAGGGTTTAAACGCGATGAATATTGCTGAGCGTAGAATTAGATCTAGCGCCACCAACCCTACATGTGCTCAATTTAATATGAATGCCTTGGCCTTTGCGGCGGCGCCGGAAGTTCCGGGTTTTGGCACTGATATTATCAAAACCATCATTATGGGGACTGTTGCGGGTGCGGCTAGTGGCGGTATTGCCAGCGTAGGCATTGGAAGCGCCTTTATTGAAACCGCTGTCGCGGGCACGGCTAACCAAATTGTGTTTAACGGGGTAAAACCTGTTGTTGATAAAGTTGTCCCAGACCTTACAGTTGGCGGAAGCGAAAAAACGGTGGCGCTTAAATCATCTGCGGAACGTGTTGGCTGTCCTGATCCGACATGGTTATCGGCAATGACACCCATAGAAAATAAAGTTCTTTTGGCTAAGCTCAATGGCGAAGCCGTGACCGCACAAAAAGCGGCGAAGAAAGCCGGGAACATCGTGTCTACGGACATTGCTACGCCTACTCTAACGACACCTACTCTGACAACGCCTGCTTTAGCGACCCCGACCATATCTACGCCTGCACCGACTCCGGCCTTACCAGTAAGTTGCCCTGCAGGAACAACGGCTCAGCCCGGCGGTACATGTCTCGTAACGGGTAATTTTGGCGGCTAATAAACCTAATTAAATTGAGCTTGGACGTCTTTTGTCCAGCCCACAGTAATTTCAAGGCCCGTGTCAATCACGGGCCTTTTTATTAGGG
>CAZNWH010000138.1:0-4753 GCA_964576765.1 uncultured Hellea sp.
GCAGGACGAAACTGGTGAGGGGTTCTAGGTCCGCATTTAAGCCGTCCAGTTCAGCCTCAAGGCGGCTGGCTTGGTCGGGCACCATGCGCAGGGCATATTCGCTATCTGCATCTCCATCTTTGGGGAGAGGGGTTGCGAGGTCTGCGCCCAGATCAAATAAATCATTTTGTATACGGGCGAGCATATCATCCAAGCGGCGGTTTTCCAGATGGAGCCGGACGAGTCCAATCACGCTATTGGTTTCATCCACCTCACCATAGGCCCGCACGCGAATATCGTCTTTTGATAAACGCGAGCCATCGACGAGGCCTGTTGTGCCATCATCACCCGTGCGGGTATAAATTTTATTGAGTTTGACCAATTATTGGCCTCGGCCTTTGGCTTGAATGTAAACAGTTAAAAGCAATAGACCCACAGCCGCGGCTTGGCCCACAACGCGGCGGCGCATCCATGTATTAGAGAGGATACGGGCATCATCTGTTTTACCGCCCATATGCTTGGCACCCATGATGAGGCTAAAGAGGACGAAGAGAAAAGCCAACGCAGTTAAAGTCCAGAGTATAAACATGATCTTTTCCTTAGAATTATGAGAGCCTAACGCAAAGAGCAGGCCTTTCATAGATATATAGGTCAGGATATTATAGATTGATGGAATGAATGTGATGTGCCATTTCGCCCCAAAATTCCATCCACAATAAAGATGCCGTGTTATCTGGAGAATTCCCGTGCTTAATTTTATGGGATATTCTGACGTTATAAAAGGACATTCTATGCTTTCTGATGCAGACCGCGCTGACCAATTGGGTCAAGCCACCCGTGAAAAACTTAAGCAATTCATCGCGCGTATTGAACGCCTTGAAGCAGAAAAAACTGAACTCGCGGCCGATATTCGTGAAGTTTACGCCGAGGTGAAGACATTTGGTCTGGATACCAAAGTCGTTCGTCGGGTTGTGTCTTTACGCAAACAAGACGCGGCAGAACGCGCAGAGCAGGAAGCCTTGCTTGATATTTACATGGAAGTTGTCGCTGATCAATAAATGTTCGACTTTTGTTCTATTTATGATAATGGAACTTATGTCGTCAGATTATGATAAACAACAATGGCAATCAGAACAGGCTGCGCGGGATTTAGCGCTTGAGAAACAGCGTGAAAAAGAAGCGAAGGCCCGCATAAGGTCAGCCCGAAATGCGAGGCGAAAATTAGAGCGTCTTCACCGGACGCTGAGCGAGCAAGGCGAAATTTCGGATTTTGAAAATGAATTTGGCGAGAGCGTTCTGGAGCGGCTTGATCAATTTGGGTCAGCTTTTCAAGATCGGGAGAAGGGCCGTCCGGGCGATGCTTTAAGTTTTGCGCAAAAGCGGGTCGTCGCGGCGATGAATAAAAAGGTCAAAGACCTAAAAAAAAGGCCTGTTCCCTCTGATGACCTCAATGCAGATTATGAGAGAACAGCAGATCGGTGGAAAAACAAACCTAATCAGAGGTTTAAAAATAAAGGCTTTAAATCCAAAAGGAATTTTACGCCGCGCATACGTCATATCGAAGATGATATCATCAATCAAAACGGGCCGCCCCATGAAGAGCAGCCCGTTATAAATATTTGTGCGCCGAGGCCGAAACGGCCCTATCTACGGCTCGTAAAGACGGATAATCAGACGTCTTGACGTTACGTTTTGCGTTCCGAATTATTTCCGAATGGGAGGATAATCGGTTATGCCGTAGCTGCCATCAGATTGGTAGCCATATGATGGTGTTGATGATGTCTCATTCCCTGAGAAAATTTCAACAGAGGATCCTGTGAAAGGATTAGAAAAATCTGTTGATCCACCACTTTCAAGACAGGTACCGTCAGTTTGCGCGATGGTTCCAGATGGGCAATTTGTCGGTATGCCTCCACTAAAGCTAGATCCGCTGCCATAGCTAGAAGAGCTGCTGCTGCTGCTAAAGCTTGACCCGCTATCAAAGCTTGAAGTCGGGGTTGAACTAAACTGCAAACATGTTCCGTCAGCTTGAATTGATGTTCCAGATGGGCAGTTAACCGGAGTACTCGCAGAGTTGAACGAAGTCGATCTGGTCGGAGAAGAGCTAACTGGACTAGGATTTACCTGGCGTACGACTTCACGTGTAATTGTTTGGCGTTTACATCCATTCTTATCCGTGACGACTTCACCATCCCAGCAACGATATTGCGGAATAGTTTGTGATATAGTTTGACGCTCACAGCCGTTCTTATCTTGCACGATTTCGCCATTCCAGCATCTATAGCCAGCGAGTTGACGAACAGGTTGTTGTCTTACGGCTGGAGCATAATAAGTTGGCCGGGGTGAATAGACGCGTACTGGAGCGGGAGCGGCACAGGCCTTCCCACAACGACCACTTTCAAAATCATATATATCACCAAAACCAAAGCGAGGTCTTTTTGCGGCTTTGGGGGCTAGCTGTCCTCTTAACTGGTTCCGACCATAATATTCCTCAGCTGTGTAATATCTTACATTTGGCTCAGCTTGCCTATGCTGAGTATAAGAACTCTGCGCATAATGTGTTGCATGAGTTGGTTGTGTATAGCTCTGTTGAGCCTGTAAACGGCGTTGCTGCCATGTTTCTTGTTGCCAAGCGCCTGCTTGACTTTGAGGGGCTGCATAGCGACTTTCAAATTCAGCAACGGCTGATTGGGGGCTAAACATGCCGCGTAAACCCGACAATTCATCAGCTGCAGACACCGGAAGCGTGACTGCTAAGCCTGCCGCGCTAGCAAGTAGTGTGATTTTCAATATAGTTTTCATGGTATCCCGTCCTAACCTGATTTGACTATTTCATTGACGTTATTTGCTGTTCATCTGCATAGATATAAGCAAAACCTGTGCCAATTTGAGTGCTCAGCTGGCATTTTAAATCAATATTGATGTGAGCATCATTCATTGTAGAGAGAGCTAAATATCCGTAATTTTTCGGATGTAATCCAAATATGTTTACGATAGATTCCACGCTCTTTCCCTAACTTAAGCCGATTTGACGCTTTCAACGTCGAGCTCGTGTTCGCGGACTTTACGATATAATGTTGAGCGCCCAATCCCAAGGCGGCGCGCAATTTCACTCATATGTCCTGAATAATTTTCAATAGCGAATTGGATAAGATCCCGTTCAATGTCTTCAAGTGTTCGTAAATGACCTTCGACATCTAAAAATGTTACAGAGAGGTCGCTATCTTTATGGAGGTCACTATTTACATTTACGTCCATTTGACTGACCAATGATGAAAGAGGGCCTTCAGTTTTGCTCTTGATCATTGTTGGCATTAAGCCAGAAATCTGTGGGAAATCTTGGGGTTTTAATGTGTGACCATCTGATAAAATCATGGCACGGAAAATAGTATTTTCCAGCTGACGAACGTTACCCTTCCACTCATAATGTTTTAGTAGTTCAATTGTCTCGGACTCTGCACCGACAACGTTCATTTTTTCCTGCACGTTAAAGCGCTTGATGAAATGCTCGGTCAAAGCTGGTATGTCCTCTGTGCGTTCCCGCAAGGGCGGAACAGCAATTGGGAATACATTTAAGCGATAAAATAGATCTTCACGAAAATTTCCGTTTTTTACAGCCTCTGAAAGATCGCGGTTTGTGGCGGATATAATTCGGACATTAACAGGAACTGTGCGTTTGGATCCGATGGGATCAACTTCACCTTCTTGTAAGACACGGAGTAATTTAACTTGCATTTCAAGGGGTAATTCCCCGATTTCATCAAGAAAGAGAGTCCCTGTATTGGCTTCTTGAAATTTCCCTAAATGTTTTGAATTTGCACCGGTAAACGAGCCTTTTTCGTGACCAAAGAGGATGGATTCAACGAGGTTTTCTGCAATTGCCCCGCAATTGACCGTGATAAAGGGGCGATCAGACCGTTCCGACGCACCTTGAATGGCCCGGGCGATAACTTCTTTACCGACACCAGACTCGCCTGTAATTAGGATTGGAATATTCGCTTTCGCGCCGCGTTCACCCATTGCAACGACTGTTCGCATCGTTCCTGCATTACCTATAAGGTCTTCAAATCTCAGGCCGCCGACATTTGTTTTCTTAAGGCGTTTAACTTCACCGACCAGTGTTTTCATCGCTAAAGCATTGCGTATTGACACTATAATGCGTTCAGGTGCGGCGGGTTTGACGACAAAATCGCGTGCGCCCATTTGCATAGCTTTAACAACCGTATCAATCGTACCTTTTCCTGTCAGAACAATAACTGGGAGTTCAGGTCGTTTGGAGGCAAGCTCAGTTAAAGTATCCATGCCGTTACGTCCGGGCATGATAAGATCAAGCAACATGACATGGATGTTTTTGCCATCTGCGCCCAGCGCCATATCTAGCGCCGTGTCGCCATTATCAGCCTGTAATGTCGAAAACCCGCTTTTCTCAATAACCGCTTGTAGTAAGCGGCGTTGAGTCGGATCATCATCAACGATGAGGATCGTTTTTCCCATTATTTTCACCTTGTTTTTGACCAGCTATCCCGGTTCTTAGCGTTGCAATATGGGACAAAATGGTGAAAACGCTGTTAGGAAACAGGGTTAAAATTTAATAAGCGGTATCAAGCAGACATCACGCACCTTTAGTCCTCAGTATATCACGGGAATTTTTAGTTTCGATTATTGACATATGAGTTTGCTCAAGAGAAAATTAACAATGAATAATTCAAAGCCAGTCAGGATTAAGCTTTATCGTTGGGCAGGCAAATGGGGGCCTTTCAAGGTCAATATTCCC
>CAZNWH010000139.1:0-4718 GCA_964576765.1 uncultured Hellea sp.
AATTTTTCCAAACAAGTTCTTCATTGCTTATTTCATAGCACATTTAACAAGAATTATAATGCTCGCTTTTGCACTAAGCAGCAATGGAACAACCGGCTTAAAATCGCCCCAATACAAACGTTAGTCTTATTAAGTACAATACAGTAGATTACCTTGTAACAGCTATATTATTTCCTATCTGAAGCTTTGAACTGGGCACAATGCCCACAGAGTACAGAGTAGGAATATCATGGATATTCAAACATATACCCAACGCGCGCGTAGCGTCATACAGAGTGCGCAATCCGAGGCAGTCACGCGTGACCATCAACAGCTGACGTCCCTGCATATTATGACAGGGTTGGCAGCAGATGATGGCGGCCTGCCCATAAAGCTTATTCAAATGGCCGGGGCGAACACCGCGCCATTTGAGAGCGAGCTTGAAACGGCTTTGGGGAAACTCCCGAAAGTCGAGGGCGGGTCAGGTTTGTCGCTCTCCACAGCTGCTGCCAAAACCTTTGCCAATGCCGAAAAGGCGGCCAAAAAAGCCGGAGATGCCTTTGTGACGACAGAACGTCTGCTTTTGGCCGCTGTTTTATATGCGGATAAGAATTTAAACGCGGTGCTGGAGCATATCGGTTTGGACAATACGCGCCTCACGGACGCCATAAAATCCGTTCGTAAAGACGAACCTGTCACATCAGACACCGCGGAGGATCAATATGAGGCCCTGTCAAAGTATGCGCGTGATCTGACCCAGGCGGCGCGCAATGGTAAGCTCGACCCCGTGATCGGGCGGGACGAGGAAATCCGCCGCACCATGCAAGTGCTCTCGCGGCGCTCGAAGAATAATCCGTTGCTCATCGGGGAGCCGGGCGTGGGTAAAACCGCCATTGCCGAAGGTTTGGCCAACCGTATCATTTCCGGCGACGTGCCCGAAAGCATTCAGGGCAAACGCCTGTTGGCGCTGGATATGGGGGCGCTGATTGCGGGCGCGAAATATCGCGGCGAATTTGAAGAACGGCTTAAAGCTGTCCTTAAGGAAATCGAAGCGGCCAATGGCGAAATTATTCTCTTTATTGATGAAATTCACACGCTTGTGGGTGCGGGTAAAGGCGATGGCGCGATGGATGCCGCAAACCTGCTTAAACCTGCTCTCGCGCGAGGAGAGCTTCACTGTGTTGGCGCAACTACGTTGGATGAATATCGCAAATATTTAGAAAAAGATGCGGCTCTTGCTCGCCGTTTTCTCACGGTCTTCATCACTGAACCTTCTGTCGAAGATACGGTTTCAATCTTGCGGGGGCTGAAGGAAAAATATGAAGTCCATCACGGCATCCGTATTTCCGACGGCGCGATCGTTTCCGCTGCGCTGCTGTCTAACCGCTATATTACCGATCGCTTTCTGCCGGATAAAGCTATCGATCTGATGGATGAAGCGGCCTCGCGCCTGCGGATGCAAGTGGATAGCAAGCCCGAAGCCCTCGACGAAATAGATCGCCGTTTGGTGCAGCTAAAAATCGAAGTCGAAGCCCTCAAGAAGGAAAAAGATAAAGCCTCCAAAGACCGCCTTAAAAAACGTAGGGCGGAAATTGAAGAGCTGGAAGGACAGTCTTCTGAAATGAGCGCTGAATGGCAGGCCGAGAAAGCCAAGCTGGCAGGTGCAACCGATGTCAAAGAAAAGCTCGAACAGGCCCGGTTTGAATTACAGGACGCCATACGGCGCGGGGATTATGCCATAGCCGGAAAGCTTCAACATGAAGATATTCCCGCCCTTGAAGAGCAAATGGAAAAACTGGAGCAGGTCGATAGCGATACGCCCTCACTAGCTTCTGAAACTGTGACCTCTGAGACCATTGCCGCAGTTGTCTCACGCTGGACCGGTATCCCTGTTGACAAAATGCTCGAAAGCGAACGCGAGAAGCTGCTCTCTATGGAAGAGGTTTTAGGCGCGCGGGTTGTCGGACAGGAAAAAGCCGTCACCGCCGTCTCTGATGCCGTACGCCGCGCCCGAGCAGGTCTGCGCGATCCGGCTCGGCCCATTGGTAGTTTCATATTTCTCGGCCCGACAGGGGTGGGTAAAACCGAACTTACGAAAGCCCTCGCAGCATTTCTGTTTGACGATGACGCCGCCATTACGCGCATGGACATGTCCGAATATATGGAAAAACATTCTGTTGCCCGCCTGATCGGCGCGCCGCCCGGCTATGTTGGCTATGATGAAGGCGGGGCCTTAACGGAGTCCATCCGCCGCCGTCCCTATCAGGTTGTCTTATTTGATGAGATCGAGAAAGCTCATCCCGATGTGTTTAATGTGCTCTTGCAGGTCTTGGATGACGGACGCCTGACAGATGGACAAGGCCGGACAGTGGATTTTCGTAATACGCTCATTATCATGACCTCCAATATCGGAGCGCAGCACCTACTCAAACTTGGCGAGGGCGATAATGTCAATGCAGCCCGTGTCGGTGTGATGGCCGAAGTGACCGCACATTTCAGGCCCGAATTTCTAAACCGCATCGACGAAATCCTACTCTTTGAACGACTGAAACCCGAACATATGGGCGCGATTGTCGATATTCAGATGAGGCGCTTACAAGGCTGGCTCAAAGATAAGCAGATCGTTTTGGAGCTAACAGATGCCGCGCGTAAATGGATCGGTGAGCAAGGCTATGACCCGTCATATGGGGCCAGGCCTTTGAAACGGGTCATTCAGAAAAATGTCCAGGATGAACTCGCCCGAAAAATTCTGGCAGGTGATATAGAAGACGGCCAAAGCCTTAAGGTGGATGTCAAAAACAATAAAGTGACATTTAGTAGGACTTAGTACTGTATCCTCTACAGAGATAAGGATAATGCAATATATAGTTTATTTTGCTTTCGCGGTGTAGAGGTATAGTTCTACCTGCAAAGCAATAGGTTTGAATTATGGTCTATAGATCTGGTTATGGTTTTCCCCGTAATGTCTATTTCGACACTGATAGGATAAAACGTCTTCATCACAATAAGTGGTTTTTCGTTGCAACGCGGGGTGACCTTCCCAAGGTCAGAAATTATTTTGAATTTAATTTGCTAGGAGAAAGCTATTTTCTCATTCACGGTGCGGATGGGGTCATGCGCGGATATGTTAATCGCTGTGCGCATCAAAGCGCGAGGCTGATCAATCTCCATACTGGTAAGTGCGGCGCGCGTATTATTTGCCCTAATCATCAATGGGCTTTTGATTTGGCAACCGGGGAGCTGGTCCACGGCGCAGGCATGCCCGAGGGATTTGCAAGTAGCCCAGAAGGCAAAGACATCTACTTAAATCAAATTGCGGTTGACGAAGTAGATGGTTTGATTTTTGCTTGCTTAAACCCAGATGCGACACGCGAAGACTTGGACGTCATTGCGGAGCTTATTGAGCCTTATACACGTCCCTTCGATTTGGGCGGGACTGATTATAAACTTGCTTACCATGAACGTGAGATTATTGATGCCAGTTGGCTCTCCGTTATGATAAATAACCGAGAATGTAATCACTGCGCCCGTAACCATAAACAACTCTTAAAGCTCTTTGATGCCTCTAGTTTCAATGGAACCATGTCACCGGAATATAATGTACTTCTTTCCAAGGCGCAAAACCGATGGGACAAGACAGGGCTCGCTTGGGAAGAACAAGCTTTTACTGTTTCTGACCAGTGCCGCGTTGCGCGTTACCCCTTAGCGGATGGGTTTCAATCTATCACATTTGACGGGAAACTAGCCTCTAAGAAACTTATAGGGCCGCATATTGAAACGGGACATGACGAAGGCACGCTTTCGCTTTGGCTTAATCCCAATGCTTGGATACATATGACATCAGACCATATTGCGACGAATTGGGTTCTCCCCATCGATGCGACCCATTGCGAGCTTTATACTAGTTGGATTGTTCACAAAGACGCTGTGGAAGGCCAAGACTACAACGAGGCCCATATGACAGAGGTCTGGAGGGTTACAAATGCAGAAGACGTGACGCTCTGCCGGTCTATGACCCAAGGTACGACATCAGAGCATTATAAGCCTGGCCCTTTTTCTCCGATGGAGAAGTTTTGCACGCAATTTTGCGATTGGTATATGAAACATTCAGAGGCCTAGCGAAAAGAGAGTAGAATCGATTGTTTAGCAACCTTTTTTGGGCGTATCCCGTCCCATGCGAGCGGCAATGATGGAGCAATACTGTTGAAAAACTCCTAGCTTGAATGGCGTCTTTCTGATTCGCTCATTTATCGAAAGATGCGAGGAAATTGGCTAGTGCAAATTATTTTCAATAATATGCACGAGATGGGACAGTTGGACGGCGGAACGGCGAAGCTGTTTTATGAGCTCTCGCTGGAAGAGATGGTTCCGCAAAACCATTTGCTTCGCGAGATTGATCGATTTCTGAACTTTGATGATCAGCGGGTTCATCTTAAGTCTTTTTATAGCCATACGGGCCGTCTATCCATTGATCCGGAGTTGATGTGCCGGATGCTGATTGTCGGTTACTGCTTTGGCATTCGTTCTGAGAGACGGCTTTGCGATGAGGTTCATCTGAACCTGGCTTATCGTTGGTTTTGCCAGTTGGGCATTGAGGACGTTGTCCCGAACCATTCGACATTCTCCAAAGCCCGTCATGACCGCTTCCGTGAAAGTTATTTGTTCCGTAAGCTATTTGAGCAAATTGTGCTGCGCTGTACGGGTCATCCACAAATAAGAACAAAACATAAACATTTGTT
>CAZNWH010000140.1:0-4674 GCA_964576765.1 uncultured Hellea sp.
GCGGACATTCTCGACTCTTATTTGAAAACATCAGATTTGTCGGCGATTATAATTTATCTTTCCCCTTTTTACATTTGCGCCTAACAGACCCGTTATGTCTGAATTGACAACACATAACACGCCGCAAAAAGCGATTATGCCAGATCATTGGCTTGGAGAAGCCCGCGCTCTTTTGGTCTTGGGCCTGCCTATGGCCGCAGCGCAATTCGTCCAATATTTGGTTTTTTTCTTTGATACGGCCATGATCGGACGGATTAGTCCGCATGACGTCGCCGCCGCCTCGCTGGGCAGTGTCATATATTTCGGGCTATGGATGTTAGGCTCCGGCCCCGTCATGGCTGTCGCCCCGCTTGTCTCTCAGGCGCTGGGCGCGGACCAGAACAATACGCAGGACGCAAGACGGTCTGTGCGTATGGCGCTCTGGGTAATTTTCCTTATGACGCCCTTTATCATCCTCTGCCTGACACAGACCGAACGGCTGGCCTTAGCCTTGGGACAAGACCCTATTGTGGCTCAAAAAGCGGGCGCTTATGTTCTGGCCTTAGGGCCGGGATTGGCCTTTGCTATGGGCACAATGGCGCTGCGTAATTTTTTAGCCGCGCTCGAAAAAACCATGATCCCCTTTATCTTGGTGGTCATTGTCACCGCGCTCAATGTCTTGCTCAATTATATTTTTATATTTGGCAAATTTGGCGTACCCCGGCTTGAGCTTGTCGGTGCGGGTATCGCCTCATCACTCTCTTATATCTTAGGGTTCTTTCTATTCGTGCTCTATATCCGGCTCGATGCGCGCGCGAATAGTTTTCAAGTTTTCAAAAACTTTTGGAACTCTGATTGGTCACGTTTTAAAGAGGTTGTTTCCTTAGGATGGCCCATCAGTATTACAACCCTTTTTGAAGGCATGCTGTTTAACGCGGCTGTTATTATCATGGGCGTCATTGGTGTAATGCAGCAAGCTGCTTATCAAATCGCGCTTAATGTGGCCGCCTTGGCCTTTATGCTGCCTTGGGGGTTATCCATGGCCGGAGCTGTCCGCATTGGTTTGGCCGAAGGCGCGGAAAACAAAGCCGCCCTGACACGATGCGCGGGCGTGACCATCATATGCTCTGTCATCGCCATTATGTTCATGGCTATTCCAATCGCGCTTGTCCCCGAAATCATCACCTCTTTCTACCTTGAACTGGAAAAGGCAGAGAATGCCAGAGTCATTGCATTTGTTGTCGGCTTCCTGCCTATCGCCGCCGCCTTCATGTTCTTCGACGCCATTCAAGTTTCGGCCAATCAGCTCTTACGCGGCCTGAAAGATGTGCGTTGGCCCATGGTTCTGACGGGGATCAGCTATTGGGTGATTGGTTTTCCCGTCGCCTATTATCTTGGGCTGAAAACAGACATTGGCGCGAATGGGGTTTGGTACGGCCTGATGGTAGGCTTAATCGCCGCTTCAATACTCTTGGGATGGCGTCTTAAACACCGGATTGGCCTGTCTAAGGCGTAGCCGTTTCAATCGGCTCCAAAAGAAAATGTCGCCCCTGACGGTCTTCGATCTCAAGCACCCATAAATCGGGGTCATCATCAATGCGCCGGTTGATATAAAGGTCGATCTCTGTCTCTATTTCAGGCCCCTTAGGCAGCCACACGCGCTGGCCCTCCATATTGCGAATTGGACGGTAGAGCGATGCCTGTCCATCAAGTGTACGCACCTTAACCAAACACGCGCCGGCATCGGGATCGCCGCGCCGAATAACCACCGCAAAAGCCCCGCCCTGCTGGGCTTGGCGAATAAGGGCCGACGTCCAAAATCCTGCATTTAATCGCGGCATTATTTTACTAACTCACCTTTTAAGAAAGCCCTTTTCATCAATTTCGCCTGAATCCGCATATTTGGCACTCATCTTGCTTTGTTAACCTCAGATTAATCATGAGGCGGCGGACTATGTCCCATATCAGTAATAAAGCTCTAAAGGCCTTAGCACTTTCGGTCCTTTTAAGCTCATTTATGATGCCTGTCACCGCAAATGCAGGCGTTGTCGCCTCTCAGGGACGAAATGTTGTCTACAAAGCCACATTTAACGAAGTTGAGGGGCGCGATTCCATGCTTCTTGATTGGCGCAATCCAAGCGCTGAGTTTAGTTTCAATAAAGAAGATGCCGATTGGACGGACGGATTACAATTATTTCTCTCTGCCGACCCTGTAGGCCGCGTTAGCTCTCGCACGCCAATAATGGTACAATTTAATAATGATAAGCCCGTCCCGATTGTTACGCGAGGCCAGGGGTTTGATACGCGCATTAAACTCAACCCCGGCAAAATACGGCCCCGTCGTAACACAGTCAAAATCACCTATAAAACGCCCTCCGGCGCACAATGTCTCGAACCTCAGCACGGAGCATGGAGCCTAAACTTCAAGGAAAGTTTTATCGTCATCAAGGCGCGAGCGAAATCTAGAAACTATCGTTTAAGCGAAATTGAAGCCCGTCTGTCTAACGGCACAACGGCACCTAAATCTATAAGCATTCTCGCCCGGGGTCAAAATACGACTAAGCTGCAAGCCCTTGCCGCGCAAGGCGTTGGGCTGCGCATGAAAAACATACCTGACTTTAGAACGAATAGCCGCTCATCTGAATTTGAAATCGTTCTGGGACGACGTGATGAACTTCACGGCCACGTCACTGATCGCGATATTTTAGACGGAACCGGGCCGCGCATTAGTGTGCATGACGGACGCCCTATGCGCCTCGTGATTACCGGAGATACAGATGATGAAGTCACCGCTATGGCGAGTGCCTTTGCCACACGACCTCTACCGCCAACTCGGCGGGCAGAGACAAGCTTGAGCGAAATGCAGTTTCTATCACCCTTTGATGCCAACAAAACCACAATAGATAAAATGGCTAAGATCTCTGATCTCGGCGGCACCTATTTTGAAGACGGTTGGGGACCTCAAGCCAAACAGATTAAGTTTAATATTGCAGACCCTAAATCTAGCCAAGGTGAAATTTTATTACGTCTGGCAAGCAACAAAAATGTCGATGATGACTCTCGTGTCTCGGTCAATCTGAACGGACATTCTTTGGGCTACACGAAGCTTGATAAGGCGCGTAAATCTGTGGCTTTTGATATCCCAATGGGGTCCTTACATGGGTCTGGCAACCTTTTGACGATTACGCCCGAACTTTCCACAAAAAAAAGCTCCGGGTGTAGTTTCCAGCAAAAGCTTCCCGGCTTTTATTTAGGTCAAGGATCACGCATTAAAATTGAAACACCGCAGACATCACCGATTGCAGAATTGAGTAAACTCACAGCATCGGGCGCGCCGTTTTCCATTGAACACGGGAAAGACACAGTTATTGCCCTGCCTTCACGATCATCACGTGATTATGGGGCGTCGCTTAAAGTTCTGGCCAAGCTTGCAAAATCATCAGGACGCGGCTGGACAGAGGCTAATTATATGCGTTCAAGCAATTATGCATCAATAGCCCCGAATAAAAATATATTGTTCATAGGCCCGAGCTCTGCCTTGACCTCACGTCTTCGCCAAACAGCTCCGCAAGGTTTAACCTCTGCTCTAAGGGGGAAACCGCTCAACGGGACAAACCAAATTATCGCATCAATTGAACGCTTTGCTTCAAATAATGAGGCTGACACGATGCGTCTATATGCAGCTCGTCAAACTCAAACCAGCCGTATTGGCCAAGGCGGCGTAGCCGCCTTATATCCTTCACCACTCGGAAAGGGTCAGGTCATGGGCGTCATTACCAATGTTCCCGGTCGTAGTTTTTCAAACGTCGCCAATGATGTGATCAAACCGGATAATTGGAATAGGCTTGAAGGCAGCGTATCTCGTTGGAACAGATCCAATGTTTTGATGGCGCAGACAGCTATGAGCGTGCCCGGATTTGTTAATCCCAAACCCAAGGCTATCGGTCTATCAGACATAGCCCCAAATTTCACATGGCCCTCTATTGATCTGCCACATGCAGATTGGACACAATTTGAATTTGATGGATTTGATATCCAAACCGTTAAATCAAAGTTGGAAGGTTTTCGTACCCGTATGCTCGCGCTCATTGAGGCGCGCAACCTTGGCGGCGACGTGCCAAAACCGAAACCAATTCAAAGCGCAACTCTAACAGCTCCTGATTACGCTTATGTCCCTGCTCAGAAAATGATTAAAAAAGTTACGATAGGTCAAGCTAGCAATACATTGGAGCTTCGTGGTTACTCGACCGTCCAAGATAAATCCCAAAACGTGATTAAAGTTATTGAAGGCACACAGATTTGGGTCAAGGATAAATCTGAAAAGCTCAGAAAGTCATGGCAGCGTTTTGATCTAAAAATGAAAGTCAACGCCCTTCAATCCAAATTACGTCCATCTAGTCAAATAGGACAGGGAAGTGTTTCAAACAATAATACGCCAAGCATAAACGCAACAAAAGACGATGAGCGTAATCTAAGCTCCGAAACTCTAATGCTCATCTTTTTATTTTCTATTATATTTTCTATTTTAGGATTAACACGGCCCAGCCCGCGAGCAGACGAACAACATTAAATAACTGTTCTGTCAGTCGCTTCTTATTTAGAGAGAGCTTACTCGCCGCTGGTTTTCTTTTTCAGGAAATCAGACGCGCTTGTTCGGCGACCTGACCCCGTACTTTCAGCCCGGTTTCTTTTAAT
>CAZNWH010000141.1:0-4613 GCA_964576765.1 uncultured Hellea sp.
ATGTTTTACCGCTAGAGATTATTCCCGAAGACTTTCACGGCCTCTTTACGGTCAAAGCGCGCAAACTTGTCGTCGACAAATTTGACGAAGCGGGTCTTTTGGCTGAGACAGAAAAGCTGAAAATAGAACAACCCTTCGGTGATCGTTCAGGCGTCGTCATTGAACCTATGCTGACGGACCAATGGTTCGTCGCAGCGGATAAACTCGCAGGCGAGGCGATGGCCAAAGTCGATGACGGCTCCACCCGCTTCATCCCCGAAAATTGGAAAAAGACCTATGACCACTGGATGAAAGACATCCAGCCGTGGTGTATTTCGCGGCAGCTTTGGTGGGGACATCGGATACCGGCTTGGGAAGGTTGGCATATTTCTGATGATGGATTGATTGATATAAGCGATAAGCAGTTGCTATTTGTTGGCTTGGACGAAGCTGCTGTCAGAGAAAGGGCCAAAAATTATTATGGCAAGCAATGTGCAATTTCTTTTGGTGAAGTTCGGAATATTGAAATCGAAAATGAAGGCACTCAAAATTATGTTGTTAAATCCATAACCCTAACACGCGACCCTGACGTCCTAGACACATGGTTTTCATCCGGTCTTTGGCCGTTCTCCACGCTTGGTTGGCCTGAAAATACCAATGAGCTTGAGCGCTTCTACCCCACTTCAACCCTTGTCACGGCCTTTGATATTATTTTTTTCTGGGTAGCGCGGATGATGATGCAGGGATTGCATTTCATGGAAGACGTGCCTTTTGATGATGTCTATATCCACGCCCTTGTCCTTGATGAAGCGGGCAAGAAAATGTCCAAATCTGTCGGCAACACGCTCGACCCGCTCGATTTGATTGACGGCGTCTCCATTGATGAGCTTGTCGCCAAGCGCATGCGCGGGCTGAAAAATCCTGAAAAAGCCCCGAAAATCGAAAAGGCCACGCGCAAGCAATATCCCGATGGCTTCGAAGCTTATGGCGCGGACGCATTGCGTTTTACGCTCGCGAGCATGGCAGGGCAGGGCCGCAATATCCGCCTTTCTGTGGATCGCATTGCGGGTTATCGGAACTTTGGCACCAAGCTTTGGTCTGCCGCCAATTTCGGCCAGATGAATGATTGCAATACGCTTGAAGGTTTTGACCCAGCTGCCGCCGCGATGACGGTCAATAAATGGATTATCTCTGAACTAACCAAAACAGTTTCCGAAGTGTCGCGCTGTATTGAAAGCTATCGTTTTAATGACGCCGCAGATGCCATCTATAAATTCACATGGGATAAGTTCTGTAATTATTATCTGGAAATGACCAAGCCCATCCTGACGGGGGATAATCAATCCGAGCTGAGCGAAACCCGTGCGACATTTGCTTGGACGCGTGATCAAATCGTCAAGCTCTTACATCCCTTTATGCCGTTCATTACCGAAGATATCTGGCTGAAAACATCTGACCGTCCGCAGGCTTTGATTGTGTCTGATTGGCCAGAGCTCAACGATGATCTTATCAACGACGCCGCGACAACAGATATGAATTGGCTCATTGAACTGATTACCAATATCCGCTCTGTGCGGGCTGAAATGAATATCCCGCCAAGTAAGAAAGCGCCGCTCTTAATGCTTGCCGGTAGCCTCGACCCGCGTCTTGTCCAATATGCCGAGGTCCTCTCGCCCATGGCCCGTGTAGACAGCGTAGAGACAGCGAGCGAAGCCCCCAAAGGCGCGCTGCAAACCGTGGTGGACGGCGTGACCTTTGCGATACCGCTAGACGGGCTCATTGATACTGCCGCCGAAAAATCCCGCCTGTCTAAAGAGATCGAAAAAGCTCAAACCGAGATCGAAAAAATTGACAAAAAACTCGGCAATGAAGCCTTCGTTTCCAAAGCCCCTGAGAAAGTCGTTTCACTCCAGAAAGAGCGCCGTGCGGGTTACGAAGCTGAGCTTGAAAAACTTAATGAGGCTATTTCTGCGTTAGGATAGACATTTGCATCAATTCGATGAACATCATGTCGAGCTAAAAGGCTTTTCCAAATATTTCCATGATGAGATATTTCCCTTGCTTGCCTCGCAAGAAGGTTCACGGCGTGAGTCCTTGGGTAAAGCCAAATTATACGGGGCCATAATTACTGCAATAGCCGCCCTTATAGCCATTTTTCTGTTTATGAGGACGGATAAGCTTCAGCTTATATTTTTTGCGTTATTTGGCGGCGTCATCGCAAATTTTGGCCTTTATTCATGGCTCATGAAATCTGTTAAGGGTTATGCCAAAGGTAAGATTGTTGGCGGTATATGTGCATTTATTGGATGGACATTTCAGGAGAAAGTGACGACCAAACCTGACTTGGATTTATTAGGAAAATTTGGTCTTATTCCAAAGGGTTTCAACTCAGATAATGATCACGATCTTGCGAAAATTGCTTCTTCAAGCTACCGCGCATCTTTTGAAGATCAACTGTCGGGTCAAGCTCATGGCGCTGATTTTCGATCTGTGGAAACGCATTTAGAACGTAAAAATGATGATGATTGGGTAACGGCGTTTCGAGGTCAAATCATGACGCTTACCTTTCCAAGGACGTTTTTAGGACAAACCGTAGTCTTGAGAGATAAAGGCATGTTTCAGCGTAAAAAACGAGGGGATATGAAACGCGTTGGTTTAGTGGATCCCGTTTTTGAGAAAATTTTTGAAGCTTATAGCACCGATCAAGTTGAATCGCGTTATTTGCTTGATCCGCATTTTATGCAAAAATTGGTGGATCTGGAAAATAGCGTGGATGGAAAGAATATACGTTTTGGGTTCATAGAAGGGCAATTACTGATCGTTGTCGAAACTAAAAATCGCTATGAAGCGGGGTCGATGTTGAAACCACTAACATCGCCTGAGCGCACGCAAAAAGTTCTCGATGAAGTTGGGGCAATTTACGACATTGTTGATGCGGTTCTTGCCCCAAACGCGTCATAACCGAACTTTAAACTAATTTCGTTATCCTTCGGGTATGAAGGAGCAAGATTTTTATCCACCCAAAAATTATGGGGCGCAGGTGCAAAGCCTACGTAAATATATTCATGACGCCCTTGGGTGGGATTATGAACCCTCTGTTGGCGCCCCCGGTATTCTTATGCCCCTAAGAGCCGCAGGCATTATTACAAGTTTAACTGGCCGATTTGATTTCCGTGGCCGCGTTAGAGGACATGCCTTTGATAATCAAAGTTTTGAATTGGTTGATGTAACAGCTGGAAAAATGAAACAATCCAGCATTGGTAATCTCCGAAATATGAGACGAATAGAGGAGATGAGCCAGATTATGGGAGAGCTCTTAGACGGAGAAGATATGGCTGCAATGGACGCGACCTTTAGCGAGCGCCGCGGCTTTCAGGGCGTGGTCATTAGCCTGCCTCATCATAGCCGTTTTATGGGCCGAACGATTATTCGCCGCGACATGGGCAGGCTCAATCCACCTGTTGTCCAGGATTTAAAACGCGTTGGTTTCGCCAGTTCTGTCTTCGAGAAAAAATTCGAAGTCTTTAGTGATGATCAAGTCGAAGCTAGGCTTTTAATTACGCCTGATTTTATGGAACGGTTGATAGACTTTTCGGAGGATTATTTAGGACGTAATGTTCAATGTGCCTTTCTGGGTGATAAATTCCATGTCACCATTGATATTGATGACCGGTTTGATTTTTCCCGGGATCTAAACTCAGTCAATTATCAAGATGCTTCTACGGCGATTATCAATGAAATTGGCGGGATGTTTTATCTTCTCGAAAAATTACAAACTCTTCAAGCCCGTATTGGAGCCAAAGGCTCTGAGGCTGTTGATGCCGAAAGGGCTAGCTATTATCGTGGCCTAATCGATAGGTTGATGCCGGCCGTCAGAGGATCAGCAGAGAAATTTGATCCGGCCCATCCGGTCTTTAAGGACATGCAACATGATTTACCGTTTTTTTGTGAAAGTCTGCATGGATTACTCTTGCCCCGGTTTTAGGTCTATAAGTCAAACGTTCCAATAACTGGCACATGATCTGATGGTTTAACACCGTCGCGCACATTGCGATCTATTTTGATCGAAGATAGCCTATCGGCGGCCTGCGGCGAACAGAGCAGGTGATCAATCCGGATACCTAAATTGTTTTGCCAAGCCCCGCGCTGATAATCCCAAAATGTATATTGCTCTGCCCGGCCGTCGAGCTGTTCAAAACTTTCCGTCAAGCCCAGATTAAGAAGCGCCCGCCATGCCGCATGAGTTTCAGGTCGGTAGGCCGCATCGCCTTCCCATCCTTTTGGGTCGTGAACATCTTTGGCATCTGGAATAACATTGTAATCTCCGGCTAAAATAAGCGGTTCTTCATATTTCAAAATGGTGGCTGCATGTTCTTTCAAACGCCGCATCCAGTTAAGTTTATATTTATATTTTTCCGTCAGTGTTCCGTCTTCAGCCTGAACCGGATTGCCATTGGGGAGGTAAATTGAGGCTACACGAAACGGACCATTGGGACCAGAAATAACTGCCTCCAGATAACGGGCTTGTTCGTCCGTTTCATCTCCAGCTAGGCGCGGTAAGACCTCGTCAAAGGGATGCTTTGAGAGGATAGCCACGCCGTTATAGCTTTTCTGGCCATGAGTTTCGATATTAT
>CAZNWH010000142.1:0-1757 GCA_964576765.1 uncultured Hellea sp.
TAGATTTTCTAAGGATTCCCCTATGACTGATGCCGCGCTTGATATGATTAAAGATAGCTCCGACACCGCCTTTATGGCCGATGTGATTGAAGCCAGTAAAGAGACCCCTGTTGTGGTGGATTTCTGGGCGCCGTGGTGCGGCCCGTGTAAGCAGTTGATGCCTGCGCTTGAGCGCGCGGTTAGCGAGGCCAAAGGCGCGGTGAAAATGGTCAAAATCAATATTGATGAGAACCCGGCCGTGGCCGGACAGCTCGGCGTGCGCTCTATCCCTGCTGTCTTTGCCTTTAAAGACGGAGAGCCCGTTGACGGCTTTATGGGCGGACAGCCCGAATCCGAGCTGCAAAAATTTGTTGGGCGCCTCAGCGGGGAATCTGATCCTATCGCCGAGGCCGCCGAACTCACCGCGCGGGCCAAAGACAGTCTCGCGGCGGGTGATCCGGGCGGCGCAGCGCAGGATTATGCCCAAGCTTTAACACTGGATTCCAAAAACCCCGAAGCTATGGCGGGTCTGGCGCGGGTCTATATTGATAGCGGCAATGAAACCGGCGCGGCAGACCTTATCGCCAGCGCGGATGCCTCAATCACCGATCATCCCGAAATCGCGGCGGTGCGCTCACAGCTCACCATCGCGGCTGAACCTGCTCCCGCGCCGGATGAAACGGCAGAGCTGAAAGCTGCCGTGGATGCCAAGCCTGATGATCTGGATGCAAGGTTGGTGCTGGCGAAAGCTTTAGCAGCCTCTGGCCGTAACGGCGAAGCCGTGGAGCACCTGCTGTATTCCATCAAAAAGAACCGCGCGCATAAGGGCGAAGCGGCGCGTTTGTTTTTGCTCACCATCTTCGAAGCCGAAGGCCCGACATCAGAGGTCTCTATTGAGGGACGCAGACAGCTCTCTTCAATTCTGTTTGCTTAAAAATTGGAGCGCAGACACTAAGAAAAGGCCGCCAAATAAAAGGCCCCCAATAATGGCTTGTATCTGCTGGAGAACGCCTAAAATAGCGATGACGTAAAGCAACATCATAAAATTTTGAATCAAACGCAGTCTAAGAGATGTTGCGCTCAAATTAGTCATAGCCACAGCAATCATAGCAACGCCCGCACCGATAAACCAGACAACTTCCAAATTATAGCTTTTGAAAACAATAATCCCAAAAATAATATGGGCGATCCCTAATAGAAGCGCGAGTGCCGCCAGACTTTTTTGGATATTATTCACAACACGGCCTCATCTCTGGACGTGATAAGCGAGAGATATATCGCTGCCACAATAAGCGCGCCCGTCATGATTGCCACTTCAAAGCTTAAGGCTTGTAAATAAAAATTCGAAATATCGGATGTCTCAAACTTGGTAAGCTTTAAAATCATCCAAGCTATAATAGCCGCTGCAAAGCCAAGACTTGAATATATGCGCAGACCCTTCAAACTTAAAACTGTGAAGCCGGCTGCACCGGCATAGTAAAAGCACAGAGCCGTAAAGAGCGTTGTGAATTGAGGGGTTTGAACCTGCGCGGCGACAAACAAAAGACCGTAAAGACTAAAAAAGGCTAATCCCATTGCCACAAGGCCGCGCCCGATAAAACTTAGTCCTTGCCGTGTTTGCGCCGCGCCCATGAGCGAAACTTGCAAACAGCCCACAGCAAATTTCAACCTCTCTCGTTCGTCTGTAATGCCTGCAAATTCAGCCTGCATGGCCTGCCCCCACTCGGCTTGCGCAGCAGGCAGCATATGCGCAGCGCAGCGCATAATTATATCTTGGA
>CAZNWH010000142.1:1857-4507 GCA_964576765.1 uncultured Hellea sp.
GCGAAGGCGTTCGATAACGTGTCATTCTATAACTCTACATATATTGACTTATATGTCAAGCCTGCCACGTCTCTCTGGATTTACCATAATTATGACTCAAAACGGATTGACAAAATGGATGGGCAAACCCACCTATAGGATATGAGTGCCCATTATAAATCTTTGACACGCCGAACGAACCCCGAGCAAATCGCTATATTTCCGCTAAATGGAACTGTGCTGTTGCCCGCCTGTGATCTGCCGCTCAATATTTTTGAGCCGCGCTATCTGAATATGATTGACGACGCGCTTAAAGCCGAGCGCCTCATCGGGATGGTGCAAAAGAAATCCAAAAACAGCGATGAGGTTGTGCAAATTGGCGGGCTTGGCCGTATCACGCAATTCGCGGAAATGGATGATGGTCGCTATATGGTGGTTCTTAAAGGACTTAAACGGTTTCGCATTATCGACGAGCTGGAGGTTAAAACTCCCTATCGTCAGGCGAGGATCAGTTTTGATGATTTTGCGGTCGATGCCGATATCCATAATGCGAAGCAAACGTCCGAAGCCCTGTCCGAATCCGGGCGAAGTGATCGGAGTACATTGACCGTAGCTATGAAGGCATTTGCCAAAACACTCGGCGTGCAAATTGATTGGGATAGTCTGGCTGAAATCCCGCTGCCTGTTTTAATTAATCAAGCGGCGATGATCAGTCCGTTCGAAGCCGAAGATAAGCAATCTCTCATAGAGGCGGAAACAACCGATGACCGGCGGCGGCTCTTAATCGGGCTCATGCATCTTTACGCGGGCAAAAATTCAGGTCAATCTAGCTCGCAACCCAGACAATAGAAATTGTCGTTGATAGCCACATGTTAATAGGCACATAATGTCAAATGAGACCGTCATAGATCCTAAAATGCTCACTATTCTGGTTTGTCCTAAAACTCGTGCGCCGCTGACTTATAATTCCGAGACTAATGAGCTAATCAGTAAGAAAGCCAAGTTAGCTTATCCGATCCGCGAAGGTGTACCGATCATGCTCGTCGAAGAAGCACGAACACTCGACTAGGACAATTCAAAACGGGATGTCATTCTCGCATTTTCGTGCTTTTCATTACCGCCCTATTGCGTTAGGCCAAGCCTCTAAATTTATAGTTGACCTAAAGCGAGTTCGATATGTTTGAGGCCCTTAAATCCCGCCCCAATGACCCTATCATGGAATTAATGCAGCAATGCAAAGCCGATACACGCCCGCACAAAATCGACCTTGGAGTCGGGGTCTATAAAGACGCCGCGGGACAAACCGTGATTATGAAATCGGTCAAGCTCGCCGAGGAGCTCTGGGGCCGTGAGGAGACCACAAAAGCCTATGTCGGCACAACCGGTAATCAGGATTATTGCGCCGATATGCTGACGCTTATGCTCGGCGCGGACCATCCCGCCATTACGCAGGGCCGCATCGGCGTATCACAAACAGCCGGCGGTTCCGGCGCGCTTCGTCTTGGTGCGGAGCTACTTAAAGTCATCGCACCTGACGCCACCGTTTGGGTCTCGACCCCGACATGGGCCAATCATATCCCGCTCATATCTACAGCAGGGCTGAAGATCGGACATTACCCCTATTATAACCGCGAGACCTTAGGCGTTGATTTCGGCGATATGCTGGATCATTTGGATAAAAATGCCAAACGAGGCGATATCATTTTGCTCCATGGCTGCTGCCATAACCCAACGGGGGCTGACCTTTCGGCCGCAGAATGGGACCGCCTAGCCCCCTTCATGGCCGAACGCGGATTATTTCCTTACGTTGATCTGGCCTATTTCGGCTTAGGACGCGGCATGGCAGAAGATACTTATGGCCTGCGTAAAATGATCGAGCTTTGCCCTGACGTCATGCTGGCAGCGAGCTGTTCCAAGAACTTTGCGCTCTACCGCGAACGCACCGGTCTTATCGCGGCTATCACGCAAAGCCCCGAAAAAGCGCTTGCGGCCAAAAGCCAATTTGGCGCGATCCAGCGCAAAATTATCTCTATGCCCCCTGATCACGGCGCGGCAATTGTCACGCGAATTTTACGAGACGATAAGCTGCGGGCTTTATGGGAAGGCGAACTGGACGAAATGCGCGAGCGCATGCGCGGCTTACGCCAGAGCCTTTCCGAAGCGCTTAATGTTGAAGGCGGACAAGCCATGTCCCGCGCGGTCAAAGATCAGAACGGTATGTTCTCGACCCTGCCGCTCTCCCCGGCCCAAGCCGAAAAATTGCGCAGTGAACACGCCATTTATATCATGAATTCAGGCCGCATAAATATAGCCGGTGCCAATGCTGATAACATCCCAAGGCTCGCCGAAGCGATTTTGGATGTGCTCTAGGATACCCGTCCCGCTAAGCTATTAAGTGGTAAAACAAATGATCTGGGCGCGTCGCCTAAATCTCGAATAGCTTTTGTCTCTATTTGGCGAAGTTTATCCTCATGACCGTCCATACGGGCCTTTTTATGGGCTGACCAAGATGTAATGAGCGCCACAATTTGAGTCGGTGTCCATGAGAGGTTGCACTCAAAATCCGGCATAGCAATCACATCAAAAGGCATACCGAGTTCATCGGGGGAATAGCCTCGCCAGCTCAATCGGTTGCCCTCTGACCAATAAGGCTCAAGAATATCTAAAATTG
>CAZNWH010000143.1:0-4449 GCA_964576765.1 uncultured Hellea sp.
GTTTTCAAGGCGTCCATTGCAGTTCTAGACAGGGCTAATACTCGTCCTTCATAACTCTGTAATTCTAAAGCATTACCTGCAAATTTGTTGATTTGTTCTTCGCTTAATTCGATAATTGTACGACCAGAGGCTAAGATACTCTTGCGCAAATTATCTCTTTGATCTTTATCTCGGATCATATCTAGTCCGATTAAGACAAAATCAGTAGCGACGCACATTAACACATTTGTATGATAAATTGGTCGGCCAGTTTTATCAGTTGCTTGAAATAATACAGGTTCATACTCAAAATGATTACAAAACCGCTTAAAGGCTTTCGGGCTTGTTCGCTTTGATATCGCCGCATAAGCAATTTTACCGATATGATCGAGTACCATAGCTCCAGTGCCTTCAAGAAATACACCGTCGGATTCCATAGAAGAATAATCCACCACTTCATCAACTTTGAAATTCGTCTTCAACATCTCAATAACATCTGGACGGCGTTCCTTACGGCGGTTTGGAGCATACATCGGATAAACAGCCACGCGCCCTCCTGCGTGAGTCGAGAACCAATTATTTGGAAAAACACTATCAGGTGTTTCAGTCGTGTAATCTTCGAAAACAAATGTATCGATACCAAAAGCGTTTAAGCAGGCTGCGGCAGCTGTAACCTCATTATAAGCAGCTTGAGCAATATTTTCTCCCTCAAATGTTTCAGGAGGTCTTTGAAACGCATTATCAGCAGCGGTTAAAGGATTAGGCGAGAAATTATGAGGCCTTATCATTATGACAGCTTGAGGCGCTTGTAAGGATGACAAGCTCATGCGCTTGCTTTCAATTCTTTATAAGCAGAAGAGCCGCCAAGCAATCCGTATAAATTACGTGGGTTTTGAGGGTTTGCAAGAAGGTCTAGAGATTCAAAATCATTCGTTGTTCGAATTTTATCATAGACGTACCTTAGAGCAGAAAAGTCCTCAATAGCGAATCCAACACCATCAAACAGAGTAATTTGACCTTCGCTAGTTCTTCCCGATTCATCTCCAGTAAGGACCTTCCAAAATTCTGTAACTTTGTGGTTTTTTGAGAGTTGCTGGATTTCACCCTCAATTCTGGTTTGAGGAGGATATTCAACAAAAATATCTGAGCGAAGCAAAATGTCTTTATGCAGTTCTGTTTTACCAGGACAATCCCCACCTATAGCATTAATATGGACACCTGAACCTACCATATTATCTGACAGTATTGTTGCGCAGAGTTTATCTGCGGTACATGTCGTTATGATATCCGCCCCTTGAACAGCCTCCTCAGCAGACGCGCATTGGATGAGTTTTAGCCCTTTATTGGATAGATTTTTAATGCATTTCACCGTTGCGCTTCGATCCGTATCAAAGAGACGTATTTCATTAATGCCAAGTTCAGCCTTAAATCCCAAAGCCTGAAATTCAGATTGAGAGCCATTTCCAATCATGGCCATAACATTCGATCTTTTAGGCGCTAAATGTTTTGCTACTAATGTCGAGGTTGCGGCTGTTCGCAATGCCGTCAAGAGAGTCATCTCAGATAACATGATTGGATATCCACTAGAGACATCTGAAAGAACGCCGAATGCAATAACGGTTTGTTTGCCTTCCCGCGTGTTTTTTGGGTGTCCATTTACATATTTACACCCGAAGGATACGCCATCACTTGTCGGCATAAGTTCAATCACACCCTCGGGCGAATGAGCGGCAAAACGGGGCGATTTATCAAACTGCTCCCAACGCTTAAAGTCTTCTTCAATATAGTGGCTAACACCAACTATAAATTCTTCGATACCGATCTGATTTACTAACTCAACCATCATTGAAACACTTACAAAAGGCACAATATTTTGATTTTCATAAGTATTTTTCATAAGTTTCTCCGCTGATTCATCTTAATGATAGTAAGTTTCAAAACGCCAATAATTGAAACATGCGGGATGCTAACCTTAACGGAACACAATAAAAATTGTCATTGCTTATAAGATTTGCTATCAAAATTAGCATTATGTCGATATCTTTTGCTAAATGTGCTAAGTAATGTGGCGCATGTCCAAAGACAAACGCCCAAATCCGCTTCGTAACTACGATGCGACTGACCGTGAACTCATTGCTGTTTTGCGCAAGGATGGCCGTGCCCCAATCGCAAAGTTGGCCGAGATACTCAATGTGTCGAGAGGTACTGTTCAAAATAGATTAGACAGACTTTTGGAATCTGGGGCATTGCTCGGATTCACGATAAGAGTACGTGAAGATTTTGACCCAGATAGCGTTAGGGCTGTTATGATGATTGAAGTAGCAGGCAAGTCTACATCTCAGGTCATACGACGCCTGAGAGGCATTCCTGAACTTCAAAAAATTCATACAACAAATGGATCTTGGGATTTGGTAACTGAAATACTTGCGACAAGCTTGGGAGAATTTGATCGTGTTCTTAGAGATGTTAGAGAAACTTCCGGCGTATTGAACAGTCAAACAAGTATATTATTGAGTTCGGTATAAATTAAGCTTGAAGCTATTACCATTTTCCAGAACGAGGGAGCTAGGTCGATCAACTTAACTCACTTGCCACTTTTTTAAAATCGTTAGTAGTTGTTTGATTAGCCAGGGTTTTAAAAGTAAATCATCCATATCGTGATCAAGGCACAACTGTTGCACGTTTTCCATAGCGTGAGCTGTCACTGCGATTATAGGAATCCGTTTTAAAGCATGATCATTTTCAAATTTACGTATGGCTTTTGTTGCTTGATATCCGTTCATTTCGGGCATTGAAATATCCATCAAGATTATTTTAGGGTGTTTTTCTTTCCATACCTCCAGTGCTTTTTTCCCGTTCTCAACAATATGGTATGTAAAATTTAAACCTTCCAACACGAAAGCGATGTGTGCTTGATTGACTTCGTTATCCTCTGCGATCAAGATATCTATTAAATTTTCAGGGCTGTATTGTTTGTACTGATCCAGAGATTTTGCCTCAGACTCAACTATGAGTTCAGATGCAGTTTCAAGGCTCTGAGGTGACTGAAGCTTCATTGGTTCAAGTTTTCCAACCTCTTGGAGTTTTTGCGAATCTGAAACCGGAAGGTCGATTGAAAAGAAAAATACAGACCCTTTTCCAACTTGGCTTTCAACCTCAAGACGCCCCCCCATTAATTCAACAAATGATTTTGCTATTGAGAGTCCTAGTCCAGTACCGCCATATTTGCGCGTAGTACTTCCATCAGCTTGCTGGAACTCTTTAAAAATCGTGGTTATTTTCTCAGGTGGTATCCCTATGCCCGTATCTTCAAATCTAAAACTCAATCTTCCAATCTTATTTACGACTTGACCTGTCACTTTAACTAAGATTCGCCCTTCCTCAGTGAACTTTAATGCGTTACCTAAAATATTAGTAATGATTTGCCTAAGCCGGCCTACATCTCCAAGATAGCAATCGGGGAGATTAGATTGAAACTGGAACAATAAGTTTATATTTTTTCGTTTACGTGAACATCCTAATAGCTCCAGAACATCCACAATACATTCTTTAAGGTTAAATGGTTCTGGAGAAAGAGTCATTTGACCTGATTCAATTTTGGAAAAATCTAAAATATCATTTATGATTGTGAGCAGTGCGTTTCCAGAACGCTGAATAACGCCTAATAATTTCTCGTCCTGCGATCCTAGTTCTCTATTAGATAATAATTCTGTCATGCCCAGAATGCCATTCATGGGCGTTCTAATTTCATGGCTCATATTGGCTAAAAATTCTGACTTTGCACGATAAGCAACTTTTGCTTTTTCTTTTTCTAAAATGAGTTGGGTTTGTTTCTGGGCTAGGTCCGTAATATCGTAAACACATTCGAGGGTACGATTTTTAGCAAAGGGTCTCCTAATGAATTTAATAACACGGTCACCCATTGAAATTGTTTGCTGGTTTTCAATCGCCGCTGAGTTATGGGTATCGAGATAAGTCAAAAACTCATTCCATTTTCTCGAAGAATTGAGCTTTTTTGAGTACAAACTTTTAGAACGAAATGCTTGTCTCAATTCCATTAAATTTCCAATGAGTTTTCTTTCTGACCAAGCAATACCCATAATTTCAAAATATGCAGGATTAACAAATTCTATCTTGTCATCTACTGAGAGAAGTAAAATGCCTTGATCTGTCATTGCAAGAATGTTTTGTAGGTCAGTGATCTGCGCCTCAAGCAAATCGGCACTGCCGATGACGCGATTTAATTCTTGCATATTAAGCGATTGCTTTTAATTGAAATGTTTTCCATTTGACCCTCGGAGACATGACATCAAATCACGAATTATAGTTTCCAAAAACTAAGAGGTCAGACATTCAATAAAAATATAGATATTGCTAAATTGAGCACGAACATATTACAAAATGATTGAGCGCTTTGTGCAATATGCTAGCTTTGATGATCAGTGTACTGTCAATCAGTCAACAGTTGGA
>CAZNWH010000144.1:0-4435 GCA_964576765.1 uncultured Hellea sp.
GTTGTTACGTCTGTGATTAATAACATAAGTCACAAACTAAGACTTGGTGGAGCCTAGGGGAGTCGAACCCCTGACCTCTTCGCTGCCAGCGAAGCGCTCTACCAGCTGAGCTAAGGCCCCTTTAAAGGTGAACGCTGTAAATCAGGTTAGAGCGTTATGGTCAAGAATGAAAAGTTATCAGATTGAAAGTGGTTAAATCTCTACCTCTTCGATCTCCTCATCATCATCCTTATCATCAGGTGGGGGCATGACATTCTCGTCCTCATCATCCACTAAGGCTGCGTCTTGATCTTCATCTTCATCAGTTGAGAACCCGTCAAATTCGGGCGCGTCTTTATCATCATCTGAACTTCCGGCAAATACAGCATCATCGCCGTCAAGCTCTAGCTCTTTGGCGGCTTCTTCTTCTTCGTCAATATCTTCTTCATCGACAGGCGGTTTGGCTTCGCCGTCTTCATCGTCATCTGTGTCAGCTTTTTCAGGCTCCAGAGGGGCCAGTGGCAAAATAGGCTTAGGCTCAAGTTCGGCCGGGTCAAAACTATGCTGACACATCGGACAAGTCGCCGGGTTTTTTGTCAAATCGTAAAATTTTGCTTCACATTCGGGACATACCCGCTTTTCGCCAAGATCTACCTTCGCCATGTTATCCTCATATACTTTACGTGACCTGAGACTGTCACTTGCGCTAGCCGCACGGGACGCTAAAAGCGCGTCATTACCGACTGGGGACATTGTGTCAACAGGAAAGCTAAATGTGGGGACGCAGATGAGTGCTAGCACAGAAAGAAGCTCGGCTTTAACAGGCATAGTTAGGGCACCCGGCGATAAATCCATATCCCACCGCGCTTTAATTTTAGGCGCCATGGCTACCGGTGAAACGGTGATTACCGGATTGCTGGAAGGGGCTGATATTCTATCCACAGCCGAGGCCATGAAATCATTTGGCGCAAAAGTGGCCAAACAAAATGACGGTAGCTGGAAAGTCACAGGCTGCGGCGAGGCCGGATTTAATTCGCCGGAACACCCCGTGGATTGCGGTAATGCCGGGACAGGCGTACGCCTCATCATGGGCGCAGCAGCGGGTTATGACCTCACGGCTGAATTTATAGGTGATGCCTCTTTATCGTCTCGGCCTATGGCCCGGATATTAAATCCGTTGTCGCAAATGGGTATTACTTTTGAGGCGGCAAAGGATGCGCGCCTGCCGGTTACTCTTCATTCGGACGGTAACCTCTCACCCTTAGATTACACTCCACCCCATGCGAGCGCACAGGTCAAATCGGCAATCCTTTTGGCGGGATTGGGAACTGACGGGCTAACAACGGTGACCGAACCGACTTTATCGCGCGATCATACGGAGAATATGCTCAAGGCTTTTGGTGCCGAGGTGATGGTCAAAGCTATAGGGCGCGGGCAAAAGGTCAGCGTCAAAGGCCCCGTCACATTAAAGGCGGTCAATGTTAATGTCCCCGGCGATCCCTCATCCGCCGCCTTTTTGATTGTCGCCGCCCTAATCACGCCGGGTTCGGATATAACCATTGAAAATGTGATGATGAACCCGACTCGTGTCGGATTGTTTGAAACACTAGCGGAAATGGGCGCTTATTTACGTTCTGATAATTTCCGCACTTCTGGCGGAGAAGTCATCGCCGATATCAATGTCAAATATTCAAAACTTCACGGCGTGACAGTTCCGCCGGAGCGGGCTCCATCGATGATTGATGAATATCCGGTCTTGGCGACCGCGGCGGCTTATGCGACTGGGACGACAACCATGCGCGGTATAGCCGAAATGAGGGTCAAAGAAAGTGACAGGATTAGCGCGAGTATAGCCCTACTTAACGTTAATGGTGTGGCAACCACCGAATTTGATGACGGCTTTGCCGTTAAAGGCGGAACTGTGGCTGGCGGAGGAACCGTGGTGACGCATCATGATCACCGCATTGCTATGAGCGCGCTTATATTGGGCCTAAATGCCGAAGCACCTGTCCACATTGATGACGGGTCGATGATCGCGACGAGCTTTCCAACTTTCTTTGAACTGATGAAGACGTTAGGGGCTATCATTAAAGAAGCGCCTATTTCATGACTATCATCGCGATAGACGGTACCTTTGCCAGTGGCAAAGGTACGCTTGCTAAGCAATTAGCTAAACATTACAGCTTGAGATATCTGGATACAGGAAAGCTTTACCGGGCGGTCGGCCATGCGGTTTTACAAGCCGTAGATGATCCCGAAAATGCTGTGGCTGCCGCGAAAGCAGCAAAAGCTTTGGATGTAACCACTCTGGATGACCCTATTTTGAAAAGCAGTGACGTTGCTGTGGCTGCCTCTAAAGTTGCTGTTCATCCTCAGGTCCGCACGGCTTTGTTTGAGTTTCAGCGTGATTTTGCGGCCAAAGGGGCAGTCTTAGATGGCCGCGATATTGGCACGGTGATTTGTCCGAATGCTGATGTAAAGCTTTATATTGACGCCTCGCCCAAAGAGCGCGCCCGCCGCAGGCATCAAGAACTCACAGGATATGGCGAAGATATCAGCTACGAGACGGTTCTCTCTCAGCTCATCGAACGTGATACCCGTGATAAAACTCGCAAAGAAGCCCCGCTCATACCCGCCAATGACGCACACCTCATTGATACAACGCATTTGGATATAGAGGAGGTTTTGGGGTTAGCTGTCCAGATTATCGACGGGGTTTTGGCGATTTCCGCTTAACACCTTGTTAAGCGCTCATTGAGGACTTAGTCTGCCCTCATGAGCGATATGACAGCTGAACAGATTTCTAAAGCTTTGGAAGCCGGTATTATTACCGAAGACCAAGCCCAGGCTATGCGGACCAAAGCCGCGAAGGCGCCAAAAACAAAGACCCAAGACACGAAGACCTTAGACGCTAAGACACCAGAAAAAAACGTCACCGTCCCGCAAAGTTCAAATGACAATTTAGATGCCCGCATGTCAGAGGCGTCAGTGATCGGCAATGAAGATGATATGCGGTTTTTGCGCAGTTTCTCTGATGTTTTTATTTCTATTGGGGTCGGACTGTTTGCGCTGGGTTTGTCTGCGGTCGCGGCTATTTTTGGCGGCGGGCTGAGCTTTATTGGCGCGGCAATTGTGATGGGGGTGATGGCTGAATATTTTGGCCGTAAACGCCGCGCCCATGCCCCGACACTTATTACGGCGCTGGCCTTTTTGTTATTTACGCAGCGCGGTGTGGGAGCGCTCATCGGGGATGTCAACGGGATTAGTGCGGCGCTGGTGACTTTGGGCGCGATGTTGCTTTATTATTGGCGCATAAGGCTGCCCTTTTGCATTGCCCTCATTGCCATTGCCGTGCTTTATCTCGTTTTTGCTATCATTCATAAAATCGCGCCGGGTCTCGTTGATGGTCAGTGGGGGATTGCACTGTTCCTAAGCGGACTGGCCGTTTTCGTCGCTGCCATTATGTATGATATGCGCGATTTACACCGCACCACACGGTTTGCGGATAATGCCTTTTGGCTACATTTTCTCGCTGCGCCCATGATTATTCACGGGCTGGCCTTACAAACCGTCTCGCTTAAAAAAGATATGCTTTTTAACTTAATCCCGATGGTTTCATTAGACCGCAGTGACGCGGCTATCGTCATGGTGATTGTCGTGATTATTACGGTGATTGGCCTCGCCATTAATAGGCGTGCCTTAATTGTGTCGTCCCTAGGCTATGCCGCCTTTGCGCTGGGCTTTCTCTTTGACGGGGCGGGGATGAATTTCGGCACCGTCGTTGCGATGACATTATTGTTGATCGGCGGGGCGATTATTTTTCTCGGCGCAGGCTGGCATACGGCAAGGGCATGGCTGTTAAAGGTCCTTCCGAAGTGGAAAATTTTCCCGCCCGCCTTTGATCCCGATTTTAAACGGTAATACCTTTGTATGTCTTGAAAGGCCATATGGGGCGGCGTGGGTTCTATTTGTTAAAAAATGGGCACTGCGTGTTTGAAACCAAACATAAGCTCGGACTACTTCCGCAATCCTCAGTTAATTTACATGGCGAGGACATCGAAATAAAGCTAAAGAATTTCGTTGGTGACAGATGTAATATTTTTAAAAATGGAGTTATAATAGGGGTATTAGATTTTTATCATTATCTTTATTCTGTCATTTCCTTACTGAGAACTGATGGCTCCACGGATATCTTTAAATTAGAAGAAGAAGGATATTCACAAACTTTTCTTTTATCGAACGATAATCAATCAATTTTAAAATTCAAAACAAGTCTAAACCCCTTTCTTATTGACGATAGATTTGAAATTGAACGACTAGAACATACTTATCCTATCCGTATGATTGAAGAATTAATTTTTTATGCGGGAGAAATACTATACCGCAAAATAAGGCCTGACAGTTCACCCCTTTAAAAACACATACCAAGCCCCACTGCCGCCGTGCCTGATATGGG
>CAZNWH010000145.1:0-4295 GCA_964576765.1 uncultured Hellea sp.
ATTGGCTGGATTTGTGGCGATTGCAGGTATTATGATCCTTGCGGTTTTATCAAGGCTGGACGGCGCTAAAACACCGAAAATTATCGATCAAAGTGCAGCCATCAAGGTTTATAATGCTGCAAAAAAAAGTGGTGAATTTAAACTCTTATCCGCAGCCGTTTTTTGTCTAGCCCTCGGTGTTGGTGGCTTACTCGTTCATTTTGTTCCTATTCTATCTGAATCAGGAATTTCCAAATCTCGGGCTGCAGAGATTGCTGGAATAATGGGTGCGGCCATCATTCTAGGGCGTATCGTAATTGGGGCAGTCGTTGATCGAGTATTTGCGCCTTATGTAGCTGCGACCTTTATTTCGGTTTGTATATGCGGAATTTTATCATTGGCGATATTGGGGCCAGTTGCGGCATTGCCAGCTGCATTTGTCATCGGATTTTCAATGGGCGCAGAAGTTGATTTAATCGGCTATCTCGTCGCACGTTATTTTCCGCTCGAAGGATATGGCCGCATTTATGGTCACCAATATGCAGCATTTTTAGTGGGTACCGGATTAGGACCAGTTGTACTTGGCTTTGTTAGGGATAAATCTGGGAGTTATACGCTTTCCATTTTTCTTGCGGCAATAGTCTTGGCGTTCACAGTCTTATTGTTTTTACGCATGCCGCAATTTTCACGGGGAGACTTGTCTTGACTCTTACGCTCTATCACAATCCTGTTTCGACCTGTTCGCAAAAGGTGCGACTTGTTTTGGCGGAAAAAGGACTACCTTACGAAAGCAAGGTTATCGTGTGGGGGAATAATGAACATTTAACCGAGGCATATCTTAAGATAAATCCGAATGGTGTGGTTCCCAGTTTGGTTCATGACGATGATCCTGTGATTGATTCATCTGTAATTTGTGAATATTTGGACGAAGTTTTTCCTGGGGTATCGTTGACTCCCAAAGACCCTGTTGTGCGCGCTAAAATGCGAGCATGGATGCGATATTTTGAAGAAGTTCCAACAACTGCAATCCGCGTCCCTTCATTTAACAAATTGTTCAAAAAACAATTGTCCGAAATGCCATCTAAAGAATTTGACGCTATGGCGGATAAGCTCCCGCTTCGAAAACAGTTTTATAGAGAGATGGGACAAGTTGGTTTCACGGATAAAAAATTCGATGCCTCACTTGAACGTCTTTCAGGCTGTATCGACCGTGTTACTAAAGCTCTTGAAAAGGATGGCCCCTGGATTATAGGCGAGCAATATACAATTGCCGATGTTGTCTTATTCCCAACGATTGTCCGTATGATTGATTTGAAACTGGATCATTTGTGGGCTAATAATCCGGTATTTCAGGCTTGGGTGGATGCTTCTCTTGCGCGTCAAGCTTTCGACATAGCCTTTATGCCCGGCTCCAGAATTTCTATGCCAACAGCCGTATAATTGTAGTTCCATAATCATGTTTCAAACGTTATGTTAAAACCCCTTTGGACCCCCACAAAACACCGTATTGAAAATAGCCAAATGCATAAATTCATGCAGTGGCTTTCGCGTGAACACGATCTAAATTTTACAGATTATGAAAGTCTTTGGCAGTGGTCTGTTGATGATATTGATAGTTTTTGGAAATCATTGTGGGAGTTTTACGATGTTAAAAGCTATACACCATATAGCCGCGTTCTTGACGAACGTTCAATGCCTCACGCAGAGTGGTTTCCCGGTGCGACATTAAATTTTGTTGATCAAATTTTTCGCCATGCTAGTCCTGATAATCCTGCTATCAGGTTCGCTTCAGAAAATTCCCCTTTGCAAGAGCTTTCTTGGGCTCAATTAGAAAAAAATGTAGCCTCAGTGGCGAATTATTTACGGCGGATGGGCGTAGAGGCTGGCGATAGGGTTGCGGCTTATTCTCCGAATACACCCGAAACAATCATTGCCTTTCTAGCGACAGCAAGTCTGGGGGCTGTCTGGTCATTATGTGCGCCGGATATGGGAAAAAAATCCATTATTGACCGTTTCACACAATACAAACCAAAGGTATTACTAGCCGTTACTCAAAACCACTTTAACGGTAAATCGATTGATCGTCAGGATTATGTTCGTGATCTGGCTGCAGCGCTTCCGAGTTTAGAGCACTTGGTTTTGATACCACCCGTCAAGCCAACCGCGATAACTGTAGCTGCGTCTGGCCAAACAATCGAACTATGGGACGATATTATTAAGCAATCAGCAGAGCTTAAGATAGAACCTGTTGAGTTTGATCACCCGCTTTGGGTCGTTTATTCTTCTGGAACAACAGGTCTTCCTAAACCTATTGTGCATAGCCATGGCGGTATAAAGCTAGAACAATTGAAATCGGGTGGTTTGCACGGTGATATCAGTCCTGGGGATGTGTATTTTTGGTACACGAGTAGCGGCTGGATTATGTGGAATTCTCAATTAGGCGCGATGGCCGCTGGCGCGACTATAGCTATTTATGATGGTAGCCCTGCAACTGATAATTGGACAGTGCTGTGGAAATTTGCTAGTGAGGCTCAGGCTACCACATTCGGGCATGGGGCTGCTTTTTATACGAGTTGTATTAAAGCAGGCGTTGTACCCCGTAATGTCGCTGATTTATCCACTATTCAAACCGTAGGATCTACAGGCTCACCATTATCTGAGGAAGCCTATGAATGGATTTATCAAGAACTGGGCCCTGATATCTGGTTGGCACCCGTTTCTGGCGGAACTGATTTCGCTGGGGGGTTTGTCGGAGGTTGTGTGCTTTTACCCGTCTATAGCGGAGAAATGCAGTGCCGTTATTTAGGGTGCGATATCCATGCCTTTAATGAGATTGGGGAACCTGTCATTTTAGATGTTGGGGAGTTAGTTTGTAAACAAGCTACCCCTTCAATGCCGCTCTATTTTCTTAATGATGAGACTGGGAAGCGTTATAAGGATAGCTATTTTGATGTTTATCCTGGTATTTGGCGACATGGAGATTGGATGAGCTTAACCGAACGCGGCGGGGTTATTATTTACGGTCGATCTGATGCCACTATTAATCGTAAGGGCGTGCGTATTGGAACTTCTGAAATCTATTCCGGGGTCGAGGCTCAACCCGAAGTGCTCGATAGCTTAATTGTAGATTTGGAATTTTTGGGTCGCGAGAGTTATATGCCTTTATTTGTAGTGTTGCGGGACGGATTGAAACTGGACGATGTTCTGCGTCAGCGGATTAATGTCGCTATTAAAAATCTGACCTCAACTTGGTTCATTCCAAATGATATTTTTCAAGTCGATCAAATCCCTCGAACCTTATCGGGTAAGAAATTGGAAGTCCCAATTAAAAAAATACTCTTAGGAGAAGCAGCTGAAAAAGTTGCTAACCCCGACACAATTTCTAATCCGGATGCTCTGGCGTGGTTTGTTCGGTTTGCAAAAACATTAGTATAAGGATCGATCATGAGTACGGGCAGACTTACAGGAAAGACAGCTTTAATTACAGGTGCCAGCCGCGGTATTGGCCGGGCCATCGCAGAAATGTATGCTCGAGAAGGGGCATCATTGGTTTTGTCAGCTACGAGCCTGAAAGGCTTAGAAAATGTGGTTGAAGCTGTGTCCGCATCTGGAGCGAAAGTAACACCTTTAGCTGCAAACCTTAGCGTTGAAGCAGATGTCGAAACCTTATTTAAGGGAGCAGTTGAAGCGGGCGGTCAGATTGACATTTTGGTTAATAATGCAGGTCTATATCACGCCAATACAATCGAGCAATATACATTAGAAGACCTAGATCGTCTGATGCGGGTAAATGTCTATGCTGTCTTCAAATTAATGCAATTAGCAGTCACCCACATGAAACCACTGAAGGCTGGGAAAATTATCAATATCGGATCAACTGCCGGCAAATGGGAGAGCGCCAATCAATCCGCCTATAATACGACCAAACATGCCGTAGTCGGAATGAGCAAATGCGTCGCGTTAGAAGTGGCCGCTTTTGGTATTAATGTAAACACGATCTGTCCGGGTATGGTCGACACTGATATGATCCAAAATTTTGAAGCTCACGCGGAAATGGCAGGTATTGGTATGGACGACTTGATGAAAGCCGTCCGTTCAAAAATTCCCATGGGGCGTTTTATGCAACCTGAAGAAATAGCCAATCTTGCACTTTATCTGGGGAGTGATGAATCTAATGGGATGACGGGTCAAACGATGACTATTTCCGGTGGAATGCGGATGGGCTGAATTAGGTATTTCAGTTAATACATCATGATTTTATACCGAATTATTCGTATGGGGCGGCCTTTATAAAGTTTTGACTTAAGAAATTTCTT
>CAZNWH010000146.1:0-4262 GCA_964576765.1 uncultured Hellea sp.
TTTTGAGACATAATCATTTGTGATCAGCTATGATCAAAGCCTATGGCCTAAAAACGCATATATGGAATAATAACCTCAGAAGTATTTTTCTGTTGGTCTTTTTTCCAATACTGCTTCTTTTACTAGCTTATGCTTTCATTCTGCTTTGGACTGGTTTCACATCAGATATGACTGCGGATCAAGGGCTCGTCTATGCTCTTTCCATTATGCCAACGGCAGCACCAATAGCCTTAGGCGCTGCTGGTGGATGGTTCGCTATCGCATTCCTTGGACATCAAGCCATGATTGATATGGCTACTAAGTCAAAGTCTGTAACCATCTCACAAGAACCCCGCCCTTATAAACTATTAGAAAACCTGTCCATCTCACGCGGACAAATTATGCCAAAATTAAAAGTAATCGAAACTCCTGTTATGAATGCTTTTGCGAGTGGAATTCGTGACAAAAATTATACAGTAACCCTAACACGAGGGTTGTTGAATAACTTGGATGATGAAGAATTAGAGGCCGTCATTGCTCATGAACTCTCACACATCCGACATAAAGATGTCAGACTTTTAATTATTGCGATAATATTTGTGGGCATATTTGCTTTTATTGGTGAAAGTATCGTTAGGGGCGTGTTTCGTACAAATCTACCTCGAAGCGATCATCACCGCCGAAGCGGCGGCGGGAATTCAGGTGCTTTGATATTTTTTGCTTTTGCAATTATTGCTATATCATATCTTCTGGCCATGCTTACAAGGTTTGCTCTGTCAAGAAGGCGTGAATTTATGGCAGATGCGGGCGCTGTAGAGTTAACTAAAAATCCTGATGCTATGATCAGAGCTTTGCGGAAAATTTCTGGCCGCGCCGAACTCTCCAATATGCCCGCAGAAATTAAAGAAATGGCTTTTGAAAACCCAAGAATTGGTATTGCTGGGATTTTTGCAACTCACCCTCCCATTGAAAAGAGAATCGAGGCTTTGGTGAATTATGGAGGTGGTCGGACTGATAGCCAGAGTTTACCGCGCCGCGAACGAAAGCCACAAAAGCCAATACAAGAAAATTTACAAAAAAGACAACCCTATGGCCGCCGCGGTCCATGGACAGGTAATCAATAATTACTAATACTATACTGAAATCGGAGCTTTATAATGCGCAAAATATTACTACTATCAGCTAGCGCGGCTTTAACCTTAACGGCTTGCAGTCAAGTTAGTACAAATATCTCAAAATTCAATTTACCTGACGGTGTAACATCTATTGAGACAGTTACGAAAAAAGGGGATGATGTAATGATCCCCTATAACAAATACACCTTAGATAACGGGTTAACCGTGGTGCTACATCAGGATAAATCCGACCCGCTCGTCCATGTTGACATTACATATCATGTCGGGTCAGGGCGCGAAGATGTTGGCAAATCTGGATTTGCCCATTTTTTTGAACATATGATGTTTCAGGGGTCTGAGAACGTTGCTGACGAACAACATTTTAGCCTCATTACAGAATCAGGCGGCACGCTTAATGGGTCAACCAGTTCAGATCGGACTAATTATTATGAAACGGTTCCCTCTAATCAACTTGAAAAAATGTTATGGCTAGAAGCTGACCGCATGGGGTATTTCCTGAACGCTGTCACAGAAGAGAAATTCGAAAATCAGCGAGAAACCGTTAAAAATGAACGTGGGCAGCGCGTTGATAATAGACCTTATGGTTTATTATTCGAACGTGTAGGCGAAGCCCAGTTTCCTGAAGGGCACCCCTATAGCTGGTCAACAATTGGATATCTGGAAGACCTTGACCGGGCGACTTTGGATGACCTTAAGAAATTCTTTTTACGCTGGTATGGCCCAAATAATGCGACGCTAACCATTGGCGGAGACTTAGATGAAGAGCAAACCTTAGCTTGGGTAAAGAAATATTTTGGATCCATTCCTATGGGCCCTGCCGTTGATAAACCGGAATATGTTCCTGTTTCACTTGATGCAGATCGCTACATTTCACTTGAGGATAATGTACAGCTTCCCTTGCTCTATATGTCTTGGCCAACAGTCCATGCCAATCATCCTGACGAAGCTCCGTTAGATGTCTTGATGAATATTATGGGTGAAGGACAAACATCCCTTCTCTATAAAAATTTAGATAAACCTGGATTAACGGTCCAAGCTAGCGCGGGTCATGGATGCAGAGAATTAGCCTGTAGCTTTACATTATTTGCATTAGCAAACCCAGCAAGAGTGCAAAAATTGGCTGATCTTGAAAAAGTTATCCGCGAGAGTTTAAACGAGTTTGAAAAACGGGGAGTTCAAGATGATGATATCACGCGTGTTAAGGCCTCGATAGTTTCAGGTATGATTTACGGACTGGAAAGTGTTAGCGGGAAAGTCAGTCAGTTAGCAGCCTATCAAACATATCGGGACAATCCTAATGGAATTGGTGATGATATAAAACGTTATGAAAATGTTTCTAAAGCTGACGTTATGCGTGTCTATAATCAATATATTAAAGATAAGCCTGCTGTCGTGATGAGTATTGTGCCTAAAGGCGCAAGGGCGGCTATCACTAAACCTGACACATGGGAGCGTTATGAGCGAACAATACCTGCTGATACTGCGTCAGAGTCTTTTTCATGGGAACTTCCATCAGATAATTTTGATCGAAGCCTCATACCGCCATCGGGGGCGAACCCTTCAATAAAGGCACCGGATGTTTATCAAGCAAGTTTAAGTAATGGGATAAATATTCTTGGCACACAAAATACTGAAACGCCGACCACAACGATTAGTTTACGTATAAAAGCTGGGCAAAGCCATGATCCTTTGGACAAGCTAGGCCTCGCGGCTTTAACTGCGAGATTGGTTGATGATTCCACCCTAAACAGATCCGTGGAAGATATCGCAAATGAGCTAGCCAAAATGGGATCAAGCTATTCTTGGTCTGCAGGAGATAGTTTCACAACGCTTACCATTCGAAGTCTAACCAAAAATTTGGATAAAACTGTCGAACTTGCCGTTGATTCATTGCTGAATCCGAAGTTTGACGCCACTGACTTTGATCGCATTAGATCAAATACATCTGAAAGCATAAAGGCAAGTAAGAAAGAAGCCTCAACAACGGCCAATAACGTCTTTAATCTTATGATGTATGGTAAAGATAATAGTTTTGCTTATGCCGATACGGGTACCGAAGCGAGCATTGCGGCCATCACTCTCGAAGACATTAAGACGTTTTACAAAACACATTACTCACCCAAAATTGCAAGCATAGTTGCTGTGAGTGACTTGGGTGAAGCAGCGATCAAAAAAGCCCTCGCGCCCCTCTCCAACTGGGAGGGTGTTGATGTGCCTGCCGTCGAAAATGCTGATTTTCCTGATCTGGGCGAAACTAAAATATATTTCGTCAATAAGGATAATGCCGCCCAATCCGAAATCAGAATTGGGAAGCGGGCCTTAGCCTATGATGCTACCGGAGAATATTACCGGGCAGGCCTTATGAATTATACATTGGGCGGGGCCTTTAATAGCCGGATAAACCTGAACCTACGTGAGGATAAAGGTTACACATATGGTGCGCGTTCAGGGTTTAACGGCCAAGAGAACTACGGCACCTATAGAGCCAGCGCAGGTGTAAGAGCCGATGCAACAGCGGCCTCAATCACTGAATTTATAAAAGAGATTAGCGGGTTTAATGAAACCGGTATCACTGAAGACGAACTATCTTTCACTAAATCTGCAATCGGACAGAGGGACGCCCGGTCATATGAAACGCCTGGCCAAAAATTAGGCTTTTTATCTCGCATGATGACTTATGATCTCAAGCCTTCATTTGTTGATGAGCAAGTAGATATTCTACAAAACATGACAAAAGCCGATGCTGATGCCCTCGCCCAAAAACATCTAAACCTTGATGATATGATTATGGTCGTCGTTGGAGACAAAGCCAAACATTTGGATGAAGTCAAAGCGCTTGGCTATCCTGTCGTAGAACTCGACCCGGATGGAAATCCGCTTTGATTGACGTTATCTGGGCCGCTTCCCGAAGGAAGACCAAAATAATATTGATATTTTACGAGAGGAATCCGTTTATCCGTGATCGTCTGCTACATAATATCGTTCCATAGTTAACTGCTTCATTAGAGTGTTACGTCGCGACCAGTTGAACTGCACAGCAAAGTTGTTGTTAGGTGTGCTATAATCGTTTATCGGGCGCAAAAAGTCCTTGGCGAGAAAACCCTCTTGGGGCCATACGTCCTGCTCCGGCGCGGTTCCCTTCATGAA
>CAZNWH010000147.1:0-4242 GCA_964576765.1 uncultured Hellea sp.
ACATCAATTTTCGATTTATCTTTGAAATATAATGGGGGGCGTCCGGTATATTGCGGTGGGTCAACCCAGGCTTCAAAGGAGACATTGGATGGATTTATTGCCGTTTGCCATTGCGGCGTCAAAGAGCGGCGCAGGCGTTCTGCATTATCGCCAAAGCCAACCATCATTGCCAATCCGACGGCGCAAGGCATGATGAACCGTAAATAATAAGGGTCGATGGGTTTTAAGACATGACGCCATTTAGCAGGCTTCAAAACTTCGGCGGCACGTTGCGCCTTTTTATAATGAAGTGCCCAGACATCGCTGTTAATGGCAGGTTTATCATTCAATACATCTAAGGGACGGTGGGCTGCATTTGAATCACTTTCAACACGGCGGCGTGCAGCCGAAAGGTTGGGGCGAGATTTTTGGCTCGCCTTTAAAATAGCCATCACAAGAAAAATCAGTGAGGTAATTAAAGCTATTAAACGCCAGGGATCGCCAATACGTTCCCATATTCCGCCAAAGGCACCGATTAGAAACACAGCTACCAAAACAGCAGATAGCGCAAAAATTGGCGCATATCGTTCCCAGTAGAGTTGCGCCCAAGCTCGCTTGACGTAGCTTTGTGTGCGCTTGGAAAGTGCAGATATGTCACTGATTTGCGGCATTTGGGAAACTATAGCGTGATCAAATTTTCTGTCGCGTTAAATTTACGTGATTTACTGCGATTGTTTTAGATTTATATCCAATTTGGGATACGTTCATTTCGTAAAATGTCTTCGACTCTTGGGCGTTCTCGGATGATTTCAAATTTATCGCCCTTGACCAAAACCTCAGGGACAAGCGGGCGCGTGTTATATTGGCTCGCTTGGGCAGCTCCATAAGCTCCGGCAGAATGCATAACCAATAAATCACCGGCTTGCATTTCGGGGAGTTCGCGTGATTTTGTAAATGTATCTCCGCTCTCGCAGATAGGCCCGACCACATCATAAGTGGCTTCTGAATAAGATGGCCCTGGCGCTTTGACAGGTTCTATTTCGTGATAGGCGTCATAAAGGGCGGGGCGGATTAAATCATTCATGGCCGCGTCAACGATCATAAAATTACGATCTTCGCCTTTTTTGATATAAAGGACTTTAGACAATAATACGCCCGCATTGCCGGATATCATACGTCCCGGTTCAAAAATCATTTGAACATCCATATCGGATGTCAGGCGTTTGACCAGAGCACCATATTCCGCTGGCGGGGGCGGAGTTTTACTATTGTCGCCATAGGGAATGCCGAGACCACCACCAATATCGAAACTTTGAATGATATGCCCTTGCGCGCGAAGCCGGGCAATTAAGTCTTTGCATTTGGCGATTGCGGCTTCGAAAGGGGCAAGGCTATCAATTTGACTGCCGATATGAACATCAACGCCGGTGATTTGAATATTGGAGAGTTTGGATGCTTCCTTATAGGCGAGCTCAGCTTTTGACCAAGCAATGCCAAATTTATTTTCTTTCTTGCCTGTGCTGATTTTCTCATGCCCGCCTGCGGTAACATCGGGGTTTACCCGAAAGGCGATAGAGGCCTGAAGGTTCAGTTCTTTAGCCGTTGCGTTTAAGACATAAAGCTCGGGCAGACTTTCGACGTTAAAGACGCGTATACCAGCCTTTAACCCGGCCCGCATTTCATCCGCCGTTTTCCCGACACCGGAAAAGACGATTTTATGGGCCGGAATACCAGCCGTTAAGGCCCGCGCGAGCTCACCCCCGCTCACAACATCAGCCCCCGCTCCGAGTTTGGCGAGCGTGGCCAGAATGGCAATATTGGAGTTGGCTTTGACCGAATAGGCGACAAGGGCGTCTATGCCTTTAAAGCTATCGGCAAATACCGAGTAATGACGTTCAAAAGTTGCGGTGGAATAGACATAGCACGGCGTCCCAACGTCTTGGGCAATGCTGCGCAGAGCTACATCTTCGGCAAACATTTCGCCGTTTTTAAAATCAAAATGACGCATAATTTAGTTTGAACTTTCAGCCGCCTTTTTAGCGTTTCGGGCCGCTTTCTCAGCTGCGCGCTCTGCGCGCTGCGCTTTTGCGCGTTCAACCTCGGCCTTTTGGGCTTCAGAGCGGATATCCTCTCCCCAGAGCGGAGGCGGTGTATTCAGCTCGCCTTTAATGCCGCATGCCGATAAGGTAAAACCAGCGATCAGAGATAAGCTGATAAACCGGATTGATATGTGGCGGCGCTTCATACTGACTCCATAGATAAAACTGTCTTCTAAGAGGGAATGAAGCCTGCGTCGAGTCACCTCTGATTAATTATCTTCTGCTAAATGACAAAATTGTCACTGGATAGATCACGAAAACTTTGGCTTAGGAGTGATATGAAACTTCGATTATCAATATGTTTGGCCAGTCTAATATCAATTAACTTAGTCAGTATAGCTCACGCAGAGACAAAGATCCGTGGTGAGGTGTTTTGTTTCCCAGCCAAAGATGTCCCCAAGATCGTCAATAATCTCAATGCAGTTGATGAGTCTCGCCGTGACGTTGTTGATGTCAGTCTTGAGGCTAAATTTTTAATAAAAGATGGCGGGGACTGGCCGGAGCGGTTTTTCATTCGGACGAAAACAAGCGAAATTGATTTGCCAATTGAGAAACCGTCTGGCGCGACGCCGACCTTTCTTGAGACGGCAATGAAACATTCACAGGGTGACATTTGCGTGACGGATAAGGCGAGAGCCCATCTTCCCGAAAATGATGAAGGATTATATTTTGAAATGGGGCTATCCCCGCTTTTCCATAACCGGTCAGGGCGTCATGAATTGAGTGAACTTAAAGAAGGGACGAAGGACGGGAAGAGTTTTTACAAAAAAATGATTCCCGCAGCGGTGCGTATGTTCATGCCTGACACGAAATATCTGGCGGTTCGTTACGATGATTTGCGTTTGACCTCGCAGGTTTTTGCCAGTGTTAACGGCCAAGAAATGAGCCTTTCACCTGAAATTTATAAAGATATGCATGTAGTCTCATTTAAAGATCTTGAAGAGTTGGGCGCCGAAACTTTGATTATAAGAGGTGGAGCTTATCAATTACAGCCAACCGTTAGCGTCAAAACCATGAAACGATTTGGCTGGGGCGAAGATGCAGATGAGACTAATGAAAACTAGATTTATTATCGTCGGCTTGATGTTCGCCACGATCCCTGCCACAGCTATGGCCAAAGATGAATGCACAGATGCAAAAGATATCATAGGTGTTGTCAAAAGCTTTCATGCGCCAAAACCGGAATTAATTGACAAAATTAAGGTTGAATTCAATCTCTCTCTGAAGGCCTTGGAGGGATATCCTGACCCGACGGGTATGCTTTACCGTTATGGCAATACTCACGTTAAATTAGACCTCGATAAAGATGGCCGCGTCTTAGGCCTAGAGAAAGCACTTGAGTTCAATAAGGATGGCGAAATATGCAAATTGGTCGACGGGAAAATTCCAGTCGATGACGGTGAAGATTCAACTGAGGCCCATATGAGCTTTAGGTTCATTTATAGTGATAATGACGGGTCTCACGATATGGTCGATATTTATGAAGGTGCCAAAGATGGATCCAAAATTATGAAAAGTTTGGCCCCTGGCGGGCTGGGATTTGTTGTTCCTGGTCTTAAAACGCTTATGCTCAAACCAGCAGAGGAAAAAGGTGCTGCGCCAAATATTCGGTTTCTCATGAAGGGAACTGACGTTCCGATGCCAAATTTTGCGTCTATTGGCACAACGCGCCTGTTTAAACTTAAAGACATTAAGAAGAGTAGAGCCGACACAATATTAATCTCTGACCCCTATGAATTAGAGGCGACTTTCAAATTTAAAGATGAAGATATTGCGCAAGCTCAAGCCAAATTGAACACTGAAAACGCGGAATAATTTGCATCTTTAATCTTTAGGGTTAGATAGGTTTCATGAAAAAAATCTATTTAACGTCTTTGACAGCCTTAATCTTAGCTGCATGTTCAGCAGGGTTCACAGATTCTGAGCCTCAGCGGTCATCTTTTGAATATCCGGTGTCTATTGAGCCTGATCTGGCGGACAGGTTTTCTGCGCTCGCGTTAACCTGCGTGCATCAGGAATTTCCCAATAAAATTTCACGCACCACAGATACAGCGCAAGAAATTGGTCGTCCTAAGGATTTGTTCCCTGCCTTTTATGGCTGTTTTGATTGGCATAGCTCTGTCCATGGACATTGGCTTTTAGTGCGCCTTTTACGCGTTGGCCC
>CAZNWH010000148.1:0-4229 GCA_964576765.1 uncultured Hellea sp.
CAAAGCCAGCTCCTGGGCCAAATCCGCCTGCTCCAGCTCCAAAGCCAGCTCCTGGGCCAAATCCGCCTGCTCCAGCTCCAAAGCCTGCCCCGTAATCACCTGCGCCGCCATATCCTGCTCCATAACCAGCACCAGCTACACCGTAACCGCCGCCCACGCCGCAAGCTCCGCCCGCACCGAAAGACCCTGCATCATAAAAACCGCCCCCCGGGGCACAACCGACACCGAAAGCGCCGCCCGCTTGGCCGAAACCAGCGTTCGATCCGCCCAAACCTAACCCGGAACACCCGGTCAATAAAATCGCTGATAATGCGCAAACTGCAAGCCTCATATCGGCCTCCCTTTTCCTTAACTTCTCTAACTTTCCCTATCTAAAACACACTATGTTTAAGAAATCGTTGTTAAATAGGAAACAAAACCTTAAGCTCTCTGAATAATTTGACTAAAAATTGTAACTACCTCTGACCGTGAATGGTACAGCGATATTAGTGTCGCCGTTCTCACCGTTAGAATATTCTCTTGCACCCTCAAATCTTAACCCGGATTCGAATGCTAGCGCCGTCTTAGGCGTAACTTGCCATTCAACACCTGCATTTAATTGTCCCGTTGGAACCCATTGACTGTCATATAGTTGAACACGTGTGGGTCCGTTTACGTTAGGTGGAACGACTCCAAAAAATTCATTGTTTCCATCCTCAAAAGCCCTTTGATAAAAGAGTTGGTTTTGCGTGATATCAACTGAGACGCCATTAAGACGTGCCGCGCCTATAGAGCCCCCAACAAATGGAGTTAAAGTTTTAAACCCCTGGTCTTTAACGAGTGGATTGAAATAGTGACGCCCCCCAATCTCTAGATCAATACGATTCAAGTCGGAAAATTCATAGACATAATTCGCTATATCTACATTAGGAATAACCGTTAAGCCCGGAGTGTCACTAATCAACTGGAATGTATCCGGCGTTGCCGCAACTGCTGGCCTTGCTGGAATAGCCGGAGATGTGTCTGTTGCCGGAACCGCATCCATCGCTGGAATTGCCGGCAACCCTTCGAGTGTTTGAAACGTTCTCGTTCTGGTGTGTCTTTGCAACTCACCCGTTATACTAATCGCGCTGTCACTTTCACCTTCAGAATAGGCATAGCCTAGATTCGCAAAAACGGATGTCCGTGGTGAGACAATATATTCAACCCCCCCTTTGATATTCAAAGGCGTACTATGAGCATCATCAAAAGTAATATTTGGCCTAGAAACGTCCTCAATAACCGCTGTATATAGAGTATCAACAATTTCGCCATCTGGCCGAGACCCTTCTCTAAATAGGCCTTCGTCATAATCTGCAGGGTTGTAATTTAGTCCGGGGTCAAAATTCGGAACGCTGTCGTAATCCAGTAAATCCCCAGAAAAGCTTTTCTCAAAACCTAATGATAATGATCCTCGCCAACGAGGCTTCCGCAATCGTTTCTTAGGCTGATAATTCGCCGCTTGTTGTCCGGCAACGCCAGCATGAGATCCGAATCCACCGCTAGCAAAATTGCCGCCAAAATTAGGTTGTTGCGGAAACCCGCCGGAAGCCGTCCCAATTGTTACCTGTGAAGGATCGCATCCGCGTGGTATAGGTGCCCTTGGCGAGATGACTACACAAGGGTCATACCGAAAATTTTGAGTGGTTCTAAATTGCGAACTCAAATTAGCGCTGTTCTGACTCCCAAAACTCCCCCCTTGGCCCCCAAGCCAAGAACATCCTGATAGCAATAGTGCTGATAATCCACAGACTACAAGACGCATCTTTTTCCTCCGAATGAGTGCGACTCATCTCGGAGAGGCACTATGGTTAACGGAAGGAATGACCTGTTTTACTTAACAAGGCGTTTATAGGATCGTTTTTTTTAAGTTTTTATAGAAATTGGGTCACATTTTCTGGTGGGCGCCCTAGAACAGCCTTATCGCCCTTAACCACGATAGGTCTCTCAATCAATTTCGGGTGCTTGGCCAATGCCCTGATGAGCTTTGCTTCATCATTTTCCGTTTTAAGCTCTAGTTCTTTATATATACCCTCTCCCGTGCGCATGAGCTGTCTTGCAGACGAAAACCCCAGCTTTGATAATAAGGTTATAATATCTGCCTCACTGAGGACTCCTTCAAGATATGGGATAATGATGACATCCGCGCCTGCATCTTCAACCAATTTGAGTGTTTGGCGCGACTTAGAACATCGCGGATTATGATAAAACGTCAAAGACATAGAAACTCCAGTTGCTTTTTAGGGGCTTATATAGTCGTTTCGGCAAATGAAAACCGCTCTTATCCTTTCATCCTGTGTTGCCGCCAGTCAAGTCGGTGCAACCGCCAGTGCGTTTTGCCTGCGACGCATGGGAATTAACACGATTGTCTTGCCGACAACTATTTTAGGTCGTCATCCGGGCTGGGGCGACCCTGGCGGAAAAGCTGTTCCCGCAACTCAGCTACGAGATATGTGGCGCGCTATAAGGCAACAAAACATAAAAATTGATGCCATCATGACAGGATATCTCGCGGCAAACACGCATATTAATGTTGCGCTTGAGCTTATTTCGGATGTCAAGATAGCAAATCCAGACGCTATGATTATGGTTGATCCTGTTATGGGTGATAATGGCCGCCTCTACATTCCGGAAAGCCGTGCTTTGGCTATAAAAACGAAATTAGTACCCCGCGCCGACATCATAACCCCGAATTGCTGGGAGTTTTCTTTCCTGACAGGTCAAAATATTTTGACTTATGAAGACGTCCACAAAACCGCCAAAGCTTTGCCTATTAACTCTCTTGTAACATCTGTGCCCATCCAAAGTAAGATCGGAGTCCTCTATAGTACGCCAAATAACGACCTTTTGGTTAGCCATGAAAAATTCGACACAGTACCTCACGGGGGCGGAGACACCATAGCCGCGTTATTTTTGGCCAATATGCTAAATGGACACAGCGCTAAAGATAGTCTCGCAAGATCAGCAGCGAGTATTTTTTCAATATTGTCAGCCGCATCTGAAATTGGCGATAAAGAACTCCCGCTTATTCGTGAACAAAACGCTTTGACCAATGCCACCCCTTTGAATGTGAGAGCATTATGACAAATATCCCATTTCAAAATGCTAGCGACCAAAGTTTCGCGCCTGTTTTCGAGGCCTTTAAAGCCAATTTTCACGAAGGCTTGGAACTCGGGGCGCAATTCTGTGCCTATCAACACGGGCAATTACTGATCGATCTTAAGGGCGGATGGAGCAACAGAGCAAAAGACACAGCTGTCAGCGATAAGACGCTTTTCCCGGTATATTCTTCTGGCAAAGCCATGGCGGCACTCGTTATCGCCTCTCTCGTCGATCAAGATAAAATTGGATATGATCAACGCCTCACAACATTTTGGCGTGAATTCGGACAAAATGACAAGGATCACGTGACCGTCGGACATGTCATGTCTCATCAAGCAGGACTGTCAGGCATATCAAATCCCGACTGGACGGGGCAGGATTGGTATAACTGGGATAAGACCTGCGCCGAACTGGCTGCCCAAGCCCCTCTCTTTGAACCCGGAAGCGCCAGTGGCTATCATCCCATCACCTTCGGATTTTTAGCAGGAGAAATTGCACGGCGCACAGATGGGCGTAATCTCGGAGATATATTAAAACAAGATTTTTGCAGTGAACGTAATATTGATGTCTGGATTGGACTACCAGACTCAGAACATGACCGCTGCGCCGCTATGATCAAACCCAAAGCACCGCCAGAACTCGGCGAGCTTAATGAGGTCAAACGTCTGGCCTTTCTCTCCAAATCCTCTGCTCCGAGAGGATCAATAGCGCATTGGCGCCGCGCCGAATTTGCCGGCAGCAATTGCCACGCCACGGCCAAGGGCTTGGCGCGGATGATGCAAATTGTTATTGATGGCAAAATAGACGGCACCGTCTTTCTAGCCGAAGACGTCATCGAAAAACTTCATCTACCCAGAGTGAGCGGCCCTAATCTCGTTTTGCCCTTTAATGTGACCTATGCCGCCGGTTTGATGCTTAATGGACCCAATTATTTTTATGGCCCTAACGCCCAGACATTAGGACATAGTGGATGGGGTGGATCCTGTGTCTTTGCCGACCCCGTTACGGGCATTCACGGGGCCTATGTCATGAATCTTCAAAATAATGCCTTGCTGGGAGACCCTCGTCCGCGCCGAATCATAGACGCCCTTTACGAATGCCTTTAGACA
>CAZNWH010000149.1:0-1457 GCA_964576765.1 uncultured Hellea sp.
GCCTAAATCGAATCAAGTCTTAATAGAATCTAAATGGTAAAGGCTTGCAAAGGGTTAACATGGCTGACATTGCTCGAAAGATGTTTATGAAAGGTGCGAACCTTATGAGAATCATATGCTTGACCATTGCCTGATCATCGGCGCATCCCATACTGCAGCGCAAGCTTGCGTCTCCTTGCGCCAAGGTGGGTGGAGCGGCAAAATTACTCTTGTGGGCGATGAACCCACGCTACCCTATCACCGCCCGCCTCTATCCAAAGACTTTCTTTCGGGACAAAAAGATATTGCAGATATTTTGATCCGTCCTAAGGAAGCCTATGAAACAGCCGATGTAAAGCTGATGCTGGATACCCGCATTGAAACCATCAATCCAAATAATAAAACTGCCCTAACCGATAGGGGTGAAACGTTGAGCTTTACCAAACTCATCTTGGCCACAGGCGCGCGCATCCGCCGCCTGCCCGTTCCTGGTCAAGACCTGCCTCATGTTTATTACTTACGCGATACCCAAGACGTTATGGCGATCAAAGCCGATATCAATACAGGGCGGCAGGCCGTGATTATAGGCGGAGGTTATATCGGGCTCGAAACCGCTGCCTCGCTACGTAAACAGGGGATGGAAGTTACCGTGTTAGAGGCTATGCCGCGTATCTTGCAGCGCGTCACTGCGCCAGAGCTCTCCAGTTTTTACAAACGTGTACACATCGAAGAAGGCGTCAAAATTCTTGAAAATATTGCCGCGAGCGAAATCACACAAAGTCCATCAGGTCTTATTGTGAAAACCGGCGGGGATGTCGAGTTATTCGCCGACATGGTGATTATTGGTATTGGCGTCATACCTAATACCGAGTTGGCGGCGCAGGCCGGCTTGACTGTTAGCAACGGTATTGAAGTGAATGAGTTTTGCCAGACCTCTGATCCTGATATTTACGCCGCAGGTGATGTCACATGGCATCACAACGCTATCTATGACCGCTATATCAGACTTGAGTCTGTGCCGAATGCGACCGAGCAAGCCAAGATCTGTGCAGGTCATATTACAGGTCAAGCCAAACCTTATAATAGCCTGCCATGGTTTTGGTCGGATCAATTTGATCTCAAGTTGCAAATCGCGGGTCTATCCACCGGATATGACGACATCATTATTCGTGGCGATATTGAAGGATCGCGTAGTTTTGCCGCTTATTATTTCAAAAACGATAAGCTCTTAGCTGTAGATGCGGTTAACGCCCCACGCGATTTCATGATGACCCGTATGGCCCTGACAAAAGGCAAGACACTCGATAAAGCTATTTTACGCGACCCCAAAGCCGAGCTAAAATCCGCTATGAGTTAGAAGATATTAGGCCGCATTTCTTCAGAGTCATCTATCAAGATATCTAATCCTAATATTTATCGTGGATGACTTGGCAAGATTACTCGTGAGTGCCATCATCCGTCCCAAGCCTGAATGAAGG
>CAZNWH010000149.1:1557-4166 GCA_964576765.1 uncultured Hellea sp.
CTGAATGAAGGAAAGTCCATGCCCAAGACTATATCTAAAACCAAAGCTGAAATATCTGCCACCTCTGATATTTTGCTCAGCGAATTAGATAAGAGCGGAATTTTGCGCTTAACTCTAAATGATCCGGGCCGCCGCAATGCCTTGTCTGAAGCCATGCTAAGCCAGCTCACTGCGGCCATTTCGGAAGCCTCAGAAACGCAGGTTGTCCGGGTTATGATTATAGCTGCCAATGGCCCCGCCTTTTGCGCCGGACATGATTTAAAGGAAATGACGGCTGGGCGAAGTGCCCCGGATAATGGCCGAAAATATTTCACCCACGTCATGTCGCTTTGCTCGAAGCTTATGCAAACCATTGTCAATTGCCGCAAACCAGTCATTGCTGAAGTAACAGGAGTAGCAACAGCAGCGGGTTGTCAACTCGTAGCGAGTTGCGATCTGGCCATCGCGGAAGATACGGCCCGCTTTAGTACACCCGGTGTTCATATCGGCTTGTTTTGTTCAACCCCTATGGTCGCCTTATCGCGCAACCTCTCTAACAAACATGCTATGGAAATGTTGCTGACAGGGGACATGGTTGCAGCGGAACGCGCTGCTGAAATCGGGTTGATTAATCACGCCGTTCCTACCGAAGAGCTACGCGCTGAAACAACCAAGCTCGCCCAACATATCGCATCTAAATCCAGCCTGACTCTGGCTACGGGAAAACGGGCTTTTTATGAACAACGCGACATGGATCTTACTCAAGCCTATGATTATGCATCCAAGGTTATGGTCGATAATATGCTTGCCCATGACGCTGAAGAAGGCATTGGCGCCTTTATCGAAAAACGCAGCCCGCAATGGCAAGATAAATAAGAATGGCAGATATTCCCTAAAATATGAGCAATCCCTATAATACAGACCTTGATCGCAATCCGGCCAATTATCAGCCTTTAACGCCGCTGACATTTTTAGCCCGCACGGCTGATATCTTTCCTGATCACATCGCGGTTATTCATGGTCAGCTCCGCCGAACTTACGCGCAGTTTTACGCGAGGTCTCGGCGATTGGCATCTGCCCTCTCTCGACAAGGCATTAGACGCGGAGATACAGTCTCTGTGCTTTTGGCTAATACGCCAGCCATGCTCGAATGTCATTACGGCGTACCGATGTGCGGCGGGGTTTTACATTCTATCAATACGCGGTTAGATGCGGCCATCATAGCATTTCAACTAGACCATGCCGGCGCTAAAACGGTCATTGTTGACAGCGAATTTATGCCGCTCATGCAAGACGCGCTCGCCATGACGCAGGTGACACCAACTCTTATCCAATATGATGATACTGAATTTTCAGGCCAAAGAACGAAGACTCTCACGCTTGATTATGAGGTATTTTTGAATCAAGGCGACCCTGAATTTGACTGGCTAATGCCTGAAGATGAATGGGACGCTATTTCAATTAATTATACATCAGGAACGACGGGCGACCCCAAAGGGGTTGTCTCACATCACCGCGGAGCCTATCTTTTGGCCCAAGGAAATGCACTCACCACCTCAATGGCCAAACATTCAGTTTATCTCTGGACCTTACCCATGTTTCATTGCAATGGCTGGTGTTTTCCGTGGACGATGTCAGCCATTGTCGGTACGCATATCTGTTTGCGCGATGTACGTGCAGCTCCGATATGGAAAGCTTTGGCCGAGAACGGGGTCTCGCATTTATGCGGCGCGCCTATTGTGATGTCATTAATCATCGGCGCACCGAACAATGAAAAACAAAAATTAAGCCGCACTGTTCAGTTTTTTACAGCCGCCGCACCGCCGCCTGAAAAACTGCTGGCCGAAATGCAAGAGGCAGGCTTTGACGTCACTCACCTTTACGGTCTGACGGAAACTTATGGCCCAGCTGTGGTCAATGACTGGCATATCTCGTGGGCAGACTTGCCTGCTGGAGAGCAAGCAGCTTTAAAGGCGCGTCAAGGCGTCCGTTATCTGCCGTTAGAAAGTCTAGAGGTTATGGACCCAGAAACAATGAGGCCCGTACCGCGCGATGGAAAAACGATGGGCGAGGTTATGTTTCGCGGAAATGTTGTGATGAAGGGATATTTTCGAAACCCAAAATCAACTCAAGCTGCATTCTCTGGCGGCTGGTTCCACTCCGGTGATTTGGGCGTCATCCACCCAGATGGCTATATTCAGCTCAAAGACCGCTCTAAAGATATTATCATCTCTGGCGGAGAAAATATTTCATCCATAGAGGTCGAAGAAGCGCTTTACCGTCATCCCGCAGTCAATGTTGCCGCCGTTGTGGCTATGCCGGATGAGAAGTGGGGCGAGACGCCATGCGCCTTTATAGAACTGGCCCAAGACCAAACGGCCACAGCTGATGAGCTGCGAGAATGGTGTAGAAAAACGCTGGCGCGTTATAAGGTGCCACGTCAATTTATCTTTGCCGAAATCCCGAGAACCTCGACAGGGAAAATTCAAAAATACGTTTTGCGAGATCAAGTTAACAAGGTTTAAATTTTTGATATTCTCTCCCTCGGAACCTACAGTTAAAACTACTTTCGTAAGCTAACAGGGCTTGATAAGCTGTCTTTCTGCCAGTGGGAAGAAGGGGAATATGGC
>CAZNWH010000150.1:0-4129 GCA_964576765.1 uncultured Hellea sp.
CCATGCCGCCTGCAACGGCGACGTCAATAGATCCTGCTTTGATAGCATCATGAGCCATAATCGCCGCCTGCATGCCCGAACCGCACATTTTATTGACAGTGGTGGACTCTGCATGCTCACCAAGACCTGCATAAATCGCTGCCTGACGCGCCGGGGCCTGTCCCTGACCTGCGGGCAAGACACATCCCATAATGGTTTGCTCGACTTTATCAGCTGAAACTCCCGCCTCATCCATCGCCGCTTTTATGGCTGCTGCCCCAAGCTTGGGCGCGGAAACAGTTGAAAAGGCCCCTTGAAAGGCCCCCATAGGAGTTCGGGCAAGACCGACGATAACGACAGGATCAGACATGGTTTCTCTCTTTTATTTTGATTTATTTTGATTAGATTTATTTAGATTGTTGTTTTTCAGATTTTAATTTCGCGAGTTGTGCTTTGCGGTTCTGACGCAGTTTTTTCTGCCGCACTTCATGCTTACGTTTTTGTTTTCCATTAAATACCCACAAAGCGCAAAAAACAACAATTAACACCGCAATTGAAATTCCGCCCAGTTCGCCACTATTCATAATTTTTCTTTTTAGCTAATTCCCGCTTCGCTAGCTCATCTCGTATCATTTTCAATTTGGTTTTTCGAGTTTGATTTTCTTTATACCACTGTACACAAAAGGTGACCAGAACGATTGTAAGAGCAAACCAAAAACCTGTGAGAATAATCATAAAAAATCCCGGTAGTCATCTACCGGGATCTCAATTATTTAATCAACTTCGAATGTGATCATGCAATTGACGCGATACTTAGCAATTTTATTGCCATCAATTGTGACGGATTGATTTTGGATATTGGCTGAACGAATATTCTTCACCGATTTCCCCGTCCGCTTAACAGCGCTTTCAATTGCGTCTTCAAAAGATTTACTGCTTTCAGACATGATTTGTACAGATTTCATTACGGCCATATTAGTCTCCATTGGCTTAAAGGGGCTAATTAATTACCCACACAAATCATCTCATAGCCTAGTCTGTTCGTACTATCCACCCTCCACCTAAGGTTCTGGCTGCTTTTTTATCAGGCGCGTAGAACACACAGGCTTGACCCGGAGAAATACCCATATCGGGTTCAACCAGCTCTATCATAAGCTCATCATCTATTTTACGAAATGTCGCAGGTACAGGGGGGCGGGTTGATCTGATTTTCACATTCACGGCCTGACCATCAAGTTTTGCCCCAAAATCACCTTCGCCGATCCAATTAATATCGGTCAGCCATATTTGTGAACGCAAAAGGGCTTCGCGCGGACCGACTATAACTTGATTAGTTTCGGCCACGATATCGATAACAAAAAGCGGATTAGCACCTGATCCATCTGGCAAGCCTAATCCACGCCTTTGGCCAATTGTGTAATACATAATTCCGCGATGCTGCCCCAGCACCATGCCATCCATATGAACAATATCGCCCGGCACAGCTGCATTGGGCCTAATTTTTTCAATTACATCCGTATATTTTCCAGTCGGAACAAAACAGATATCCTGGCTATCGGGCTTACTCGCGACGTTCAGGCCAAGCTCTACCGCTAAGCGCCGTGTTTCGGACTTTTCCATCCCGCCTAACGGAAAGCGCAGAAAGTCAAGCTGCTTGCGTGTTGTCGCAAAAAGGAAATAGCTTTGGTCTTTGCCCCCATCAAATCCGCGGTGTAGCTCCGGCCCATTAGGCCCCTCTACGCGCTTGATATAATGGCCCGTCGCCATGCAATCTGCGCCAAGGTCTTTGGCCACCGTCAGTAAATCTTTAAATTTCACTGTCTGATTACAACGTATACAGGGGATCGGCGTTGCCCCTTTCAAATAAGTATCAGCGAAATCTTCTATGACTTGCTCTTTAAAGTTACTCTCATAATCCAAAACATAATGAGGAAAGTCCATCATCTCCGCCACACGCTTGGCATCATAGATGTCCTGACCCGCACAGCAGGCTTTTGCCTTTTGAATGGCGGCACCATGATCATAAAGCTGCAACGTTACGCCGATAACCTCATAACCTTCTCGGGCCAACATCGCCGCGCAGACAGAACTATCCACGCCACCACTCATCGCAACAACAACGCGCGTAGCGCTTTCAGGCTTGGGAAAACCTAAAGAATTTATATTTTTGGCGTTATCACCGCTCATTTTAGTTCCAAATCTATCGTTTTTGTATCGGTGTAAAACTTTTTTCTCACCTCATATAGGAGGCCTTGTGTTCCAAGTCGATACAGAGTCTGAAGCTATGCTGAACAAAAGAGTCAATAGAATCAATTCTCTAGGTTTTTTGTAAGGTTTTCTTAACTCTGATTTAATTCTGTTAACCTTGGTAAATAACTGTTTTTATTGAGTTTTTTTACTCCCATTTAAACTCTTTTTAACAATCCTTACCTATACATGCTGCATAAATAAAAAAAGGGCGTCGCAAATGTCAGACCGAATAAGAAAAAAAGAAAATGTAGTGATTGGTCCCGAGGGGACTCCGTTGACTTTGGCTGACTTGCCAAAGCCGAATACGGTTCGTTGGGTTATCCGCCGTAAAGCAGAAGTTGTCGCCGCCGTACGTGGTGGTTTATTGACATTGGACGGAGCGTGCGAGCGTTACGGCTTGTCATCCGAAGAATTTCTTGCGTGGCAACGTTCAATCGAGAGTCACGGGATTGCCGGACTAAGAACAACACGTGTTCAACAATACAGATAAATAAAACTCCCACAGAATCTTTATAAACCGTCCGCGACGTAAGTTTCGGACGGTTTTTTTGTATCTGGTTCTCGCTAACAATCAGATTAATGGTGTCTTAACCCTTGACTTTACTTTCCTTCATTCATACATTTCTGTTATGACAGAAATTACGAAAGATATAGACAAGCTCCCTGAGGCAGTGCAGCGTTTCATCCTGCATTGGGGGGATATGGGCACAACATGGGGGGTCAACCGCACGGTCGCGCAGATACATGCCCTTTTATTTATTACAGAACGCCCCCTCAACGCCGAGGAAATAACAGACACACTTGGGGTGGCACGTAGCAATGTGTCTAATTCTGTTAAAGAACTCCTGAGCTTTAAGACCATCCGCCGCGTTCCCGTGGCCGGAGATCGGCGCGATCATTATATGGCCGAAACAGATGTCTGGGAAGTCGCCAAACGCATCGCGGCTGTCCGTAAGGCCCGTGAGGTAGATCCTGCACTTGAAACCCTCACGAACTGCCTACAAGCCGCCGAAGCCGATAGCCGTGTGAGCGATGAACAACGCAAACGGTTGCGCGAGATGCAACAGTTTACGCAAACTATGGATCGCTGGCACGCACAAATGGCGGCTCTGCCCTCGGGAACGCTGGCCCGGTTGGTCGGCATGGGCGACCGCATCGTTAGCCTTTTAAGTCTAGGCCGAAAACAAAAAGACAGTTAGCCCGTATGGAGGGGCAAGATGGTAGAATTTAGATTTGAAGATAAATTAGGCCGCAACATTCCGGCCAATGATCACCTCCCAAAGGATCACATAACAAAAGATTTAGGGGACACACGTTTTGCACGCCTTTTGGGCCTGAAAAATTGGAACGCCTTGCCCCAAGCCGTGTGCAAACGCTTTAGTAAACGGGTGGCCCAAGGAGAAAGTCAGCTTTATAAAGGTTACGTCCTTTACACCCGCATGAACGCTCTGGGCTGGTGTCTGGCGCAAGGTTTACGCCTTATCGGGGGACCTCTCCCGATAGACCAACAGAATCAAGATCTGGCCGCTATTGTTACAGTCACCGAAGACAAAGACGGACATGGCCAGTTTTGGAGCCGGCAATATAACCGTAAACGCGGTTTCCCACAGGTCATTCACAGCGCCAAACGCTTTGACGGACCTACAGGGTTAGAGGAATATATTGGATACGGTATTGGCATGACGCTCAACCTCGCTGTTGAAGACGAAGCTTTGCTGTTTAAAAATGATCGTTATTTCATGACGGTCTTTGGAAAGCGCTTTTATCTGCCCCGCGCTCTAACGCCGGGAGCTCTAACAGTGAGCCATGCCGATCATGGCGGCGGCTGGTTCGAGTTCGGACTTGATCTCATCCATCCAATATTTGGGCAACTCTTTAATCAGCGGATCATGTTCCGTGA
>CAZNWH010000151.1:0-4102 GCA_964576765.1 uncultured Hellea sp.
CAATAGATACACAAGTAGTTCTATCTGACCCAGATATTCACTCCGCCACAAAATGCCCTCTCTGCCATGTGGCTTCGATTTGAACAGGCAGCTCTTCTGGCTGTGTGGCTAAATTCGCAGGTTTCTCAACTTCCTGAACAAATCCGTTCTCGACATGGAATATCCGGTTGCAGGTGGCAATCGCGGCGGGTCTGTGCGCTACGACGACTTGCGTAATCGGAAACTTGGCTAAGAGCTTGGTGATATTACGCTCTGACTGTGGATCAAGATTTGCTGTGCCTTCATCGAGAAATAATATCTTTGGAGTATTATATAAAGCTCTCGCTAATAAGACCCGCTGCTTTTGTCCCCCGGAGAGAATTGATCCCATATCCCCAACAAGGCTCTGAAAGCCCATCGGCATAGCCATGATGTCATCGTAAACAAAGGCGGCGCGGGCGCAGTTCTCAACCTTCTCCATATCCATCTCAGGATCAAAGAAACTGATATTGTCGTAGAGCGAGCCGGAGAGCAGGCGGTCATCTTGCATGACAACACCGATTTGGCTGCGGATCGCTCTCACCCCTGTTGAGGCGAGAGAACGGTCATCATAAAGCACTTCACCCTCATTCGGGTTATGAAGACCAATAAGCTGTTTCAGGAGCGTTGTCTTACCTCCGCCTGACGGCCCCACTAAAGCAATGCGGTCTTTGGGATTAATAACCATATTAACCCCGTCCAGCACCCAAGGTTCATTATCCCCATAACGGAAGCGAAGCTTCTTAACCTCGATTTTGCCTGAAAGCGTCTTGCCGACCATGAGAGGCGCATCAATACCTTTTTCTTGATCGGCATAGACAATATCCGCGAGGCGTTCGAGATGAAGGCCAACTGTGCGAAAAGAGAAGTAAAGTCCAATGAGGGAATTTATGCGACCTGTGAACTGTCCTCGGTAGGATTGAAAGGCAAAAAACATTCCAAGGGTCAACGATTGATTGATCACCAGCATCGCGCCTAAATAATAAATCCCAAGCTCTAAAAGGCCAAAGATAATCCCGGTTCCCGCGCCCGCGCTAATGCCAAAGCGCTGTAGCCGAAGCCCAACATTGACACTATCAGCATAGGCATTTTGCCAATGGGCATGACGTTCTTGCTCGCGCCCAAAGATTTTAACCGCCCGCGCCCCGCGTATGGTCTCCAGCATAATGGTTTGTAGGTCTGCGTCTTTTTGTATCTGCTCTTCAGTCACCCTGATGACATAGGGAAAGGTCGCCAATCGCGTAATAATTGAGAGCAGGATTACCCCGCACACCACACCTGCCAGCATGGGCGAGTAAAGAAACATGATCACCCCCATAGCCACCGCCATAATTCCGTCGAGCAAGACGGTAACAAAAGCAGATGTAAAAAGGTTCTGCACGGGCGCTAGTGATCCCATGCGGGACATGATATCCCCGATATGGCGCTTTTCGAAAAACTCCGCCTCTAAGCGCATGACATGACGTAGCATATTAGAGCGCATTTGAAAATTGAGCAGCGTTCCAAAATACATAGAGATATAGGACAGTAAATTACGCAATTTGTGGCACAACGGATGGTATTGTTGAGCGTCATGCGAAGCCTTATAACGCTCCTAATAAGGCCGATTGGTGATTAACGATAAACTCTGCAAGCAGATTTTAGAGACTACTTATTCTGGCGGCGGATAATATCTGGAAAGAAACGGTGCCGAGGGTAAATTGACGTTTTTATCGCTATGTCTTAGCGGAATGTTTGAAAACTGGCATTAACGTGACAAAGCCTTCTCGATAGACTACGTTTAAGGCAATTGAAAAAAAGGGGGCATTATGGGCGTCATTGCTGTTGGACATCGAGGGACAGGAATCGGGGTTCCAGAAAACTCGATTGCTTCCCATAACCTGGCATATGAATTTGGAGCCCGCGGAGTTGAATTTGACATTCAATATTCTAAAGATGGGGAGTTCATTGTTTTTCATGATCCAAACGTCAAGAATAAAACGAATGGTGAAGGTAAAGTGAAAGATATGACGCTAGAGCAGCTTAAAGAACTACGCCTTCTTTACAACGGGGAAACTACGTCACACCAAATTCCGACCTTAAGAGAAGCCCTTATGAATGTCCAAAATAGATTTATGGTGGATCTTGACTTTAAAGATGGCCCTAGCAACTCTGGAGAGATTCTTAAAGAAGTTCTTGAAGGTTGTAATTTCCATAGAGAGGGTTCTCCTTAAGTGACAATTTTTTGCAGAGATGAAGATGCTTATGAGAAACTCAAGCCTTTAAACGATTTTTATTCTGTACGACCTCTATATGTTGACAAGCATCAAGCTAAGAACATGTAAGATGAAGGAATTCGCGTAATGGGTCTGCGCAATCATCAATTTACTAGTAAGCGTGCAGGACGGATAGTTGATCTAGGAATGTTCCTGTTTACTAATGCAATGAAATTGAATGTTTTAGACTTGATCAGAGAGGTTTTGGGTTTGCCAATTAAAAAGAAAAAACCAAAATTGAAAAAACTACATGAGTTTTACGATAGAGCTTTGAAGGGCGGATCTTCATTTATCCAAACTGACTATTTACCTGAGCTGGTCGAATTTTTAAAAGAAAAAAATGCGTATGAAGAAATTGTTTGGAGTCGAAATTTTCAGCCTATATCGCCAATACCTCAATCAGATCAGGGTCCATTTGTTGTTTGAATACTTTGTTAGGTTAACGAGGGTGGGACATTCAGTTCAATCATTGCCGTGGCTTTGTCACGTTAACTGAAAGAGCCGTTATGAACCGCCCTTAGTTTGCCGGAGACTATTTTTCTTTAGTTACGCTGCCATAGGACGCTTGTCCAGATTGGCGTAATAATTTGCTTCCGCTTCTGCTGGCGGCATGTTTCCGATAGGGCCTAATATCCTGCGGTTGTTGAACCAGTCGACCCATTTGAGGGTCGCGTATTCGACGGCATCGAATGACTTCCATGGGCCGCTCCGGTGTATGACCTCTGCTTTGTAGAGTCCGTTGATAGTCTCAGCTAAAGCATTGTCATAACTGTCACCGGCACTTCCAACTGACGGTTCGATACCAGCTTCTGCCAGACGCTCAGTATATTTAATCGAGACATATTGGCTACCACGATCGCTATGATGGACAAGTCCATTTTGTTGCTCAGGCCTGCGTTGATGCAAAGCCTGCTCAAGTGCATCCAGAACGAAGGCCGTATGAGCCGTCCGACTAACTCGCCAACCGACAATGCGGCGTGCAAAGACATCAATCACGAAGGCCACATAAACGAAGCCCGACCAGGTTGAGACATAGGTAAAGTCAGAGACCCAAAGCTGGTTAGGAGCGCTCGCTTTAAACTCACGGTTGACCAGATCTAATGGGCAGACATCGGCCTTATTACTAATCGTTGTGCGTTGCGTTTTACCGCGTATGACGCCTCTTAGGTCCATATCCCGCATGAGACGAGCGACTGTGCATCTTGCTATATCGTAGCCTTCTCGTTGCATCTGTCGCCAGACTTTACGTACGCCGTAAACACCATAGTTCTCATTAAACACGCGCTTTATGACAGGCCGCAAGGCGATATCACGGCGTGCTCTCTCCGATAGCTGCTGTGGATCAGCTTCCGCCGCTTTGCGGGCATAATATGTTGACGGGGCAATCGGCAGGACTTTGCAGATTGGCTCGACCCCGTATTGATCTCGGTGATCATCGATAAAACGCGTCATTTCTTGAACGGGCGGTCGAGCTCCGCCTGTGCGAAATAAGCCGAAGCTTTGCGAAGTATCTCATTGGCTTGGCGCAGCTCTTTGTTCTCGCGCTCTAAAGCCTTAAGTCTGGCGGCTGTATCGGTCGTGACACCCGGGCGATTGCCGTCATCAATCTCGGCTCGCTTTACCCAATTGCTCAAGGTCTGTGACGCACATCCAATCTTCGGGGCTATCGATTCTATTGCAGCCCATCTCGACTTATGTTCACCTTGATGCTCCATCACCATCCGTACCGCTCGCGCACGCACTTCAGGTGAAAATCTGTTCCTCGTATTGCTCATAATGACTCCTGTTACTATACTTTAGGAGTCTCCGGCAAAATAGGAGCGGTTCAT
>CAZNWH010000152.1:0-2863 GCA_964576765.1 uncultured Hellea sp.
GCCCTTGTCATGATGAAAAAGTCCGAAGCCGAAGCGGGCGGCCATAAAGTCCTCGCAGAAATTGTTTCTCACGCAGCTCATGCCCACGCGCCAGCCTATTTCACTACGGCGCCGGTTCACGCGATGAAGAAGGCGCTAACGAAGGCGAAGTGGGATGCCAAAGATGTTGACCTTTGGGAAATTAATGAAGCCTTTGCCGTAGTCCCGATGATTGCGATGCAAGAGCTTGGCCTTGACCATGACAAAGTCAACGTCAATGGCGGCGGCTGTGTCCTCGGCCATCCTATCGGCGCGTCCGGCGCGCGGATTATGGCAACGCTCATCGCGGCGATGGAAAAAAGAGATGCCAAGACCGGCGTAGCAAGTTTGTGTATTGGCGGAGGTGAGGCGACTGCGGTGTGTTTGAAGCGGGGTTAATTACTAAGGCGAACCTCTTTACTGCATAATTATCGGTAATGACTGTATAAGCGACTAAACAATATAGGCGTGTTCATATAGACTAAGATTCGTAGAATAATCTCAATCCAAAACGAAAGACAGGACTATGGATATCAAGAAACTCGCGATTGGCATGATTGCTAAAAAATTAGTCGGCGGTGCCGCCGGAAATAATGATATGATTGGCAATGTTATGGGCAGCTTGCTTGGCGGCGGTCAAGAAGGGGACGGGTTTGATCTAGGCGGTCTTGTCAACGGCCTTAAGGATAAAGGCCATGGAGATGTCGCCGAATCTTGGCTCGGCGATGGCGACAATGCCGATATTTCAGCAGACCAGCTTAAAGATGTTTTGGGCGGAGATAAAATTTCTGAAGCGGCCGCTCAGCTCGGGACAGATGAAGGTTCATTACTTGAAAGCTTACGCGAAGCTATTCCGCAAATGGTTGATAAATCCAGCAGCGGTGGTTCATTGATGGACTCGCTTGGCGGTCTTGGCGGTATGGCGAAGAAGTTTCTCTAAGCCAGACCCTATAAGTTTAATGACATGAGAGGCGTGCCATTAGGCGCGCCTTTATTTTGCTTAAGTTAAAGCAGTCTTAAATAAAGCTAGCTTTCGATCCCACGCTCTATTGGCCATAGTTTCATTATAAACGGCTGAATCAGGCGGGCACCAGCCATGTTGTGTGCCTTCATAAACTTCGATTTCCGCCGATAAATTTGCGGCGGCAAAAGCCTCTTTTAAAACCCTCTTGGACTCAGGATTTCGTTTGTCATCATTCTCGGCCACCGCGATTAAGTAACTCGCGTTCATTTTTGGAATAAGCAGATGCGGGCTATTGTCTTTATCGGTATTTAGGCCGCCGCCATGAAAAGATGCGCCAGCGCCGATACGATCCGGCCGTTCGGCTGCTGCGATCATGGTCATGGGGCCGCCCATGCAATAGCCTGTTGTCCCGATTTTGCGGGATGTATCCACCGCAGGCTGGGCGTCGAGCCAATCCACAAAGGCGTGGGTATCAGTACGGTTTGTAGTTTGAGATAAAGCGCGCGCATAAGGAATAATTTTCTCGCGCACAGCGGGGTCACGGAAGGTTTGCCCCGGCTCCACGAGCACGCCTTTGACCTGCCTGTAATAGGGATTGATCACGAGAGCAGAATAACCGTCAGCTGCCAAACGCTTGGCCATCATTTTAAAAGCGGGGCGCAAACCGACGATATCAGGCCAGATCAGAATAGCGGCATGAGCGCCATTAGACGGATGAGCAAAATAGGCATCTGCCGTGCCGTCCGGCGTTTCGATGGAGACATCTCGTTCAGAAATTCCGGCCGCAGTTTCGCCGGGCGCACAGCCGGCAAAAGCAAGGGAGATCGCCGCCCCGCCCGCCATGAGGTTAAACTCGCGCCGCGTCACCTGCTTTTCATAAAAGCCTTGGTTCTCTAATTCTGTAATGTCATCGCACATAATATTCTCCCGCTATTAGGAAGACTGTAGTTTAAGACTGGAGGGCTTTCAATATAGGTTTGGTTTTATCGGATTGACTTCGTGTCCCCTTTTAATTTCGAAAATTTGCATTACATGAATATCCAATACCATCATATCCTGTAATTTAAGTGAGCTATAAACATGACCCCATTAAAAATAGACATTGTTTCAGATGTATCGTGTCCATGGTGTATCATTGGATATCAGTCTCTAAATGCTGCGATAAAGGAAGCGGGTCTAAGCGATTCCGTCGAGCTGAATTGGCATCCGTTCGAGTTAAATCCCGGCATGGCGCCTGAGGGTAAAGCGCATGCTGATTATGCGCGTGATAAATATGGGCATGGTCCAGAGCAACGTGAAGCGTCGTTTCAAAATGTGACTAACCGCGCCGCCGCAGTGGGGTATGAAATTAATTTCCCTGAACAGCCGCGAATTTACAATACCTTTGATGCCCATAGGTTGATTCATTGGGCAAAAGAATTTGATCAACAGACAGAGCTGAAATTGTCTTTATTCAAACTCTTCTTCCAAGACCATGGCAACCCCAGCGCCGAAGCCGATTTGCTGGGATGCGTTAAAGCCGTAGGTTTAGATGTAAATAAGGCTAAAGAGATTTTAAATTCAGACCTATATAAAAGCGACGTCCAGGCGGCTTTAACCGATGCCCGCCAAAAAGGGATAACAAGCGTGCCCACATATATTTTCGATGGAAAATATGTCGTGACAGGCGGTCAGCCCAAAGATACCTTTATTAAGGTATTTGAAGCCGTTGGTGCGGCGAGCTAATTAACGTAAACTCTAGGACTCATCACTCGTGCTCACCATCATGAGCGGGAGTGTAAGAGCCATGAGGAAAATGACATTCATTGCAACATTGGACGGAACTCCCGCTCCGAATGACCCTGCGCTGTCAACAATGAACCATGTAAAGGCGCCTATTAA
>CAZNWH010000152.1:2963-4075 GCA_964576765.1 uncultured Hellea sp.
CCGCTAATCTAGGTGTCATAATCATCTCCTGTGGTTGTGTTCCTTTTACGAATTCCGGATGTTGGAAACAATTACCTTGCAGGTAATTGGAATATGCCCAATTTGGTGTATCAAAAGATATGAGCGAAACTTTTGGACGATTAATTAAAAATTGGCGCGATATTCGCCGCTTTAGTCAACTCTCTCTCTCCACAGAAACGGGGATTTCCAGTCGCCATATTAGCTTTCTCGAAACCGGGCGCTCAAAGCCAAGCCGAGGGAGTGTTCTGACTCTCGCGAGGGCTTTAAATATACCCAAACCCGTTGTGAATGACGCGCTTTTGGCGGCGGGCTTTGCGCCTGAGTATCCTGTTCATGATCTGGCTGATGTGAATTTAAAACCCATGATGGAGGCCATGATGACAATATTAAATAATCATGCGCCATTTCCCGCGATTATCATAGATGGCGATTGGCAGATTGTCGGCGGAAATGCGCCTGCCAGACATTTGATGCAATTTTTGCCCTTTCAGGGGTCTATGTGCGTTATTGACGCTCTTCTAAATGATGACCCTCATGCCCCTATTTTTCTGAATTGGGATGTTATTGCGGCTTGGACCTTAACCCGGCTTCAGCTTGAAACATCTCGCTTAGGTCATGAGGGAGCGCTGTCCAATATTTATAAGCGCTTAGCGCATGACCCCAGATGTACAAACGCTGAGGACACATCATTTTCTGCCAATGAACCTTATCTGACGATGAAAGCCCGAATTGACGGACAGGTTTTATCTCTCTTCACCATGCTGGCTGAGTTTACCTCAGCCCAAGACGTCACGATGAGTGAAAGGCGTGTTGAATTATTCTTCGCAGCCGATGATCAAACCAAGGCCTATTTTGAAGCGCTGACAGATAAAGTTTAATGTCGGCTGCCATCCAGTCTCAGTTCACGCCGTAATCGATTGCGATCTTTAATATCTTTCAAGGTTATCGAGTTGCCGCTGATATTTTGCAGCTTGAAGCCAATGCCAAAAGAGAAGGGCAAATGTCAGGGCGATCATAAACGCTGCCAAAATAAGGAGAGCGTACCGATAATCTGTTAGTTTTATTAAATCTGGGTCTGCGCCAATCCAGCG
>CAZNWH010000153.1:0-4052 GCA_964576765.1 uncultured Hellea sp.
CCCTTCTTTTTGGATTAAACCCCCCAAGTTATGACTATACCCTTTGTCAGAGATTTTGAGTTCGAATATGAAACTCTAGCGCAATTAAGTCCTTTAATTCAAAGGGTTATAGCCAATAATCCCGGCCCTTTCACCTATACGGGTACGGGCGTCTATATCATTGGCGAAAAGAACGTGGCCGTTATTGATCCAGGGCCGGATATGCCCGAACATCGCGCCGCCTTGGATGAAGCCTTAAAAGGGCGCAGGGTTACACATGTTTTAATGACACATCATCATATTGACCACTCACCTTTGGCGATTCCTCTAGCAAGAGATCATAATTGTCAGGTTTATGGCTATGGCGTGCAAACCCGCCCGCCAGAAGGGGGCGAAGTGCGCCTCGAGGCCGGTGATGATCTGACTTTTAAGCCTGATGTCGAAATTCGCGACGGCGACGTCATTGAGGGCGAAGGGTGGACTATCGACGCCATACACACGCCGGGTCACACGTCTAATCATATGTGTTACAGTTTGCGCGAAGAAAACACCCTATTTTCCGGTGACCATATTATGGGATGGTCTACTAGTGTTGTCTCCCCGCCCGATGGTCATATGGGAGATTATCTAGATAGCCTCAAACGCGTCAAAGCCCGTGGATTTGATAGGATTTGGCCAACACATGGCCCTTGTATCGAGGCCGTGGACGAATTTATAGGGGCCTATATTGATCACCGCCTGACCCGCGAGGCCCAAATTATGAGCGCTATAAGTGACGGCGAGTCTATAATCATGAAAATCGTCGAAAAACTTTACACCGATATCGATAAGCGGCTCTACCCAGCCGCCGCGCATAGCGTGCTTTCCCATCTTATCCATATGCGCGAAACAGGGCGCGTGAAAGCCCATGAAAAAGACGGGTTACGGACAGAGTATTTTCCGGCTTAATTTGCCTGTGCCCAGATTGTCCCTAAGGGGGACTTATCCCCCACTTGTGCGAGAGCAAATCCGCCTTTGTCATCCCTCTTAATTATGCTGTGAGAGCAATTTCCTAGATGGGGCTCCTCCCAGAGATGATTCAAATCCACCTTAGCATAATGGCACAAAATAGTTTTAATCATCACGCCATGGCTGACAATCAAGACATGGCCCTGACGTTCTGCCTTTATAATGTCTTCCACACATTTAACGCCGCGCTCTTGCACCTGCCCAAATGTTTCCGCGCCTTTAAGTGCAAATTTTTCAGGAAACTTAGCAAAAGCTTGCATCTGATCAGGGTCTGATTGCTTTGCATCAGAATAGAGCCGTTCCTGCCATGGCCCCAGCATAATTTCGCGCAGCCCGTCTTTATAGGCTATGTCTAGCCGTAAATTTTCAGTCAATATCTCAGCCGTATGACGCGCCCGAATGTTGCTACTGGCATAAACGGCCTTTAGTTTTAAACCTGCTATTTTTAATCTGGCCTCTCTGGCTTGCGCAATTCCAAGATCGGTTAGAACAGAGTCAAATTGACCTTGAACCCGTTTCTCTGCGTTAAAATTTGTCTGTCCGTGACGGATAAAATGAAGGGTTAACATACTGTGTTAAAAACCAATGGCAGGTAATTATGCCGTCATCTTTTTAAGAAATGTCCGAATACGGGCAGCATTGGCCCCGATATCAGATGTGCCGACACGGCTGACGGAACGCAAATCAACGACAGAGCCGCCACCTTCACTGGAGCGAATACGGATAACAATGTCATCTTTAAAACCATACCAAAAGCTTGACTCCGTTGCCTCAATAATTCCCGCACTTGCGTCTTCGGATTTTAAGGTCCAGCCCATATTTTCAGCAACAGATTTAGCTTGCCCAAAAGCGGCCTCGGGCGAGACCGACAGAATTAAGGGCCGCATTTCTGGATAAGCTTGGCTTTGAAGGGCGGCAACTAATTTCATTACGGGTTTCCCGTCAGCCGTCTTTTCGATTGTCGGCGCCATTTTACCAACATAGTCAAGCGTATTAACATCTAGAACTTTATTGCGCTCCGATATAATCGCCTCCGTGAAGGTGGGGACATTCTGCGTATCGGTTGTAATGTCATGAATAAGAGGAAGAGATTCGACTTTATTTTTGACATTCAGCAATTGACCCATCCCGAAAAGAGGGATGATCATAACAAAGGCTCCGAGCCAAAACCCTTTTTTCGGCGTAAACGCTGCGAGAAGCATCGACAGTACAGCCATAACCCCTGTCGCAATTAACAGGATTGGACCCAATTTTTGAGTTATTGTCAGAAGTCCAAACGTCCAATTCCACAGGCCAATCTTGGTTCCCAAGCCCGCCACAATAAATGTCAAGGGCGCAACGATAACCAGAATTTTGGTCAGCCGTAAAACCACTTCCCGAAATTTACGTACCCGCACCCATTTTTCCGGTGGGTCAATAATTGTCACATCAGTACTCATAGCGGCTCCTAAAACCCAAGGTCGGATATCGAGACTTTGGAGAGCACATAAAGCACAATAAAGCCAACAGCCAGTAAAACGAGAATGTTTTTTGTACTCATGATTTCTGTCCCCCCGCGCGCGCCCCAATCATCGCGGCGATGCCGATTTTGATCTTTTTGAGGTGCGTGGCGACCATTTAGCCCGAAATCTTTTCCCACTCCAATATCGCTAGGCTTATATTTTCGGGCAGGCTTTTTTTTGAAGGCCTGTTGTTTTGACGCCGCCTCCAAGCGGCGCTGCAAAGTTTCTCGCCCGCGCTGAGTCGGGGTTTTATCAAAAGACCAATCCTCTTTGGAGTCCGGACTAACTTCAAATTCATTTTGCTCGGCATAGTTTTTAAGCCGTGTCTGCAAATCAGAACTGCTCTTGATGGATTTTTCAATACCTTCACCTGCGGCTTTTACATTCTTGAAAATAGTCCAGCCAATGAACAGAAAGATTAAAAGGGGAAAAAGTTCCATAACCCGTTATACCCTATTTGTCCTCACGGGAAAAGGCGGGATGTCTTCCAATCCATCTTATGCCGTTTAAATACAATCCGGTCATGCAAACGAAACGCCCCGTCCTGCCAGAACTCGATACTCTCAGGCTTGACCCGCCAGCCATACCAATGGGGCGGGCGCGGCACATTCTTGCCCTCATATTTATCGGCAGATATTTTTGTCGCCGCCTTTAGCGCTTCTCGGTCTTTGACAGGGCGCGACTGCTGCGATGCCCAAGCTCCGATTTGCGAGCCGCGCGCGCGGGAGGCAAAATAAGCATCGGATTCAGCCGCGCTGACCTGCTCAACTGCGCCGCGCACCCGTACTTGGCGACGCAAACTTTTCCAGTGAAAACACATGGCTGCCTTGCCTTGGCCTGCAAGCTGTTCTCCTTTGGCGCTTTGAGCATTGGTGTAAAAAACAAAGCCGCGGTCATCTATAGCTTTGAGCAAAACCATACGCACATCTGGCAATCCATTGTCATCGACGGTCGCGAGAGACATGGCATGAGGGTCATTGAGTTCCGCCTTAACGGCAGCGGACATCCAATCCTCGAATAAGGCTATTGGATCACTTGCTTTGGTCCAAGATAAATCGCGCGGGGCATGCCGCTTGGAGCTCTCGGACTTATAATCTTCTGTGCTGGGCGATGTGGGTATGACGGATTTAGGCATGTGGCGCTTTCGACATTAACCAAAATAAATGACTGTTAACCATGTCTTTTGGTAGTTTCTTTACCAAGATAGCCCATTGGTCATACTACGTTAAGCATAATAATTGATCAATTATTAGGGATGGGACATGACGCGACAACAAGCTTTGATGACTTTAGGACTTTCTTCCGCTGCGAGAGAAGTGGATGTACGCGCCGCATGGCGCAAAAAGGCCAAATTCTTTCACCCCGATAGTCCCTATGCCAATATCGGCGCTTTCCTACAGGCCAAATCCGCCTATCACACTTTGATCCCCCCCGCGCCCAAAGCCTTTCGCGTTCAAGCGAGATCGCGGGCTATTTAGTCCGTCCCATATGTGCATAAAACCAAGCATCAAAAAATGGACAACTGAAGTCTAAGGCCTGATTTTTTAAAACATTAATCTAGCT
>CAZNWH010000154.1:0-4007 GCA_964576765.1 uncultured Hellea sp.
GATGACTGGAAACATATCCAAGAGAGTTTGATGGGCGCGCGGGGTATGAAGGCGCAATATGTTGGCAAAGACTCAGCCCCGCAGGATTATCTTTTTGATCTGTTCAAAGTCAGCGAAGCGGTAGAAGAAAAATACCTAACGGAGCTAAAGCCTGAGACCCGCGCAATCGTCAAAGCCTATGTCGATGCAATGAATCTCTATGCCGTAGAAAACCCGGATAAGGTTGCGCCGGCAATTCTGCCGATCACGGAGCATGACGTCGTGGCGGGTTATACATGGAAGACGCCGTTTTTCTATCGTCTCGATGGCAAGCTTGAAGAGTTGTTCACGGCAGAGAATAAACCAGCCATTTCCCCGTGGCAGCAAGCAACAGTGCTAAACCTGCCCGAAGCTGTGCGGGGGTCCAACGGCTTTGCGGTCGCGCCGTCGCGTTCTACTGACAATCACACACGCCTCGTTGTGAATTCCCATCAGCCGATGAAGGGTCTTTATGCGTGGTATGAAGCGCATTTAGTCTCGGAGGAGGGGCTTAATCTAGCGGGGGCGGGCTTTCCGGGCACGCCCATATTAGCCCAAGGTGTCACGCCCAATCTGGGCTGGACACATACGGTCAATCAGCCTGATCTGGTTGATGTTTACGCGCTAGATGTCGATAATGAGAAAAGGCCCAAACGTTATAAGCTGGATGGGCAGTGGCAGGATTTCGAGATCACAAAATCCAAGTTTCGGATTAAACTTGCTGGGCCTTTCTCTCTGCCCATCACACGCGATGTGTTGTGGTCAGAGCATGGCCCGGTTTTGAGCACGCCGACGGGACATTACGCCATTCGGTTTTCAGGTCTCGGCGAAGTTGGGGCCGTCCAGCAATGGTATGAGATGGGCAAGGCAACCAATTTGAACGAATGGCGCGCTGCGCTGGAGCAAAATGGCGTGCTTAGTTTTAACATTGTCTATGCCGATAAAGAGGGCAATATTGGCACAATTTATAATGCTAAAATGCCAAACCGTATTGAAGGGCCTGATTGGGAGAAGGTTCTACCCGGTGACCAATCAAAGCTGATCTGGACAGATTTCCGTGCAGTCTCGGAACTCCCGCAGATTTGGAACCCGGATTGTGGTTGGGTTTTTTCGGCCAATGCGACCCCGTTTAATGTGACAGATGCAGCCTGTAATAATCAGCGCGCAGATTTTTCCGAAACTTATGGTATTGAAAAACGCATAACCAACCGTTCGCGCCGTGCGCTTACGCTGTTCCAAAATGACGACGCGATTTCAGAAGGCGAGCTTCTAGATTATCGCGCCGATACGAAATATGATCCTCAATCCCAAATCATGCAAATGGTGGTCGATTTAGTTAGCATGGAGTCTGACGACCCTCTTCTCAAAGAGGCGCAAGAGGTGTTGCGGAATTGGGATGGAGATACAGCGAAAGAGAGCCGCGGCGCAGCGCTCGCGATTATCACCGGAACACGGGCCTTGGGCTATGAGTACATTGATAATGAAGTGCAACCCCTTGAAAGCCTTAAGAAAACGGCATCAGAGCTGAAAGAGCGTTTTGGCCGTATTGACCCTGAGTGGGGCGAAATAAACCGTATCCAACGCGGAGATGTTAATCTAGCACTCGATGGCGGGCCGGATATTCTGCGCGCAATTTACGCCGACCGTGACGGCATTTCTAAAGACGGCGTGATGAACGCTTTTGCAGGGGATACTCACATCATGTACGCGGATTGGGATGAAGGTGGAAAACTGGTTTTAAAATCCATTCACCAATATGGTGCGGCGACTATGGATGAAAGCTCGCCCCATTTTAATGACCAAGTACCTTTATTTGCACGCGGGGAGTATAAAGCTATGCCTATGACCTTGGAGGAGGTTCTACCTCATGCGACGCGGGATTATCGTCCGGGGGGATAGGAAGGAAGGCCAGATGAGGTGCAATGGATAGAGAAAGAGGCGGTTCAAGTTTAATTATCTTAAACCACATGATTTGATTTATCTCTTGAGGGATTTGATAGACATAACCTGCATCGCGTAACTTGCATTAAGGACACTTTTCCTAAGAATGCCACAAGGGGTTTTGCAGTTTGTCTTACGAGCCGGGCAGGGACCATTTTTCCGTATTTCTGTGCACCTATAAGCGCCTTTATTCGGATAAATAATATCCGGATATAATATATCCGTTAAAGGAACTTACTCAAGGACCTTATGGTTTTTGGGGACGCGCTATATAAAGCGCGTAAGCAAATGCTATAAAGCTAATGACCATCATTATGCCGACAACCCATATAACATAGGCTGGTTCTAAATCAGTTGGCTGGCCGTCTTTAAGAGCTTCATAGCGCCACATAAAAGATCGATAACCAAGGCATGCCGCGAAGCCCCAAGCGCCCGCAAGCCAACCCGCTGCGGAACGGTCTTTATTTTTGAGCGATGTAATTGAGCCAAGCCACATCAATGCAATCGTGATGAGATCACAAAAATATCCGAGAAAATTATTCCCGATACCTACATAAGCGACATAATGGTAAGTTTCTCCGATAAAATATGGAAGGGTTAAACCCAAAGTGATTAAAGCAAAAACAGTCTCATGTAGTGGTCTCATTTGAACCTCGATTCATGTTAAGCAAAGAAGCCTTTCGGAGTGCTTATAGCATAAAAAAAGAAGGCCTTCAGGCCTTCTTGAATTGTTCAATGCGTAAAAGTTCTATGCGCGGGCAGAAGCCCCAAGATCAAAACGGTCAGCGTTCATAACTTTGTTCCAAGCTGCGATGAAGTCTGTAACGAACTTCTCTTTGGAGTCGCTCTCGGCATAAAATTCGGCCAATCCGCGCAGGATTGAATTTGAGCCAAAGACAAGATCGGCGCGTGTGCCTGTATATTTGACTTTGCCGCTCTTACGGTCGCGGCCTTCAAAGGTTTCTTCGGAGGCATCCGTAGCTTTCCACTCCGTGCCCATATCCAGAAGGTTTTGCAAACCTTCATTGGTGAGGGTTCCAACAGAGCTTGTAAACACACCGTGTTTGCCGCCATCAGCATTAGCACCGAGCGTGCGAAGCCCCGCGACAAGGACAGTCATTTCCGGCGCGGTGAGCCCCAAGAGCTGCGCGCGGTCAACGAGAAGAGCTTCCGTGGAGCGCGGATCATCGGTGTTCTTATAGTTGCGGAAACCGTCAAATGTCGGTTCTAAAACGGCAAAGCTATCGACATCTGTTTGCGCTTGGCTGGCATCACCGCGGCCAGAGGTAAAGGGAACATTGATTCCGCAAGCCTCTTCGATGGCGGCGTTACCGCCAAGGACAATCAAATCCGCCAATGATACGTTTCCGTCAAAATCAGACTGAACGGATTTTAGCTTAGAGATGACTTTGGCAACGCCAGAGGCTTTGTTGATCGCCCAATCCTTTTGTGGAGCTAAAGCAATACGTGCACCGTTTGCGCCGCCGCGGCGATCAGAACTGCGGAAAGTTGAAGCCGAGGCCCACGCCGTTGTTACCAGTTCAGAGACAGACAGGCCCGTTCCCATAATCATCTTTTTAAGGCCTTCAATCTGAGGCTCGCCCAAAGCTGTGCCTGCCGGAACCGGGTCTTGCCAAATCAGGTCTTCGGCAGGGACTTCAGTGCCCAGATAACAGGCTTTCGGGCCCATATCGCGGTGAGTCAGCTTGAACCAAGCCCGCGCATAGGCATCTGCAAACTCATCGGGGTTATCAAGGAAGTTTTGCGAAATTTTGGCGTAGGCCGGATCCATTTTCAGCGCCATATCTGCCGTTGTCATCATCAGCGGCTCTGTGCGCGAGGCGTCATGAGCGGCAGGGGCCTGCGGGGCGTTTGAGGCCGCCGTAGGTGTCCACTGAACGTGCCCCGAATTACTGGTAGTTTTCTCCCAGTCATTGCCGAGTAGAACTTCGAAATATTCCATATTCCATTCATTCGGTGTTGGTGTCCACGCGCCTTCAAAGCCAGCCGTTGTTGTATCGCCGCCTTTGCCTGTGCCGTGAGAGTTC
>CAZNWH010000155.1:0-3968 GCA_964576765.1 uncultured Hellea sp.
CATGCGGGTAATAGTTCGGGTATTGTGGACGGCGCGGCTGCGGTTCTCATCGGGACTAAGGAAATGGGCGAAGCCATGGGCCTAAAACCTCGCGCGCGGATTAAAGCCTTTGCTGAAATCGGTAGTGAGCCCACCATCATGTTGACGGGCCCTGAATTTGTGGCGGCCAAAGCGCTCAAACGTGCAGGTATGTCGGTTGATGATATTGATATTTATGAACTCAATGAAGCTTTTGCCTCCGTTGTTTTGCGCTTTATGCAGGCCCATAATATCGATCATGATAAAATCAACGTCAATGGCGGCGCGATTGCGATGGGCCATCCGCTCGGCGCAACAGGCGCGATGATCTTAGGCACAATGGTCGATGAACTCGAGCGTTCTGATAAAGAGACCTCACTTATTACATTATGTGTTGGCGGTGGCATGGGCTCAGCCACGATTATTGAACGCGTTTAAGCCAATAGATTTATACAGAGAAAACAAATGAAAAATTTTCAATTAGATAAAGATGCAGACGGCATTTTGGTGGCGACATTTGATATGCCGGGCCGATCGATGAATGTCCTCAACCAAGGCTCGATGGGTGAAATTGCCGAGTTGACCGAAATGATTAAATCAGATGATAGTATTATAGGGGCTGTGATTACCTCTGGTAAAAAAGCCTTTTGCGCGGGGGCTGATCTTGAAGAAATGGGCGGAAATCTGACTCAGGCGCGCCAAGCGATGGCGAAAGATCCTGAAACGGCGAAGAAGGCCTTGTTTGATAATGTCTTTAAGCTCAACCAGTTATTCCGTGACCTTGAAACCTGCGGGAAACCTGTCGCGGCCGCGCTAAACGGTCTGGCGCTGGGCGGGGGGTTTGAATTTGTCTTGGCCTGTACGGGGCGGTTTGTGGCCTCTGATAATAAAGGCGCAAAAGTCGGACTGCCCGAAGCGCTAATCGGCTTATTGCCGGGCGCAGGTGGTACACAGCGTTTGCCGCGTCTTGTCGGATTAATGAATGCCTCAGGTGTATTGTTGCAAGGCAAACAGTTGAGAGCCGCTGAGGCCCAAGCCATGGGCATTTTCCACGCCGCAGTACCAGAGGCCGAGTTGATCGAGACAGCAAAACAATGGTGCAAAGATAACCCGAAGGCTAAGCAGCCTTGGGATCAGGATAAATTCCGCTTTCCGGGCGGCGCGCCTTATACGGCCAAGGGCTATCAAATGTTTGCGGGCGCCAATGCCATGCTTAATAAAGAGAGCTTTGGTAATTATCCGGCCATGCGCAACATTCTGGCCTGTGTCTATGAAGGCTCACAAGTACCAATGGACGCCGCACTCCGCATTGAATCGCGCTATTTCTGTGATCTGATGCTGCGCCCTGAATCTGCCAATATGGTGCGCTCGCTCTTCCTCTCCAAACAAGCGCTGGAAAAAGGCGAGGCTCGTCCCGAAGGTCAAACCAAAGGCGAAGTCAACAAAGTCGGCGTGATCGGCGCAGGTTTTATGGGCGCAGGCGTGGCCTATGTGTCGGCGATGTCAGGTCTTGATGTTGTCCTGATCGACCGTGACCAAGAAGGCGCGGATAAAGGCAAGCAGTTTACAATTGATGAGCAAGCCAAACGCGTCAAACGCAAAAAAACAACACAGGAAAAAGCTGACGCCATTGCCGCCCGTATCGAAGCGACGACGGATTATTCAAAGCTCAAAGATGTAGATCTTATTGTCGAAGCGGTTTTTGAAAATTCAGAGCTGAAAGCTAAAATCACGAAGATGTCTGAAGAGGTTATAGGCGATACAGCCGTTTTTGGCTCAAATACGTCGACGATACCAATCACGGATTTGGCCAAGGCGTCTGTCCGCCCTGATAATTTCATCGGGATTCATTTCTTTAGCCCCGTACATAAAATGATGTTGGTCGAAATTATCAAAGGGGAAAAGACTTCGGATTACGCAATTTCGCGCGCCATTGATTTTGTCTCTAAAATTCGCAAAGTACCGATTGTGGTCGAAGATACGCGGGGCTTCTACGCCAATCGCTGTGTCATGCGTTACATTCAAGAAGGTTATAATATGCTTTCCGAAGGGGTGAAACCGGCCTTGATTGAAAATGGTGGCAAAATGGCGGGCATGCCTGTCGGGCCATTATCTCTCCAAGATGAAGTCGCGATTGATCTTGCCTATAAGGTCATGCAGCAAACCAAGACGGATTTGGGTAGTCAATATGTCGAAGGTAAGGGCGATGTTATCATCGATAAAATGTATAACTCTGAACGCTATGGCCGTAAAAATGGTAAAGGCTTTTATGTCTATAATGGCCGCGAAAAACATCTCTGGCCTGAGCTTGGTCAATTTGCGGTTGACGGTCTTCAAGACCCGCAGCCAAATGTGAAAGATGTCAAAGACCGCCTGATGTATACTCAGGGGATCGAAGCTGCGCGGACAATGGCCGAAGGCATTATCCATGATCCGCGTGAAGCAGATTTGGGCTCGATCTTTGGTTGGGGCTTTGCCCCCTTTACAGGCGGAGCGATTAGCTTCATCGACACCATAGGCGCGAAGAACTTTGTCAAACGCGCCGATGAGCTGCTGGAGGCTTATGGCCCGCAATTTGAAGTGCCAAAGCTTCTGCGCGAGATGGCGAAATCTGGCGAGACTTTTTACGGTAAATTTGGCCGTAAAAAAGATGGCGGGACTTATACTAAATCGGCCCTGACCAAAATGCTTGAAAAAGATGTTGTCGCGCTCGCCAATAAGATGGGCATTAAGGCTTCGGTTGATGATCTTAAAAAAGATACGATCGAAAAAATTCTAGCCAAGCAAGCTTAAATCTATGCCCCGCTTTGGCGGGGTAGTTAATTTTCGCCTAGGCGGGAACACTGGACAGGGAATGATATGTCAAATGTAACAACAACGATCAAAGACGGTACAGCCATTATCGCCATGGATGATGGCAAAGCCAATGCGTTGGGCTCTCAAATGTGGGCTGACCTTAACGTAGCTCTGGACGAAGCCGAAGCAGCGGACGCGATTGTTGTCATAACGGGCCGTGAAGGGATGATGTCCGGCGGTTTTGATCTGAAGGAAATGGGCGACGGGCCGCAAGACGCGTTAGAGCTCACCTCCAAGGGGTCTAAATTTGCCCGCCGCTTAATGGCATATCCGCGCCCCGTCATTATGGCCGCGCCGGGTCATACTATTGCGATGGGCGCATTTCTGGCGTTGGCTTGTGATTACTCCATGATCAAGGAGGGCGAGTTTAAAGTCGGCCTGAATGAGAGTTTAATCGGCATGACCATGCATAATTTCGGTATTGAAATGGGGCGCTATCACTTAGCCAATAATTATTTTAATCGCTGCGTTGTTAATGGTGAGATTTTTAGTCCCAAAGGCGCGATGCATGCCGGTTTTTTTGATCGTGTTGTCCCCGCCGAGCAATGGCCGATGGCGATCCCCATGGCCGCGCAAATGTTCGGACAGGTCAATCGTGACGCCTTTTGCAATACCAAGCGCCGCTCGCGCAAAGAGATATTTGCAATTTTGGACCAAGCGATAGAGGATGATCTCGACCCCGCCAAAGTCCACGCGATGTAAATATGACCACGGGCATCGCGCATACGATTAAAGAATGGCACAAGATGGTGGAGACGGAAGATCTCTCCAAGCTTGGTGATTTTTTAAGAGACGATGCCATTTTTAGATCGCCCATGGCGCATAGGCCTTATCCCGGGAAAATGGCCGTCTATTTCGCTTTGTCCAATGTGATCGAAGTTTTTGAAAACTTCACATATCACCGCGAATTCATTTCCGAAGAAGATTTAACGGCCGTTATGGAATTCACGGCTGATGTGAGTGGTAAACAGCTCAAGGGCATAGACATCATTACCTTTGATAAGAATGGCCTCATAACTGAATTTGAAGTCCTTATTCGCCCTATGTCCGGCCTATCGGCTTTGGCCGCACAAATGGCACCTCGGATGGAAAAA
>CAZNWH010000156.1:0-3957 GCA_964576765.1 uncultured Hellea sp.
GCCACCTTTACAAGTTCATCCAGCGGCGGGTCATCGGGGAAAGTGTTATAGGCGGAGGCGACGGCCCGCAAGGCATCGGATTGGCCGATGCCCAGATTTTGAAGTGCCGAGATGGCATCATTGCGCAGCGCCATATCAGAAAGCCCTTCATTGCGGTCAGCCGCAGAAGGCGTACCGCTACTTGGGTTGGTAAAGGCTGGTTGAAATCCTCGGCCAGCTGGCGCTGGCTTTCCCGATAATTCCGTCGCGATACGGCTGGCTGATTTTGGGCCAATCCCTTTAGCGCGGGCAAAAGCCGATTTATCCTCAAGGCTCACCGCCGATAATATTTGTCCCGGCGTCATGATATCTAATATCGCCAAAGCTGCTTTGGGACCAACCCCTTGGACAGATTGCAAGCGCACAAACCAAGCACGCTCTTCTTCGCTATGAAATCCAAAAAGCGTAATCGCTTGTTCACGCACATGGGTTTCGACATGCAAGCAAACCGTCTCCCCTATACCCATATTACCAAGAGTGCGCGAACCGCATTGCAGCAAATAACCGACCCCCCCAACATCAACTATGGCCTCGCCCGTACCCGCCATCAGGCAGGTTCCTGTCAGCATGCCTATCACGAGACTCTCCTATACAATCCGCCTGCCGCTTTTACGCGATGTGCGTGGCAAACAGCTATGGCGAGCGCGTCCGCCGCATCGCCTGCTTTAACGCCGCAGCCCGGCATGAGGACATTCATCATATGCGCCACTTGGGTTTTATCGGCCTTACCTGTCCCAACGACAGATTTTTTGACAGAGCGCGCCGCATACTCACCAATATTGAGCCCTGTCATGCTTGCCGCCAATAAGCAAGCTGCGCGCGCATGGCCGAGTTTAATCGCGCTACCCGCATTAGACTTATTATTGTTCATAAATGCTTCTTCGATGCCTGCTTCCGATGGATCATGCAAGCGAATGACATCTGTTATAGTTTCAAATAATTCACGCAGGCGCATATGCAGCTCGGCTTTGGGGTTTGGACGAATAACACCATGAGTGACATGGCGTAGCCTCGTCCCCTGTGCCTCGACAATACCCCAGCCGCAAGCGACCAAAGATGGGTCAAGTCCAATTATTCGCACTGATTCCATAGTGAGAACAGTAAGCGAACATTTAACCTAAGCCAAGGATTATTGTGTTAACGAAAAGTATCGATTTAGGCCCTCGATAAAGAGACTCTAACTATAAACCTTCCCATTCGCCAGAGGATTAAATCGCGTTATATTTGATCTTTTTTTGAGGCGGTTTTGATGTCAGTGAGCTATTATCAATACTTGTATTAATCGCTTTAATTAAGCCTTTTCGTAATATTGGAGGCGTCAAAATCGATTTCACACCCAATGTCTGAAATCTGTTCTGAGTGTCGACATCACCTAAACGGGAGACAACAACTATCCCTGTCATAGATAGGAAACGGTGGGATCCGAAAAGACGAACAAGTTTTTCAGCGTGAATATCCGGAAAATTCCCATTCAAGATGGCAAGAGCGAAAGGATTATTATCCCGATGCGATAACTTTATCGCTTTGGCGACGTCAGAGAGAGAATTGGCCTCAACTGGATAGGCTCCCAGCTCTTGTAATATTTCACATAGCACTTGCCGTTTCAAAGTAGGCTTATCAACAACCAAGACAGATCGCCCTTGAATCAACGGGCATGCCGATATGAAAGCATCCTCAATATTCGATTTTGGTAAAGGCAATCGAACTATAAAGTTTGACCCTTTACCCAATTCGGATGTTACAGAAATCCTCCCCTTCATAGCTTCTACAAGACTTTGAGAAATTGAGAGACCGAGCCCTGTACCGCCAAATTTTCGCGAAATTGACCCATCTGCTTGAATGAATTTTGAAAAAATACTCGTCAACTGTTCTTGCTCAATACCGATACCCGTATCTTCAATACTGATCTGGAGGTCGACATGGTCATCATTTTGATGTCCCGTGACATCAATGAAGACATGTCCCTGCTCCGTAAATTTAATCGCATTCCCGATAATATTATATAGGATTTGTTGAATTCGAGTGGTGTCTCCGACAAAACTATGCGGAATTGACGGATCGACTTTTACGATAAGCTCAATATTCTTTTCATGGGCCTTCGTCGCCATTATCTGTGAGACTTGACTTAATATATCGGTCAATATGAATGGCCCTATGTCCAACTCCATTTTCCCCGCCTCCATTTTAGAAAGGTCAAGAACATCATTAATCACCGTTACAAGTAGACGCCCGGAATCATAAATCAAACCGGCATATTGTTCTTGCTTTTCATCTAAACCCGTTTTTCTCAACACTTCTGTCATTCCCATGATGCCATTGATCGGCGTACGAATTTCATGACTCATATTCGCAAGAAATTCTGACTTTGCTATACTCGCTTGCTGAGCGTCGATAGTCGCTTTCTTATATTTTTTATTCAATCGCATTTGGAAAACCGTAAATATTAAAATTCCACATCCGATAACTAATCCAAGACACAATATGGCTATGAGGCGGAATTGAGAGGTCTTATTCAATTCATTCCGGTCTATGAGCAATTTTTCACGCTCCATAAGCTGAGTAACCTTATCATTCATAAGCAGTTTTAATTGCTTTGATATATTGCTCAGCTCTTTGTCGTGAGATTTTTCAGTTTCAGCATAAAAGTTGCTTAAATGCTGAAAAGCTTTTTCTGGCTTGCCCGATGCGTACAACAAGTCAGCGTAAAGAGGTTTGGCTTTTAATTGCGCGACCTCAGCCCCTGCATAACCCGGACTGTTTATGGCGAGATTATAATGAAATTCGGCTTTGGTGATATCACCCGCCCCTAGATTTGACTTCGAAAGATCAAGATGTAGTAAAATGAAGCGATCCCCTTTAACAAAGGAATGTTCTAAAGCTATCTCATAGGCTACATCATAACAAGTAACAGCTTTTTCAAAACTTTCTCGCGCGAGGGCAACGTTTCCACATAGGTTATTTGCATAAAAGCTATTCCAAGGATCATTTAAATCATCAGCATATTCTTTGTAAATTGCCGCTATCTTTGATGCCATTTCATAATTATGATTATCTTTCAACATATGACCAAGATTATAAAGATAAATTTGGCCAAATACTGGCAGACCTGAACGCTGTGCATCGATAACAGATTGATGCATGGATATTATCATATTGTCATAATCTCGAGCTTGATAGAATGCGAGTGTTTCCGACCCCGCTATTTGCGACGTGATTTCCGGTGCAAGCGTGATATCCTGAGCAAGTTCTCTTGCCTCTCTAATATATAATAAAGCGCTCTCAACATGATTAACCCTGACTTCAAGAGAAATTAAATGAAGATATACTCTCATTTTGAATTGAACGTCGTCTGGCGTTTCAGATGAAGTCTTTGAGAGCAACTGTTTATAAGCTTCTATCGCTGGTTCAAAATCGTTAGCTTTCAAAGCATTAAAATGAATATCGATTAATTTAAAATATTTCTCATGCTCAGAGTCATCATAAAGCATTATTTTGTTTTGATATCGTTTGGCGTAACGCTGAATACGGTCTAGATTTTCATCATTTATGGCATTGGACAGCAAACTGTATAATCTATTTAATTGATCTTCGGGTTTTAGCTTATCAAGTTTATCATATACTTTATCGAGCGCATCGGCTTCAGCATATAATTCATCTGTTTCTATTTTTTGGGCTAGTAAATAAGCCCGTTTTGTCCAGTCTATATCCTGCGCAAAAGATAACGGCACAAAAGTATAAGTTACACTTATAAATATAAGGAGGTGAAAGAAAAATCGCACAACTCTCATTGTTTATCGTCCCAATCTACATCCCCTTGTAAAATTAACTTAGGTCTTCTACAACTCCAGTCATAAATTAGAGTGTGGAAGTATGGTTAGCTTATGGTAAACAAGTCTCTCGCGATATTGTGCCCCAAGC
>CAZNWH010000157.1:0-3911 GCA_964576765.1 uncultured Hellea sp.
GAACCTATGAAAGTTATTCTTCCGACCCCAAAATTGTTGCCGATTTAACCAAAGAATTGATCCTTGGTATTCAAGGGCATCCCGCTTTGGATAATTTTTTGAGTGAACAAAAAATAATCGCGACTGCCAAACATTTTGTTGGCGATGGCGGAACCGCCGCAGGTGATGACCAAGGGGATACTATTCTTTCCGAGGAAGATCTGTTTAAAATTCATGGCCAAGGTTATGTTCAAGCTTTAGGCGTCGGTACCCAGACAGTGATGGCTAGCTTTAGTAGCTGGAATGGTCAAAAGCTACATGGGCATAAATATCTTCTTACAGATGTTCTTAAAGGGCGTATGGGCTTTGACGGCCTAATAGTCGGTGACTGGAATGGCCATGAACAGATTGAAGGCTGTACGAAAATGTCGTGTCCGCAAGCCATTAATGCGGGCATTGATCTTATTATGGTTCCGGAAGATTGGAAAGCTTTCCTTGAAAACACCGTGAAACAAGTCAAGTCAGGTGAAATCGCTATGAGCCGTATTGATGATGCCGTTCGTCGTATTTTACGTGTAAAATACCGTGCGGGCATGTTTGTTAGCGGAAAGCCATCTGAGCACCGCTTAGCTGGCCGTGCAAAATTATTAGGTCACGCCGATCATCGCAATGTCGCGCGTCAGGCCGTACGTGAATCTCTGGTTCTGTTGAAAAACGATGGCGTGTTGCCACTTAATCCGGCCAGTAATATCTTAGTGACGGGGTCAGGTGCGGATAATCCTGTTATGCAATCAGGCGGCTGGACCGTCACATGGCAAGGGCGTGATCTGGAAACTCGAATTTTAAACCCTCTTGATTATTACAAAGGGCACACAACGATAAGTGCAGGCTTATCCGATGCCATTAAAGAGGCTCGCGGTTCATTGATCACGGACGCGGATAGCGCAAAAATAGACGCGGCTATCGTTGTTTTTGGTGAAGAACCTTATGCGGAATTTGAAGGTGATCTTGCCTCATTAGATTTTGATTTGGCAAATAATACCGATTTCAAAATCATTCAGGACTTAAAAGCGAAAAACATTCCTGTCGTCTCCGTATTTATTACGGGAAGACCGCGCGGCGTGGACGCGGCGATTGAGGCCTCTGATGCCTTTGTTGCGGCATGGCTTCCTGGAAGTGAAGGCGCTGGGGTTGCTGACGTTTTATTGTCCAATACCCTGGGAAAACCCGCTTATAATTTCAAAGGTAGTTTGCCTTTTAACTGGCCGCAAAATGGGGCATCTAACCCAATAACGACCTCTACAAAGTATAAGTTTGGCTATGGCTTAACATATTAGGATGCTCATTAAGGGGGCTTAAATGTTTCTATCTACTTTAGACATCGTCATTGTGGCGGCTTATGGGTTTATTCTTTTTGCTATCGCGCAATGGGTGTCTCGAGACCCTGCAGGCGCAGAAAAAAACACTGAAGATTATTTCTTAGCGGGTAAATCCCTGCCTTGGTGGGCAATTGGCGCCTCCTTAGTCGCGGCTAACATTTCCGCAGAACAAATCATCGGCATGTCAGGTGATGGCTACAAAATTGGCCTCGCAATAGCAGCTTATGAATGGCAGGCGGCAATTGTTCTTATTATTGTTGCGAAATATTTGCTGCCGATATTCTTGAAACGTGAAATTTACACGATGCCGCAATTCCTCGAAACCCGTTATGGGGAAGGGGTCAAAACGGTCATGTCTATTTTCTGGATAGTTCTCTACACGGTAGTTAACCTCACGGCTGTGATGTGGCTTGGGTCTATCGCGGTTAATACGCTAACGGGTGTGTCCTTGTTTTGGGGTATGGCGGGGCTTGCGGTTTTTGCATTGGCCTATTCTATGTATGGTGGCCTAAAGGCAGTCGCGCTTACAGATATTCTACAAGTTATCATACTCGTGCTTGGCGGCATTATCATTGCGTGGCTTACAATGGGTATGATAGGCGGCGATAATGGCGTATTAGGCGGTTTTAAGAGGCTTTACACAGAACTTCCGGGGAAGTTCGATATGATTCTCGCCAATGACCATCCAGCTTACAGTAAGTTGCCAGGTATCTGGACTTTACTAGGTGGATTATGGGTACTTCATTTTTCATACTGGGGATTTAATCAATACATTATACAACGGGCTCTTGGAGCAAAAGATGTGAAGGAAGCTCAAAAGGGGTTGGTTTTTGCGGCGGGATTAAAACTCCTGATGCCATTGATTATCGTATTACCCGGTATTGCGGCTGTCATGCTAGCCGCCCCAGAGATGAATGTAATTGATAAAGACGTGTTAGATACAGCTTCTGACCGTGCTTATCCTGAGGTAATGAAAATTATGCCCAGTGGATTGCGTGGCTTGATTTTTGCTGCTTTGATTGCCGCAATCGTTTCGTCACTCGCCTCTATGGTCAACTCGATTTCAACAATTTTTACGATGGATATTTACCGAGATAAAATTGCCAAAGACCGGAGTGAAAAACATTATGTAACTATTGGACGTTTGACGGCCATCACGGCAATGATCATAGCATTATTACTAGCCAAACCATTATTGGGCGATATGGAAGGTGCTTTCCAGAAAATACAAGAATGGACGGGTTTTGTAGCGCCGGGTATTGTGGCGGTATTCTTAATGGGTATGTTCTACAAGCGGACAAATTCTAACGGGGCATTCGCCATGTTGTTTGTTTCGGTAATAGTATCGGCTATCTTTTACTTTGTGTTTCCCGACTTTCCCTTTGTAAACCGTATATGGGTGATTTTCTTAGGATGTCTGATCATTGGCGCGCTTGTTTCGCATATCACAAAGATGCCAAAAACAGGTCAGCCAGTTACATTAAGCGATATCAACTTCAAAACGAGTCGTAGCTTTAATCTCTTTACTGCCATTATAGCGTTCATTCTTATCGCTCTCTACGCTATTTTCTGGTAGGTTTCTGAGGCTTTACAGGCAAGTATATAGCTTATGAAAGCTGAGTCTTTAATACTTGCCGCCGATATTGGCGGAACAAATGTAAGATTTGCTTGCCTTGAACATGACGCTAATGGCGAAGCATGGAATGTACATGATTTCATAAAATTGCGAGTTGCGGATTATCCGTGCTTTCATGATGCATTGGAAACATACCTGCAAACTATTCAAGTTAAACCAAAACGTGCTGCATTTTGTGCAGCCGGTCCTGTTAAAAACCATAAAGTAAATCTGACCAATACTGATTGGCACATTTCGGCGCGTGACGTTGAGCGGATGCATGGCATCAATTTTTGCGGCTTGTATAATGACTTTGCTGGAATGACGCGCTCTATACCCGAGCTTGAAGCAAACGATTTTTCGGTGATACGTAAAGGTCAATCAATAGCTGAGTTGCCTATTCTTGTGGCAGGCCCTGGAACAGGCTTTGGCGTAGGTTTTCTCATTCCAGTAAAACACGGATGGCATGTTATAGCAACAGAAGGGGGACATATGGCCTATAGTCCTCAAACCCTGCTTGAAATGCAGTTATTCAAAGTATTGAGTAATCAGCATGACTTTGTTTCTCTTGAATTAGTCAGTTCAGGAAAAGGGTTGCCTGATGTTCACCGCGCTATATGTGCTATTCATAATCAAAGCTATGCGCCTATAGCGCCTGAGATTATACGCAAACTTGCGCATAAGAATGACCCAGTTTGTCGAGATGTTTGCTTAATTCGAGCCGCAGCCACAATGGGAGCAATCGGTGATCTAGCTTTATCCGGTGGCGCACAGGGAGGTATTGTACTGGCAGGCGGCGTTAGCGAACGCATGATTGATTTCTATACGCAACCAGCAGCTATGGATAGATTTCTTAACCGGGGTGCACGCTCAAATTATGTTAAGGACATTCCCGTAAAGTTACTCAAAAACCCTCTGGCTCCGCTGATTGGTTCCGC
>CAZNWH010000158.1:0-2412 GCA_964576765.1 uncultured Hellea sp.
CTCTGAGATGGGCGACTTAAAACGCCCAAAATAGGTGGTTATTTTTCAACCGTGTGTGCGGCTGGAGTAATGGATCTTTAATCAGAGACACTTTCCAAAAGCTTATATAATTCGGCAAGCTTTTTAGTACCTATACGGCTCTCTATCTTCTTATATTCGGCCTCACTTAGCGGTGCCATTTTTATGTAAAGATCACGTCCTCTTGCCGCGAGACAAATCAGTTTTCTACGATTATCACTTTCGACAGTAAAACGTTCAACAAGTTTTTGTTCTTCTAGTGTTTTCAATATTCGCGTTAAGCTTGGCATTAGGAGCATTGTTTTTTGAGCAAGTGCTGTCGCCTCCATTCCCTCAAGTCCGTAAAGCGCACGGATAACACGCCATTGTTGTTCTGTGATATCATGATCACGCATTATAGGACGAAAATGCCCCATAACTGTTTCACGAGCTCTCAATAATGCCATAGGTAGATTTCGTTGAAAGTCTCTGAGATCTGATTCCGTCATAACGTTTATACTATCTCGTCTTTCACCTCATTGCGCAAGCTCCCAATCCCTGGGCAAGTTACTTCAACAATATCACCAGGGACTAAATATTTTGGCGGATCAAAACGTGCGCCTGCGCCATTGGGCGTACCTGTCGCGATAACGTCTCCAGCTTTCAGGCGTGCAAATTTAGAAAGATACTCGATCTGAAATTCAATGGGGAACATCATATTTGAGGTATGATCATCTTGACGTAGTTCGCCGTTAATTCGGGTTTGTATTTTCAAATTTGTTAGATCAATATCGTCCGTAAGTGGAACCATCCAAGGGCCCAAAGCACCTGATTTTTCGAAGTTTTTACCTTGCGTAACATTGAATTTAGCGTGGCGGACCCAGTCACGTAACGTGCCTTCATTCATGACGCAAAGGCCAGCGATATGATCACGCGCATTTTCACGTTTAATACGGCGGCCTTCTTTTCCAATAATAACAACAATCTCACCTTCATAATCAAGTTGGTGAGACTCTGGTGGACGTTCGATAAATTGACCATGCCCTACAAAACTCTCGCGTGAGCGCATAAAGACAGAGGGGTTTTTAGGGGCTTCGGAGCCGTCTTTATATTCTGCATTGCGATTGGCGTAATTAACACCAATACAGAAATATTTTTCAGCCGTTGTTATGGGCGGTAGAAGTGTTACTTCATTTATATCTAAATCTGCTTCACCATTTGTGACCGCATTTTGAGCTTGCGGCATATGATTGTTTTTTAGAACATCATGCAAGCTCCCAAATCCATCAGTAATATCTACAATCTCATTATCATTGCCATCTTTCAAACCCCCTAAGCGTTCTTGGTCATCTTGTAAAAAGGTTATAAATTTCATTTTTATGTCCCTTGACTTTCGAATTTAAATTATTATTTAACATGTTAAATGTTTTGGTCAAGAGGAATTTGTGCCCCATATCATTATAGAACATTCTAAGGGTGTTAGTGAAGCGCTCGATATTCAAAAACTACTCGGTAAGCTCCATGATGCAGCTATGGCCTTACCATCTTTGCCAGTAGGGGGTATTCGAACACGGGCTCATAGTGTTAAGAAGTATCATGTAGGCGACGGTAAACCCGGACGTGAATTTATCTATATAATTATCCGTATTGGCCGAGGCCGTAGTGATCAAGTCAAACGCGAGATTGGAGATACATTATTCACAAGCCTCACCGACTTCACTGACGATTATTTTAATGCGGCGAATCCGCTGTCTCTGGGTCTTGAAATCCAAGAAATTGAAAAAGAGATGACTTGGAAAAAGAACAATATTCACCAAATCTTGAAGGATCAATAATTATGAGCGATTTGGATAAACAAATCCGTAAGGCTCGTCGCTACATGGAGCGTTTTCGTAAAGCCCCCTTAGGTCACTTTATCAATGGCCGTATGGTCAAAGGAAAATCGAAAGAGACTTTCGAGAATATTACGCCAGTGGACAATTCACGTCTTGGGGATATCTGGTCTGGCACGCCAGCTGATATAGATATGGCGTCAAAAGCGGCACATAAAGCTTTCCTCGGTGGATGGCGTGATATGACCGGGACTAAGCGCCGCGAGATTATGTATGCGATTGCTGAAGGCATTGAAGCCCGAGCCGAAGAAATTGCCATGATTGAGTCTCTGGATACAGGACAACCTATACGGTTTATGCAAAAGGCGGCTATTCGGGGTGCAGCCAATTTCCGCTTCTTTGGCGACAAAGCCGTTGAGGCTGGAAAAGGGCTGAGCCTCCCTGCCGAGCATCATCATAATTTCACAACAAGGCACCCCCTTGGAGCTGTTGGTGTCATTACGCCTTGGAACACACCCTTTATGCTCTCGACGTGGAAAATTGCACCTGCTTTGGCGAGTGGCTGTACAGTTGTTCAAAAGCC
>CAZNWH010000158.1:2512-3880 GCA_964576765.1 uncultured Hellea sp.
GATATGGATCGCGCGCTTGATGCGGCTGTCTTTATGCAATTCTCGCTTAACGGAGAGCGCTGCACATCATCTACGCGCCTCTTGGTGCAAGACACAATCTATGACGATTTTACAGCCAAAGTTGCTAAGCGTATCAAGAAAATCAAAGTAGGTCATCCGCTTGATCCCAATACTGAAATTGGGCCGCTTATTCATCCAACCCATCACGAAAAAGTCATGAGTTACTTTGATATAGCTAAGGAAGATGGCGCAACGATAGCTGTTGGGGGAGGGCGTAAAGGTAATGAGGGCTGCTATGTTAAGCCGACGCTTTTTACGGGCGCAAAAAATTCTATGCGTATTTCCCAGGAAGAAATTTTCGGACCCGTTTTAACCGCTATCCCCTTTAAAACCGAGGAAGAGGCTATAAGGATTGCTAATGATATTGAATATGGCCTGACGGGTTACGTATGGACGGAGAACTCATCCAAAGCTATGCGAGTCGCCAAGCAACTAGAAGCTGGTATGATCTGGATTAATTCGGAAAATAACCGTCATTTACCAGCGCCATTTGGCGGTATGAAATCCTCGGGAATTGGCCGTGATGGCGGCGATTGGTCGTTTGATTTTTATATGGAAACCAAGAATACATGTGTGGCATATGGGACGCATACAATTCCAAAATTAGGAAAATAAGATGGCCTTTGTCTCTACCAATCCAGCTACCGGTGAAGTTGTTGCGACGTTTGACAATATGTCCGAGGCTCAGATCGAAGCTGCTTTAGCTACCTCTATGTCTGCTCATAAGACTTTAAAATCCTGGCCTATGGCAGAACGGAAAGCTGCGATGCACCGGATCGCTGATATTTTGGAAGCTGAAGCGGAAGAACTAGGCGCGATTATAACGCTGGAAATGGGGAAGACGTTAAAGTCTGCCATTGGCGAAGTGAAAAAATGCGCGCTGGGTTGCCGCTATTATGCTGATAATGCGGCAGGTATGATGGCGGATGAATTCGTGAATGCTACGGCGGCTACGACTTATAAAAAATATCTACCGCTAGGTCCCATAATGGTGGTTATGCCGTGGAATTATCCTTTGTGGCAGGTGTATCGTTTTGTGGGCCCCGCTTTGATGGCTGGCAATACTGGATTGTTAAAACATGCGTCTAATGTTCCTCAATGTTCGCTCTCTGTTGAGGATGTTGTCCGCCGTGCTGGATTTCCGAAAGGCGCGCTGCAAAATGTTTTTGTCACCACGGATCAAGTTGGAGAGATGCTTCGTGATGATCGTGTGCGCGGCGCGACATTGACAGGCTCAGAACGAGCAGGGGCTTCCGTGGCCTCTATTTGCGGTCAGGAAATTAAGCCAACGGTTTTAGAGCTCGGCGG
>CAZNWH010000159.1:0-3858 GCA_964576765.1 uncultured Hellea sp.
AAATAAGACACTCGTATCTATGCCTGTTACTTGTTATTAGTGATATAGGAATAAAGAATTGAAAAAAGTTAGAGCGCTAAAATGACTTATTCCCGTCGGATAGCTTATTTAACATGGTTTAGTTTTTTAGTCTTTGGAATTTTTGAAGGTGTTTTTCCAGCTCATGCGACTGCTTCAAGCTTAATTCATGGTCTTATTCTTATTGTAAGCGCTGTGCTCTGGTGTAGTTATCACGCCGAGGAAAATGACTTAAATCTTCCAAAAGGGGCAATAGTATTTTGTATTTTTTTACCGATATTTGGACTTCCATATTATTTGTTTAGAGGGTTTGGTTTTAAAAGCGGTGGATTAAAGTTTCTCTGGTTTTTCCTCTTCCTAACAATTTCCATTGTTACATACCTTATTCCATCAGAGCTTATCAGACTCTTCTCCAGTTAGATCGCATAAGCGCATAATCTACCCCGATATTAGGCAACACAGACATTCGCTATTTCAAGCTTAGTTGTGGAATGCTTTCTGTATATTGTTGCGAAAGCTAGCTTGTACTTAAGCCAAGACCCGCTACAGACAGCGCAGATTACTGCCTATATGTATGAAAGACTTTTATGGCCCCGCCGCTTTTAACTTTAACCGATATGTCTCTGACCTTTGGGACAACGCCTTTGCTGGAAGGGGCGGAGCTGACGGTTATGGCGCGAGACCGTATTTGTCTGGTGGGTCGCAACGGGTCGGGCAAGTCGACCTTGCTTAAAATTGCGGCTGGCATTGTAGAAGCTGATAGCGGGACGCGCTTTATTCAACCCGGAACAACCATTCGTTATCTGCCTCAAGAACCCGATCTTTCGGCGTTTAAAACCGCGCGCGATTATATCGAAGACGGGTTAACCGGGGCGGATGATGGCGGGCGCATTCCTTATCTGCTCGACGCACTGGGGCTAAGCGGCGTAGAAGACCCAGCCGTCATGTCAGGCGGGGAAATGCGCCGCGCCGCGCTCGCCCGTACCCTGGCCCCGCAGCCGGATATATTAATGTTAGACGAACCGACCAACCATCTGGACTTGCCCGCCATTGAATGGCTTGAAGGCGAGCTAAATGGGTTGTCGTCAGCTATTCTTCTCATTTCCCATGACCGCCGCTTTTTGGAACACCTGTCGCGCCGAACGGTCTGGATGGACAGAGGCGAAACGCGCAGTCTTGATAAAAGTTTTGCGCATTTCGAAGATTGGCGTGATGAATTTCTAGAGCAAGAAGAACTCGACCGTCATAAACTCAACCGTAAAATTCATAGGGAACAGCACTGGATTGTTCACGGAGTGTCGGGCCGCCGCAAACGCAATGTGCGCCGTGTGAAAGAACTGGCAGGTTTGCGTCAACAAGTGCGCGAGCAAAAACAGGTTGTCGGAGCGGCAGCCATTACGGTGACGGAAGGACAAAGCTCTGGCAAGCGCGTTGCGATCTTGGAACATGTCTCGAAAAGCTTTGATGATCGTCCCATAGTCTCTGATTTTTCTATCAAAATTTCGCGGGGTGAACGTATAGGCATTGTGGGACCAAATGGGTCGGGCAAGACAACCTTGCTCAAGCTCTTAATGGGCGAGCATCAAGCCGATAGCGGCAGCATAGAGCTGGGCGTGAACCTGCAGCCGCTTATTGTGGATCAGAAACGCGAGAGCCTTAATCCGGATTGGACCTTATCCGAAGCGATGACAGATAATGGCGGGGATAAGGTGATGGTCGGGGATAATTCCGTCCATGTTATTCGCTATATGAAAGACTTTCTTTTCCTGCCCGAGCAAGCCCGTACGCCCATCCATGCCTTATCAGGCGGAGAGCGGGGGCGTTTGCAACTCGCGCGCGGGCTTAGGCTTCCGTCAAACCTGTTGATTTTGGATGAACCGACCAATGATCTGGATTTGGAAACCTTAGATCTGCTCCAAGAATTAGTCGCCGATTATAAAGGCACCGTAGTAGTTGTCTCCCATGACCGAGATTTCCTTGACCGTACTGTGACCCGCACCATTGGCTTTGAAGGCGATGGCGAATGGCAAGTCTATGCCGGCGGCTATTCCGATATGGTTGACCAACGCGGGCGCGGGGTTCAGGCGCGTAAAGCCGCCGAGAGAGCCGCTAAGGAAAAATCCCACTCTAAATCTGCTGCCTCATCCGTATCTAAACCTAAGCTGTCTTACAAACATAAATTCAGACTTGAAAAACTGCCTTTGGAAATGGAAAGCTTAGAGGCGCAAAAGACAGCGCTTGAGATGAAAATGGCCGACGCCGAATTTTTCAAACGCGACCCTGACGGCTTTAATGCGGCTCTCGCAGAATTTCAGACGGTTCAAGCCAAGCTAGAGGCCTGTGAAGAGGAATGGCTGGAACTTGAAATATTACGCGAAGCCGCGAGCTAGATTTATTTCGCTTCGGCTTTGATTTTAACCTCAATAATAACGGCTGTGCTGACCCACTCATCTGTTGACCACGCTCCGCTGCCAAGGTTCCATAAAGTTCTATCTATTGTGACCTGTCCGCTCATATCTGCGGCGTCAGCCGTAACAGTGAGCGTGAATGGCAGGGTGAGGGGATGGGAGACACCTTTGACGGATAAGCTTCCTACCGCTTCATAGCTGTTCTCGCCCGTTTTTGAAAAATCGGACGAGCTGAAAACAGCTTTGGGGAATTTTTTGACAAAGAACCATTCTTTACCCGGCAAAGCCCCGTCGCGGTCTTTATCTCCGGCAGAGACAGATCCCATATCAATAGATGCTGTGACGGACGCGTCCCCAATGTTGGCGGGGTCAAAATTAATCACTGCGTCAAACTCTCCAAACTCTCCGGTAAATTCGCTACCTTGCTGGGTGGCTGTAAATTTTACATGGCTTTCGGATTTGATAACATCCCAATTCCCGGCTGCGGCTTCGGTCTTTATATCTTGGACAGGATGCGACGCAGAAATCTGCGCGGCGTCTTGGGCTTGCGAACAGCTCGCCAAAGACATGGCCGCCGCGCATAAAGATAGGGTTAGGAATTTTCTTGCAAATGATATCATGTGTAAACGATATAGATTAGGCCTATACTTGACTATAAAAATAAACATCACAATTTTATCAACTCAGCCAACAAGCTAAGCTTGCAATTTAAGCTTTGTGCTTTGGGCCGAGCTTGATAGGACTATTTCGAATTGTTTAGAGAGGTTTTATGTCTGCTGATTATGCGTCGATATTTGTAGCTAAAGGCGGAGATAAATTTGATTTATCTTCTTGTCCGACGCGGGTGGATATTTTCGAAGATAAGAAAACCTCTAGAGCCGCGATCAAAGATAATGCCAAAGCTATCGCCCCGCTGGCGCATAAGCTTTACGGCGAAGCGGAGCGCTCTGTTTTAATCGTCTTACAAGGCATGGATACGAGCGGCAAGGACGGCACAACCGCCGCGATTTTCCACCGTACCCCGCCGCTTAATATCAAAGTCGCCAGCTTCAAAGCGCCCAGCAAAACCGAATTGGCACATGATTATCTCTGGCGTATTCACAATGTCTGTCCCGGCAAAGGCCAGATCACGGTCTTTAACCGCAGCCATTATGAAGATGTTTTGGTTGTCAAAGTGCGCGGCTTTGCCCCCGCCGATAAGGTTGAGCAGCGCTATGAGCAGATCAATAATTTTGAAAAGCACCTCTCTGAGAACGGTACACGGGTCTTAAAATTCATGCTCCATATTTCCAAAGAGACCCAAGGTGAGCGCCTGCGTGATCGTCTTGAAGTGGCTCGCAAGCGCTGGAAGTTTAATCCCGGTGATCTGGATGACCGTGCTTTGTGGCCCGACTTTATGAGCGCCTATGAAACCATGGTGCGCCGTACCAGC
>CAZNWH010000160.1:0-3853 GCA_964576765.1 uncultured Hellea sp.
AAAATAATTTTAGGATTCGATTGCGGTCAAAATACGCTCAGAAAATACTCGTTTGAAAAATTAAAATAACACTTAATGAGCCGTCTGCAATGCTAGAGAATTAAGCCCTTTAGCGGTTTTGACGCCTTAGGAAGCTTGGAATTTCGAGCTCGTCATCCATGTTTTCAGCAAAAAGGTCCCCTGAAGGCTGTTGCGTTTGCCGCACAAGTGGAGCTTTTGTAACAGGTTTCTGTTTTTTCAACCCAAAAAAGCCAAATGGTTTTTTGACAACAACTTTAGGCTCAGCAGGGGGAGCAGGCGAGGGTTGTGGCGGAACTTGATAGTTTTGCTGGGGCTGCGGCGCAACTTTTGGTGGATAAGGTTTCGGCGCGACATATACCGGCTCTGGCGTAGCAGGAACCGCCGTTGGAGCAGGTGCATAATGAACCTCTTCCGGCACAAATTCTTCTTCGATTTCAAATTCATCTTCAATTTCGTATTCGTCTTCTTCAATGATAGCTTCGGCTTCATGTTGACGCATTGGTTTGGCACTCGCGCGGTACTCCGACTCAACGCCTGTGGCGACAACTGAGACCCGAACAATTCCATCAAGGTCTGGATCAAGTGCAGAACCAACAATGATATTGGCATCTTCGTCCACTTGCCCACGGATAAGGCTTGCCGCTTCATCGACTTCGTAGAGAGTCAAATCACGACCACCTGTAATATTAATTAAAACGCCTTTCGCACCCTTAAGCGAGACATCATCAAGCAGAGGATTATTGATCGCAGACTCAGCAGCCTCGATTGCTCTGCGTTCGCCGGTCGCTTCGCCTGTACCCATCATGGCCTTACCCATTTCGTCCATCACCGTACGAACGTCATTAAAGTCTAGGTTTATAAGACCAGGCACAACCATAAGATCAGTTACACCGCGAACGCCGCTATGCAAAACTTCATCAGCCATTGAGAAGGCATCAGACATCGTCGTCTGTTCAGTCGCGACGCGGAAAAGATTCTGGTTAGGAATTGTAATCATTGTATCTACCGCACCATAAAGGTTTTCGATACCTTGCTCGGCCAGCTTCATGCGGCGTGATCCTTCGAACTGAAACGGTTTTGTAACAATCCCAACCGTCAATATACCGCGTTCGCGTGCCGCGCGTGCGATAACTGGCGCTGCGCCTGTGCCTGTTCCACCGCCCATACCCGCTGCGACAAACAACATATGAGCGCCATCAATATGCTCTAAAATTTCATCAAGGCTTTCTTCAGCGGATTGCTCCCCGATCTCCGGACGCATCCCAGCGCCAAGGCCCTGCGTAATTCCGCCTCCTAATTGAACTTTACGATCTGCACGAGATAAAGCCAAAGCTTGGGCATCAGTATTGGCAACGACAAATTCGACACCATCGAGTCCTGCAGCGATCATATTATTGACCGCATTACCGCCTGCACCGCCGACACCGATCACGACGATGCGGGGTTTTAATTCCACAGATTTAGGAAGAGAGAGAGCAATTGGCATGTCAGGTCCCATAAACATGGTAAGTAATAAGTTAACTCACCCTCGTCCAAAACCTTTAAACAGAGATTAATAATCCAGAAATTGTAATGTAAAATCAGTATTTTTAGAAGTTTTCTTTCAACCACTGTATCGAACGACCAAAGCTATTGCCTGTATAACGCCTTTGACGATAACGACGGCCAGAGAGATCTGGCGGGCCGGAGATGGCTTCATGTGATTCCATAAAGGCATATTTTAACAATCCTGTCGCAACTGCAAAATCCGGGCCTGCCATAGTTTCCCGCATACCTAAGACCCCGTGAGGCCGACCTATCCTTACACGCTTATTGAATACATATTCTGCTAACTCGCGAACACCATTAAGTTGACACCCGCCTCCAGTGAGAACCAAACGTCGCCCCGAATATTCGTCCAGTCCTGAGGCAGTAATTTGGTCACGTAATAATTCAAACGTTTCTTCAATACGGGACCTGACAATAGATGTTAGCATATTTCGAGGTTGATGATGCAACTCCTCTTGAGCACCCATTGGGGGACATGGCACCATGAAATCCTCATCATCTGCTCCATGTAAAGCAGATCCGTATATTGTCTTAATACGTTCAGCAGCCTCAGACGGTGTCACCAACCCGCGAGCAATATCATTGGTAACGTTCTTTCCTCCAACGGAAATTGCGTCCACATGAACTAGCGTATTATCTCGGAAAATAGAACATGACGTTATCCCGCCGCCCATATCGATTACTGTGACGCCCAAATCTCGCTCATCCTCAGTCAAAACCGCCAAACCCGCAGCGTAAGGTGACACAGTGATTGAGCTGATCTCTAAATGACAACGCTCAATACAATGGGCCAAGTTTCGAAGAGGACCTATACCCGCCGAAACAAAATGCATATCAACGCCCAGACGCTGACCAAACATACCACGCGGGTCTCGAATTCCGCTTTCATCGTCAACTGACCAATTTAAAGGAATAGCATGCAATATGGCACTTTCAGGCTGTGCAAGCTCGGCCAAGGATGAATTCAAAACGCGTTTAAGGTCACGATCTGCCACCTCACCACTCGCAAATTCAGTCTGCACATTCATATGTTGGGAGTGGAGTGAACGCAGGGCTACATTCACGGCAACAGTTTGTACAGTCACACCCGCCGCGCGTTCTGCTTTTTCAACGGCTGTTCGAATACCCGCTTCTGCGGCTTCCATATCGATAACAGCTCCATTTTTGACGCCTGCACTGACACCAAAGCCGGATCCAATTAAACGTACGCCTAAATTTGGTTCTTTTTGCCCAATCAGACAAACAACTTTAGACGAGCCTATATCCAAGACAGCGATCGTCTCCGCTTTACGATTTACCCCAGATCTAAACATATACTAAGCTGGCGTCTCATCAGCTGCCGTGATCGCCAATCGATCATCAAGACGCATATCAATAGCTGAAACTTTTCGGTTCAAAATCTGGGTCTTATTATGAAGCGTCTGCAAGCGGAGTAAAGCCGCTTTGGGATTGTCTTCCGGTAATTTTACACGAATATTGCCATCGCTTAACACCATATCCCAGCGCGATCCGACATGGACAAAATTCGGTATACGCGTCGAAATTTCAGGAAACTCAGCTACCATTTGCATGACATCAAACACTTGCAAGCGGGCCTGCGGACCAACAAAGAGCGTTAAACTAGTGAATTTAGCCGCGTCTGCATCTGAAATGACATCGCCCTTAATATCAACAACTTTGAGCTTGCCACCATTTTGCCAAAGCGCATAGGGCTGACGTTCAATAATTTGCACAACAATGCGGTCCGGCCACAACCGCCTAACAACGGCACGGTCAACCCAAGATAAACTCTCAACGCGATTCTGAGCACCTTCGACATCAATGCCAAAGAGATAATCGCCGGCATAAACACCTAGGGCTTTTCGAACGTCATCCTCACGTAAGCGACCTTCACCCATAACATCAACACGCTCTATCACAAATCCCATACCCATCATTTGATGACGGGTAAAATCGCCCGTCGCTTGACGCGCTTGCGGGAGGAACCCACCGAGCCATAAAGCAATAAAAACGATAAAAAACAGAACAGTAACAATAGCAGCTACAAGACGGACAAAGCCTTGTTGCGTATGACTGGCTGCCCGCATTTGCGCAGACGCCCAATTTCGAGCCCCGCGTAATCCAGGCTTTAGCGGGCTAACCCGGCGCGAATTTGGTGATATAGAGCTAGCTTGTCTACTTACCTTGGCCATGAAGCATCCTCAACAATCCAGCGGCAAAGCTGGCCAAAACTTAACCCGACATAGCCCGCTTGCTCAGGCGCAAGAGATGTCGGAGTCATTCC
>CAZNWH010000161.1:0-1620 GCA_964576765.1 uncultured Hellea sp.
TTAAAAATGCAGATCATAACTCAGACCAGCCGACTCTGTTTGCGGCAATGGACTGAGAGTGACAAACAGCCATTTGCTGTGATGAATAGAGACAAGCGCGTCATGAAATTCTTGGGACCTGCTTTATCGCGCGAGGCAAGTGATGCCACAATTGCGCGGCAGGTTGATCTGATATCAGCGGGCGAGCCCGCTTTTTGGGCTGTGGAAAGACTTCAGGATAATCTTTTTATCGGATGTATTGGAGTTAAGCGGGTGACGTTTGAAGCCAATTTTACGCCCTGTTATGAAATTGGGTGGCGTTTAGGCCCGTCTTATTGGCGGCAAGGTTATGCCAGCGAGGGAGCTAAAGCGGCTTTGAGAATAGCCTTTACGCAATGGGGTATGCCGAAGATATACTCTTTCACCGTTCCGGCCAATATTGCTTCACAATCGGTCATGCAGCGTATCGGAATGGACCGTGTAATGGGCGGAAATTTCGCGCATCCAAATTTGGCGAAAGATGACCCTTTATCTCAACATGTTCTTTATAAAATCGATCGAAACCAAGCTCTGCAATAGAATTGAGCTTACTGGAAATAAAAAAGGCCCGGATGGATAATCCGAGCCAAGGTATTACATCAGGGGAAAGATTTGATGTGAAACCTTTACGCAATATTTGAGATTAATTTTCAAGTTTTCTTCTTTGAATATTTCATAATGAGGTCGCTATGATGCGGAGTTCAGCGATACTTTGCTACAATGACGGATAAATGTGCATTAATGCGAGCTTGATGCATAGTTTGACGGTGAGGCTAGACGAAGCCACGATGCCCTTCTAGGTGAAATCTACCCTTAAAGGAGAGTCAGTCATGCCTTTGAAATTCCGTACGCGTAAACTTATTAAACCCGAAGATTTGAATGGCCGAAATACGTTATTTGGGGGGCGTTTATTGGCCTGGATAGATGAGGAATGCGCGATTTATTGTGCTTGCCAAATGGAAACACATAATATCGTGACAAAATATATCAGCGAAATGAATTTTATGGCGCCAGCCTATCAAGGGGATATGATCGAGATTGGTGTAGAGACTGTTTCAGTCGGACAGAGTTCTTTGACATTGTCTTGTGTGGTTCGCAATAAGGATAGCAAGGAAGAATTGATCCGTGTTGAGAAATTGGTTTTTGTGTCAGTTAACCGTCAGGGCCGCCCGACACCTCATGCTTTGGCCGATAAGACTAATAATACGCAAGTCGATAATTTAAAGACTGAACCTGTATCTTAGTTGACCCTTACCCAATTATGGGTTTCATCATGGTTTTGTTCTGTCGTCACAGGGCCGTTTCCAATAATTTGGACTATAGTCTCTTCGTTGCCTGTAGCGCCGTCCCAATGAACGCCTCCTGCGGGGTGGAACATATAGCTACCGGCATCTAAGGTTTTCGCTTTTAAAGGATCAAACGTAAGTCCGGTACCGGCCCGCCACTTACCTTTAATCACAGTGACATGTCTGTCTGCAGAATGGGAGTGAGGTAAATCCATAATGCCTGCGGGGAAATGCACCCGAATAACATAAGTACCGCTTTGGGAGGGATTGCCATAAACAACCGCATATTTAGCCCCTAATCCATCGGGAACAGGGA
>CAZNWH010000161.1:1720-3821 GCA_964576765.1 uncultured Hellea sp.
AAATAGTCGCGTTCAATTTTCTTACGGTCTTGTTCAGAGGCTTTATTTCGCAGTTCCTCACGAAGTTCGCGTGAGCGGGTAGCGTTATCCTTGCTGTCTATATCGGCTTCTGATTCATCGGAATTAATACCATTATTGTTACGGCCCAAAGGGTCTTCATTATCAGCGTTTTCAGTGCCGCCGCTATCATTTCCTGTTTGTCGACCAGATTCTGCAATCGCTTGGCCTGCTTGGCGCAAGGCTTGTATGGCGTCTTTTTGAGCATCTCCAGCGTCTCCTATATTTCCGGCTTTCAGGCTTTCCTCAGAGCGCCGCATTGCTTCTCCGGCTTCAGCAAGGGCTTCTGCAGCGCTTTTCTCATCGCTCTCTTCATCGCCGCCAGCACCTCGGTTTTCGCTATTAGGGTCTTCTTCACCGCCGCCGCCTTGGCCATCTTCATTTTCTTCGCCGCCTCTGGCTTGGCCGGTTTCATCTTCGGACAGAAGAGACTGACCGTTCTCACCCTCTTCGGGCAGAGCTTGACTAAGAGCGTCTAAGGCTTTTTCCAGCGCGCCCTGACGTTTGGCTAGCTCGCTTGGGCTTAGCGCCCCTTCACCTTCGGAATCACCAGAACTCGACCCCCCATTTTGCTGACCGCTTTTGGCACCATTTTCTTGACCTTCTTGTTCACCTTGATTTTCCGCTTCATTTTCGGTTTGGCGAGTTTCGTCTTGTAATTCGCGTTGCTCACCCAAAAGGTCAGCTAACTCTTCAAGAGATTTTTTCATCTCCTCGCTCATTTCGCCAGGAAGAGCATCATCACTTCCTTCCCCTGACCCGCCGCGCGTGAGCTGGATTTCCATATTTTCTAATAATTCGGCTAATTGCGCGAGGGCTTTACGGGCCCCTTCGACGTCACCGGCTTTATTCGCCTCTTCAATGGCTTTTAGGAGCTCGGCAATTTCATCTACATTTTGGCCGCTGCCACCGCCGCCTTCAGCGTCTGCAATATTACCATCTTCAATGGCTTTGCGGCGAAGCTCTTCCATATAACGTTCAACCGCGTCGTCATAGCGCTCGAACAATGTATCTATCTCGCGCTGAGGTGCGCGGCGGGCCATTCCGTCTTGAAGGGCTTGTTTGGCTTCGCGCATTTCTTCTAGGGCCGTCCCTAAAACGCCAAATTCCGCGCGCAGAGCAATGGCCCAAAGATCTTCAGGAATGCCGTTTAAGTCTTCTTGCTTGCGGGCATATCGCAAGCGTCCATGAACGTTTTTGAGCCCCATATAAATGGCGGGGTCTTGGAAAAGACCCGCAGGTTTATCGGTGACAACATCTATTAAGAGAGCAGCGCGCTGGATGGAGGCGGGTGCGCGGTCCATGCGCTGTTCGGGCTCATACATATCGTAAAGGGGGGCGAGATTTTCATCAAGTGTTGGTGGCAAAGCAGCATAGTCTTCGCGTCCCTCAATCACAAGACCGCGCTGCTCTATGATGGCTTTGGCGAGCGGTTCAATGAAAATTTTATCGGGTACAGTGAAGAATGCCTCTTCGCTGCTCGTAGACTGCCCCATCCCGTCGGTCACGATGAGCCGTCCCGCAACTTTACGGCCCGTCCATTCATGTTTGGTCAAATCAAGGGCAGCCTCGGCCTCTTCGGCGCGTTTAACTGACCCGGAAGAGAGAGGAATGGAGACGGTTGATTGTTTATCGGAGAACGTAGGGTTATCTGTTAGTAGCCGCATCTGCAGAGAAAATTCTTCAACCCCGTAATCATCTTCAAAGCTATAAGTAAATGTCAGACGATCACGTTTATCAGCTTCAAATTCTGAACCAAGGTTAATCGTCGGCGGTGTGTCGGGCAGCACATTGAGCGCCCATTTTTTTTCCTTTGTGCCTATACGCCAGCGCGCAGTGGATTTTTTTTCCAAAATTGTGCGCGCTTCAAAACTTTTTGGGCCCAAACGTTTTAGCTTTAAATATTTGCCGCCGCGAGATGTTTGTAATTTTAACCGTGGGGCCGTCTTTGAACCTGATATTCTCGCGACGAGTTCTGATCCTGCGGGGACATCAATTTTCGATTTATCTTTGAAATATAATGGGGGGCGTCCGGTATATTGCG
>CAZNWH010000162.1:0-3788 GCA_964576765.1 uncultured Hellea sp.
GCTTATGCGGATCGCCGTCAAAAGGGCCATTATAAAGCCGCTTGGGCTCCAAAAACAAAACGGGATCATTATCCTCTATAGCCTGTATCAGTAGTCCTTTGGCATCATAGGGGTTAGATGGAATCACCGTCTTTAATCCAGAAATATGAGTGAAGAGCGCTTCTGGACTTTGACTGTGGGTTGTTCCGCCATAGATACCGCCTCCCACAGGGGTGCGGATTGTTAACGGCGCTGAAAAATCGCCATTAGAGCGGTAACGTAGGCGCGCTGCTTCTGAAGCGATTTGATCATAACCCGGATAAATATAATCGGCGAATTGAATTTCGGCCACAGGGCGTAATCCATTAGCCGCCATACCGACCGCTATGCCGACAATTCCGCCTTCTGAAATGGGCGTATCAAAGCAGCGGTGCAATCCATGTTTTTCCTGTAGGCCCGCGGTACAGCGAAACACGCCGCCAAAATATCCAACATCTTCGCCGAATACGAGAACATTAGGGTCTTGGCTCATTTTGACATCCAGCGCGTCGCGGATCGCCTCTATCATATTCATTTGTTTGGTTTGGCCCGCCATTAATCAAGTTCCTCGTCAAAAAGCTCACGTTGATCGCGCAGGTGACGGGGCAGTTCTTCATAGACTTGTTCAAACATAGTATAATGATCAACCGTAGTCTCACCCGAGAGGCTTCCCATGGCTTCAGCCGCTTTATAGATATTTCGAATTTCAACCTTACACGCTTCTTTTTGCGCGTCATGTCGGGTCTCATCCCACTCTCCTAAATGGATAAGATGGGCTTTGAGCCGCTCAATAGGATCACCAAAGGGCCAGATATCCGGCTCGCTTTCCGGGCGGTATTTGGTAGGATCATCCGATGTCGAATGCCCTGATTTTCGATAGGTAAAATGCTCGATAAGCGTTGCGCCGCCGCCTAGGCGGGCCCGCTGAGCCGCCCATTTGCTGGCTGCATAAACCGCTAGAAAATCATTGCCATCCACGCGAAGAGTGGCCAACCCAAACCCTGTTCCGCGCGCCGCAAAGGTTTCACCTTCCCCCGCGGCAATCCCTTGAAAGCTGGAAATGGCCCACTGATTATTGACCACATTGATGATGCAGGGCGCGCGGTAGGTCGAGGCAAAGTTCAGCGCGTAATGAAAGTCACCTTCTGCGGTCGCCCCTTCCCCGGTAAAGACCGAGGCAATCTCATCTGTATTTTTATAAGCATTAGCCATCGCCCAACCCACGCCCTGAATAAGCTGCGTGCCCAAATTTCCGGAAATCGAAAAGAACCCGTAATCCCTAAACGAATAAAGTACGGGAATGGATTTACCTTGCAGACGGTCCCCCGCATTGGACAAACATTGGCACATCATGTCCTTTATCGGTGTGCCGCGATTGATCAGAATACCTTGTTGGCGATAAGTCGGGAAAACCATATCTGTTTTCTGAAGCGCCATCGCATGAGCCACAGAGACCGCTTCTTCCCCCGTGGATTTCATGTAGAAACTCATTTTGCCCTGACGCTGCATGTTAAACATGCGCTCATCCATCGCCCGGGTTAACATCATATCGCGCAGTCCCGTTCTAAGCTGCTCAGGAGATAATCCAGGGTTCCACTCGCCGACAGCTTCGCCGTTAAAGCGCAGCACCCTAATCAAACCCAGCGCATGCTCCATTGTATCATAATCATCACAAAGCGGGTCAGGCTTTGGCGGGGTGTGCGCCGTTGGCACGGAAATATAAGAATAATCAGGCGTATCCCCGGGACGAAAGGGGGGCTCAGGAATATGAAGACGCGATTGGTTAGTTGTTTTTGTCATGTGACCCTCACATTCCCATTACATAACTAAATTTACCCCTCTATACCGTGAATTATATAATTTAATGTGTTGATATTCATTTAAATGCAGAATATTTATTCTAAATATATAATTATGGGAGGCTAATTATGCCTGAACAAATAGATGGTATAGATGCTAAAATTTTACATCTAATACAAACTAATGCCGCCCTTTCTGTCGCTGATATTGCCGATAGTGTCGGATTATCTTCATCGCCCTGCTGGCGGCGGATAAAACGTATGGAAGAAATCGGCATTATCAAGCAGCGCATAACCGTGTTGGACCGCAAAAAACTAGGCTTGGATTTCGAAGTTTTCGTGGCCGTCAAACTTGCTCTACCCAATAATGTCAATATGGGTAAATTTGAAAGCGCCATCGCAAGAATGCCAGAAGTCGTGCAATGCGCCAGTGTGACAGGGGCCGTAGATTTCATGCTCCGCGTTGTCACCAAAGATATGTATAGTTATGAGAACTTCCTGCGCGAGGTCCTGTTATCGATTGATCTGATATCTGATGTGCAAAGCCGAATTGTCTTACGGCAAAGCAAAGCAAGCTACGCAATCCCCTTAAACCTAATCAGCAATTCTGTCCCGCGCCTATAAAGGTGCGAGATCTGTATTTTGGTGTTTCTGCGCTTCAAATCGGCGCTTTTCGAATAAAAGCCAAAACCCATGCACAAAAACAGTTGCGATCAATATTTTCAAAGAAAAGACGATCACTATCAGTAATGACAAAAGCGAGCTAAAGATGATAGCTAAGCCAGCTCCGCTTTTCCCTTGAAGTTTTTTAGAACGATCCACCACATTCTCCCATCTATGGGCCCCCGAAATCACTCTAACGTAACGACCTTTCTATCGGGTTTTGAAATACACTTTCTATTGCGTTTTAAAATGCGCTTAACAAATCATAAATTTTGACACATCATTACCAGCTTTCCTTAAAGGGTCTGAGGTCCAATTCATGAGTCCATGCACTGCGCGGCTGGTTATGTACAAACCAATAGGCATCTGCGATAGCGTCAGGAGCGAGCGAACCGTCTTCACCGAGTTGATCCAGATAGTCCTGAAATCCGTCTTGCGCGCGTTTTCCATTAATCACGCCGTCAATAATAAAATGAGCAACATGTACGCCATGAGGACCAAATTCCCGCGCTAAGGATTGGGCCAAATTTCGCAAAGCGGCTTTCGAGGATGCAAAATGCGCAAAATGGGCTTTGCCGCGCAGAGAACCGGAAGCTCCAGTAAAAAAGAGGCTGCCATGGCCTTGGGTTTTTAAAATCGGGATAGCGCGTTTAGCTGCAATAAATCCGCCGAAAAATCCAATTTGTAAAAATTGATTAAGCCGTTCAAGAGTCAGTTCTTCAAAGGGTATAATGGCATTATTGCCAGCATTGAATATTACGGCCTCTAGAGACCCTGTCTGTTGGGCCTCTTTAAAAATAGCGTCCTGATCTGATTCAGATGTGACATCTACCTGCATGGCCTGTGCCGAGCCTCCGGCCTTCAGGATTTGAGCGGCGATCTGCTCAACCTTACTCAGCGTACGACCCGAGACAAGAATATGATAATTACCTTCCGAAAATTTGCGCGCCACAGCTCCGCCAACGCCATCAGGGGCCCCGGCGCCTAAAATAATAACTGTCTTGGTCATATTATGAGCCTTTAAGTGGATTTGAATAAACTGAAAACATAACCGAACTCTGACACAAACATAACCCAATTATTGTATTTATTATTGTTTCCCTTTATGGTAAGCTTTTCCTGCGAGGTTGCCTTGTCATTCATCCCCCTTCGAGGCGGAACCTCTCAATTGCCATCCCTCTGGCAATATTCGACGGGTTCATCGAGGGGCGCAGTATGACCCGTCATTTTTTATAATGAATTTTGTAATACCCCTTCCACATATCTATCTGGTCTTAAGGCATAGGGATATAGCTCCGCGCCAGCCTA
>CAZNWH010000163.1:0-2467 GCA_964576765.1 uncultured Hellea sp.
GCAAAATAGTCAGCGTCAAGACCAGTGCAGCCAAGTAAATCGAGGCGGTGTAACTTCCGGTTTTATCGCTAACGAAGCCGATGACAACCGGGCCTAATCCGGTCCCGACTAAAAACGCTGCATATTGGCGACCATAAATGCGGCCATATCCTTCGAGCGGAAAATATCGTGCGACGAGATAGCCGATTAAATCCACTTCCGCTCCCATAGAAAATCCGATGACAAATGCAGCCGGGAGGGCAGCGATGGACCCAAATATTGCCAATGCCAGGATACCGCATATGCAAACTGAAATAAAAACTGCGGCGACATAAGGCGCAAATACCCGATCAACAACCGCGCCAATAACGATACGTCCCAGAATAATGGCCGCGCCCATTACTCCGGCGATTTCTGCAGCCCGAGATTTGGAAATACCTGCTTCAGATAGAATGGGAACAAAATGCACGAGTAAGCCGCCAACACCGAGGGCTAGACAGAAAACGGCCGCGGACAAGAGTTTAAATTTACTACTTTTTTTTGCAGCGTCATAAGCTTGGATAGCTGCACTTTGATCAATAATTTTCGGTGTTTTCGCGCCGTCCAACCTTGATAAAACCGCAACGATCATAATACCTGCAATCGCCACAAATCCGGCCAGAAACCAATAAGCCATACGCCAACCCTGATCATCTATGACTCCCGAAATAATTCGCGGAGCTAAGATTGCGGCTAGGCCCGTTCCTGACAATGCTAATCCCAATGCCAAGCCACGATGCTTGTCAAAAACTGCGTTAATCGCCCGTGTATAGGCGAGCGGTGAGGACGCCCCAGCCAATAAAGCCATGAGCGAGCTTAATAAAATAAAAGACATGATAGAATTCATGAAGAGCGCAAATAAGGAAAAAATAATGACCAACCCTAATAGCGCGAAAGCTATCGGTTTCACCAATCCGAACTTGTCTACAGCAGCTCCTACAAATGGAGAAATAAAGGCCAAAGTAAATGTCGTCGCGAGAACACCGAGAGAAGCTTGCGTACGGGACCATCCAAATTCTTTAATCCATTCGTCGAAAAACACACCTTGCGTATAGAAGGGGAGCGAAGACACGCCGATCCCTATTCCGAGAGCACACACAAGAACCAGCAGCCAGTGTTTTGCAAATTCATTGCTGGGATTGGCGGGCTTATTCATCAATTATCCCCACAGCCCTTATCCAAGCTGCAGAGGCCGCTTTTATTTTCACAGGAAAACAAGACACCGTAAATCCGTGAGCCGGCAAGGCTTCAAGATTATGAAGCTTTTCAATTTGGAAATACCCGATCTCGCGCCCCGCCTTATGGCCTTCCCAGATAATAGAAGGATCTCTATCTTGCTCCCATTTCTTGGCAGTATGCGAGAACGGGGCATCCCACGACCAGGCATCCGTACCGACGATTTTTACGCCTTGCTCCGCTAATCGCAATGTTGCTTCTCTGCCCATTCCGCATCCTGCATCTATATAATCGTCGAAGCCGTAACGTTTTCCTGCTCTTGTATTGATCAGGACAATATCAAAAGGTCTTAGCGTATACCCAATTCGGTCAAGCTCAGCGTCCACCTCTTCTGCAGTTACGACGTGACCATCTTTTAGGTGGCGAAAATCTAGTTTAACACCGGGTTTTTGACACCATTCCAGCGGTAATTGGTCAATGGTTAAGGCCGGCTTGGCCCCGCTCTTTAGCGCTGCATCCTGTGTCGAATGGAAATGCCACGGAGCATCCATGTGTGTTCCATTATGTGTCGAAAGTTCCAGTAACTCCACCGCCCAAGCCTCGCCGTCCGGCATTTGCTCCAGTTTCAGGCCTGGGAAAAATGGAGAAATTTGGTCAAATGTCTCATCGTGTTTCAGATAGGTTATTTTCGGCCCATACGGCTCGGGGTCTGACTTCACATCATTTTCTATGGGCATCGATAAATCTATATATCGTGTCATGACTTTTGTTTTCTAAATAATTCTTTTATACCGCCAAATGCAAAATCTAGAGCGATTTCAACGAGGTCCCCGGAAGATTGACCCAAAGGCGACTTGTTGGTCAACGTTCGGTAACTTGGATCAAAAGGAGCTTGAGCCATAGTTGCAACCACGAGGCCAATTCCTCTAGACAAACGATCATCAGATACATGTGGAAAACACTCACGTAAATAATTGCGAAATTCGAGCCTGACCTTATTAATCTCAACCGCAAAAACTTCATCGGCAATAAGCTCATTATCGTTGATAATTTGAACAATCAGACGTCCGTAAGCGTGTTCACCATCCTCAACGATTAATCGAATATGCGGAGAGATATAGGCATTTATCAAGGCTTTGACCCGCGTCTCACCAACCGGTAATTGAGCTGCTTCACGCATCAAGTTTAAACGGTTCTCTCGTGTCTTTTCAAAATAAATGGAAAGGACCGCAAAATAGACATTTTTCTTGCTACCAAAATGATAATTCGCGGC
>CAZNWH010000163.1:2567-3777 GCA_964576765.1 uncultured Hellea sp.
GATTTAAATCCAATTTCGAACGCATCCACATCCTCAGAGTCAAATGCAGGTGTGAGGCCAAATGAGTTAAATCCACCGCTTTTAAAGCCCTGACTGTAACTTCCATATAACAAGACATTATCATTGGCTTGGAAATCAACTACAATACGCGGAGAAAAATCATCGAAAGACGCATCATCAACAAATTCAGGCGGGTTAGCGAAAGGGAAGCCTGCCGGAAGCGTTGCGCCGCCAAAGAAGAATGGAGGTAATGTCCCCCCGTTGATTGTCGTAACAATCTGATCATTTACAAAATCTTTATCTTCGGAACTATAGCGCCCACCTAAAGTAACTGACAGCTGCTCCGTCAAATCATAAGTTAAATCTGCAAATAAGGCATAGGCCTCTGTGTCCTGTGACGCATCGAAGACAGCTTCAGTCCCTAAGCCGAACAATCCACGGAAATTACGAATTTCAAAAAGCAAATCAGACGTTTCATTGAAGTAAAATCCGCCGACTATCCAGGATAAAGGTCCATCACCCGTAGACGCTAAGCGCAGTTCTTGAGAGAATTGTTCGGACTCAATGTCACCATTATTGTTGAAAAGTTGTAATGGTCCGCTATCTGAGTCCTGCGTACCTGTCAGGTCCCAACTCCGATAAGCCGATATTGTACTTAAATTTGCCCAACCAAAATCGATTTCTCCGGATAAAGTTAAGGCATAGCTTTCCGAGTCAGCTAGGTTCTCATCATTAAAGTTGAAATCATCATCTTCCAACACCGCGTCTAAATCGGCCCGAGGTACAAATGGCGATCCAATCCCATTGGTTTCGCCCACAGATGTTACCGGAATAAGAGCCGGATTAGCCGAACGATCTTGATATTCCCCTATCAGGTCAAATGTCACAGTATCTGTTGGTTCAAATCGCAGAGAAGCTCTCGCTGATAGGTCTTCAGACCCGCCGGCATCAGAGCCATCAAAAGCGTTCTCTCCAAATCCATCCTTATCGCTATACCCTACAGCAAGCCGCCCTGATAGTGTGTCAGTAAAGCCTCCGGAAACGACGCCGCTAACATTATAATCACCAAAACTTGTGGCTCCGATCTTAAATTCGCCTTCAAAGTCTTGAGTTGGACGTTTCGTTGTTACCAAGACAGCACCCGCTGTAGAGTTTCGTCCATAAAGCGTCCCTTGAGGTCCACGAAGCACTTGAATTGAGTCAATATCTA
>CAZNWH010000164.1:0-3679 GCA_964576765.1 uncultured Hellea sp.
TCTTATTTCAGAAACTCGATTTTGAATTTTACGGGGCCTTTCAGAGAGATGAAATGCGGGACTTGCGGCTGTATAATAGCCGTGGTCTGTGTATTCAAAGGCAGGGTGGTTTCTGGCGGACCGACAATAACGAAATCGAGTTCGCCTTCAATCACGACCAAGCGGCCCCAAACTCCCGCTTTGGTATCATGTACCGAGGTGAGTTTTTTGGGAACACTCGCCTCTGTAAAGACTTGAGACTCCGCATATTGTTTAACGTTCTCAGGTAATCTAACCATATCGGGGCTCCTGAGGGATATTATCTAAAAGTCGATTGAGAAGCGCCTTTTGCGAAATTACATCGGCGAGGCTAAAGCGCTCTAAGGCTTGATAAAAGGCCGCTTGGGCTTCCGCCAAGGCCAATTTAAGGCCACAAGCTGGTGATATGCAGCAATTGCCGCCACCGGCCTTCATACAGCTAACAAGCGTTGTTCCGGCTTCTGTGGCCTTAACGACTTTTCCAATATTTATCTCTTCTGGGGCTTGGCGTAAGCGAACACCTCCGCTGCGTCCTCGTTCAGATATCAGAAACCCTTCGCGGACTAGCCACTGCGCGGCTTTGGCGACATGATGGAATGAGATGTCATAGGCTTTAGCGATTTCATCAGCAGAAGATTTCCGGCTGTCATTCGTCGCCAAATAAATCAAGATACGCAGCGTGTAATCGGAAAAGTTTGTAATGTGCATTGGTAACGCTCCAATCCCTGCATAAAGGCAGTCTTGACGATCTTATAGCGATGATTATATAATACGCAAATAAAATACTTATATAGAGGCAACCATGGCGTTCCTAAGACTACTTTTGTCGATATTCCTTTTACCGGGCACACTGGTTCTGGCCGCATTCAATATTCCCGTTGAAAGTGACGGCGGGGTGTTTCGGTCTTTGATTAATATGATTTTTTGGGGATTTCTGGGCGTCATTATTACGATTCCTTTCATGGTCGGCTGAACTGTGACCGAGCTCATAAATGAACAGGACATTCACCGCGTGGTTCATGCGTTTTACGCCGATGTCAGACAAGATGATTTGCTTGCGCCTATTTTTGCAACAAAAATTAAAGGTGCAGAGTGGGAAACACATATGAATCATATAGCCAGCTTTTGGAGTTCTATATTTCTTAAAAGCAAAGAATTTAGCGGAAACCCGATGCGCAAACATTTGGAGGTTGAAGGTATAACGCCGGAACATTTCAACCGCTGGCTATCATTATTTCATGCGACATCCGAACGCGTTCTAGCCCCTGAAAAAGCGGGCTTGATAAATAATATGGCGTCCCGCATTGGGCAGAGCTTACAAATGGGACTGGCTTTTCATTTTGAAAAATCAGGCCAACTTAACCACCCCTTCACTGAATTTGCCATTCGGCCCTCTCATTAAATAAATTTTACAAGGGGTAGCCAGTTTAATATAAAGACAGGATGGGACAAATGCGTTTGTGGCCTTTATAGGAGAATACTATAATCTGACAGGAGGCAACCCTTGGTATCACCTGAAAATCAACTTGCGACAATGCTCGCAAATATTCCCGAGAAAACAGGTAAGACTCTGGAGAGCTGGAAGACTATCATTACTAAGAGCCAGCATGAAAAACATGGGGCCATCGTCAAATTTTTAAAAAATGAACATGGGGTTACTCATGGTTTTGCTAATCTGATTACAACGAAATATCGCGAGACAGGGGAAGATATCGATCTTGTTGCTGCGCAATATGCGGGGGCCAAATCTGAGCTCAAGCCGCTGCATGACGCCATTGTGGATTATGCCAAGTCACTCGGCGAAGATGTGAAACTTGCCCCTAAGAAATCATCGCACAGCTTACGCCGGAAAAAACAATTTGCTCTCATCATAGCGGCCACTAAAACGCGTATCGACCTTGGTTTGGCTCTAAAGGGGGTAAAGGCCCATGGGCGTCTTGAAGATTATAATGCTATGTGTTCGCATCGCGTGCGGCTGGAATCCATCGAAGAGTTCGACAAAGACGTAAAAGCGTGGATGAAGGACGCTTATTCGCGCTCAGGCTAGTCTTATGTATAGGGCTCTAATAATAAGGCTCTGGTACAGCCTTAATCTTTCTTGCAAAATCTTGCCACATTTGCCGCGCCTTTGCCACATTACCAAAACATTGCCTTGAAATGATCTAAGTTCCAGCAAAGCCTCGCCCTAGTCAGTCGCGATAAGACCCTATCGCAACATTAAACTGAAAAGGGCTGACCCATGAAAACTTTATCTAGAACATTCAAAACAACTTTAATCGGTGCTGCCGCAGTAATCACAGGCTTGACCAATACCGCCGCCGCGCTTGAAATCACCAACCCGCTTTCTGTGCCGGGTTACGAGATCGAGCTTTTCGACGGGCCAAGTTTATCCGAAAATATTGTTAAAACACCCGCCTTGCCGACAACCGCTAAAATTGCCGTGGCGCGCCTTGATCAAGGCCGGATGATCCCCACGCCTTATGCCGAAGAACGTGACTGGACCCTTTTAGATCAACGATCAAAGCAAGATATCTCCCTACTTAGCGTAAGTGACTATCTTAAATATGTTCCCGCTACGCCGCTTCATATCGCCCAGAACGATAACAGGATTGACGAAGTACGCATGACGGCAGCGCTGGAAGGCTACTCTCACGTCATCATTTACGGCGTAGGCCGTGACGCAGCCTGGAACAGCTTTGGCAGCCGCTCGATGGAACGCACGGGCCTAACCATGGAGCCGACAATGCCGGGTACAAAAGCGATCTGGAAAAAAGCTAAAGCCAAAGCTCTGCTCGTCAATAGCTTTACGGGCGAAGTGCTAGGCGCGGTATCCGCCGACAATATTGAGTATAATATTGGCGAGCTGGCCGATAATGTTAATCGCCTGATGACAGAACTGTCTGAAGTTTAGACTTAACAACACAAAATTACCGGGCCTCTCCCTTTCCCCTCCCGGTAACAAACAGACGCAGCAATGCGTCTGTTTTTATACCCGCTATCCACAGGTACGGTGCTGATAAAGGGTATCATTTTTTATGAAGCTGCGTTGAAGGGCTATATTTGAGCGCGTAAATAAACTAAATCCCTTTTATGGCATTTATTCAAGACAATGACGTGGCTATTACGCCCGAACTGGACACGACTCCACATAGTCAAGAGGCCGAGCAAGCGCTTTTGGGGGCGCTGCTGTATGATAATGAGATTTATCACCGTGTGTCCGGCATTGTGCAGGCCAAGCATTTTTATAACGGCACTCATGTCCGTATTTTCGACTCAATCGCGAGCTTGATCGAACATGGCAAGCTTGCCGATGCCATTGTGCTTAAAAACCGCTTTAGCCAAGACGAGACTTTGATTGATATTGGCGGCGTCGAATATTTGGCGTTGTTACTCGATAACGCTCCGCCCGGCAGCACAGCTACCGAATATGCCAAGTTGATATTTGATATGGCGATGCGACGCGAGCTCATCCGTTTGGGCGATGAAATAAAATCTGAAGCGATTAACCGTGATAGCGAAGATGACGCGCAGGCCCAAATCACCCATGCCGAGAGCCAACTTTATAATCTAGCGGAAATTGGCGGCACGCAATCCGGCTTTGTCACCTTTGAAAACGCGCTGATTAAATCTATCGAAATGGCCTCCGCCGCCTTTGCGCGGG
>CAZNWH010000165.1:0-3671 GCA_964576765.1 uncultured Hellea sp.
AAACAGCTTTATCAGCTTAAAGTAAAAATCGGTGAGCTTACTCATAGGCCAATCGTCCTTTATCGCCATGGCGCTTTTGTAGGATTTTACCGCGCATGCCCGAGATATAGCTGTTTAAATAATCCTCTTGAAGCTCCTCTGTCGGAATAACAGAAACAGCATAATCCTTGGGCGCACGCCATCCCGGATGCGGCGCTAAAGAGACACGCACACCATTTATCGGATGCTGCGCTTGCCACTTCCTAATCTTTTTCGCCATGCGTTTTACAACATCCGGATTAGCCTCGGCTAAGTTATTTTTCTCACTTGGGTCATTAGGCAAATCAAATAAGAAACTTTCCACGCTGACCTCATTCCAGTCATGGTCAATAATCTGAACAAGCTTCCATTTATCTTCCATCACAGAGACATGGAATTTATTATAAATCGGAGAGTTAGAGGCAAAATAAAGATCCCCCGTGCGCGGGTCTTCGCCTGACTCTATCAACGCCTTCCAGCGGTCTTGACCATCCAGTTTTTTATCATTCTCCATGGATATGCCTGCGGCATCCGCGAAAGTCGGAAAAACATCGAGAACAGACATGACATCCTCACTCGCTGTTCCCGCCGCGATTTTCTCAGGCCAGCGCATTATCGCATTTACGCGAATACCGCCTTCAAAGGTTTCAAGCTTACCTCCACGATAAGGGCTATTATCGGCGCCAAAAGCTTTCAGCCCGCCATTATCAGAAAAGAAAAAGATAAGCGTATTTTCAGTTAAACCCTGCGCATCGAGGCTGTCCAATATCCGCCCCACAGCTTGGTCGAGACTATCGACCATGGCCGCATAGGTGCGTTTCGGGAAAGGTCTATTCCGGCGATTTTTATATTTATCTTCAAGCTCCTCTGGCGCTTGCATCGGGGAATGCGGCGCAAGGAAAGGCACATAGAGAAAGAAAGGTTTATTGGGATCGCGGAGCTGCTCAAGATAGCGCACCGCTTCATCACCATGCACTTCGGTCATATACTGACCTTCGCGTTTTATCGATATTCCATTTTCCTGAAGGTCATAACCGCCCGCAACTGTTGAACCGAAATAATCGATTTGCGTATTCAAATGTCCGACAAAATGATCGAAGCCTCGCGCATTGGGAACCAGCGGCTCTATCGTATGACCCAAATGCCATTTACCGACCATTGCTGTTTGGTAACCCGCCGCCTTAAAACTCTCAGGCATAAAATGCTCATCTGGCGAAACGCCGCCATTTTGCCACGGCTGAAACCCGGCATAAATACTCCCAAGCTTCATCGGGTCACGCGCCGTCATCAATGCACTGCGCGTGGGCGTACATATCGGCATTGAATAAAAGCGATTAAGCGTCAGGCCCTCGCGCGCGAGTCGGTCAATATGGGGCGTTTCAATATCACTCCCTCGAAATCCAAGATCAGCAAAACCAAGGTCATCGGCGAGTAAGATGACGACATTGGGGTGTTCATAAGAGGTTTGCGCGGCTTTCACCATAACGGGTGTCACGTCTTTAATCCGTTCAACAGTTTTCGTCTGACTAGCTTGCTGGCACCCTATTAAAAAAATGCAGGCTGATGCAGTGTATAATATGACTCTGATCATGGCGTTCTCTAAATTAAAAACGGGTCATCCTAGGATGACCCGTTCTAGCCCCGCTTCTCCCCTACAGAACCAAATTAGAAGTTATAGCCTAGTGAAACGCCATAGCTCCGTGGTTGTCCGAAGACCTGAACCGGGAAGGCAAATGTCTCAAACGGCAAAGCATCAATGGTAAATTCATCATCTGTCAGATTTTGTCCCCACAGAGTGACACTGAACTCATTACCGCGGACGTCAAAGCCCATACCGATATTTGCGCTCACAATATCTTGTGATGATATACGCGTTCCATTTTCCGGAACACGAAGCAAATCATCTTTGTGGTTATAACTCACATTACCAAAGAGGCTGTTCCCATTCCAATCGCCATCATAATTTAGAGCGACTAGATATTGGTTTTTAGGCGTACCCTGCAGCTCATCACGTTCTGAAATTGTCATCAATACGGGATTGAAGACATCATCCTGCTCACCGTCAATGAAGGTATAGCTACCTCGGGCTGTTAAGCTCTCAGAAAACGCAAAGAGGCCATCAATCTCGAAACCATAAGTTTCTTGGTCTGTATTTACGACCGCACGAGATGTCGCAATGAGCGGGTCTGTTTGAACCGTTGTCTGAACATTACTAAAATCAGAATAGAAACCCGCAGCATTTACCCGCGCAGCACCGCCCAAAAAGGTTCCCTTGAAACCCGCTTCATAGGCTGTGATATCCTCACGGTCGAAGTTAAAGTCTAAACCAAAGGTCTCGCCAGCAATTCGAGGTCCTACAGCAGCGGCATTAAATCCGCCAGCGCGGAAACTTTCTTTATAGCTGGCATAAAGCAAGACATCCTCATTAAAGTCATATTCCAAAGTAAGGCTCGGATTTAAGACATCATCGTTAAATTCACTAATATTTGGAAGAATTGGATTGCCTAATAGGTCAATCGTATCAATGAAGAAGGGAGAGAAGGATTGCCCTACACCATCTTTACTTTCATCTGAATAACGAAGCCCAGCAGTTATACGGAAATCATCCGTAGCATGCCACGTAGCCTGCCCATAGAGAGCAAGAGCCGTTGTCTCTATGTCCAATGTATTTGACGCAGATTGGCGTGCCCCCCCCAGACCAGCGGCTATCGTCGGATTTAAGATTCCCAATATGGCATTGGCCGTGCCTGACACTGCCGGGTTAGGATTAAAGGTTTGACCAAATAACACACCTGCGAGTGGAATTGGGCCTCGGGATGCGGCCGGAAGCGCCTGAATGCCAGGGAATTGTGGAGCAAGATCAATTGTATCTACAAAGCCATTAATCGTGAAGGGAGCACCGCTGGCGATTAGCCCTTGATCAATCCCCGCCGTCAACAATGGAGAAAATCCAGCCAGCACAAAAAGGTAATCATTAGCCGCATTCTGATTTCGAACGACAGGACCTGTGCCTGTTTTTTCATCATAATAGAAAGCGCCTAATGTATAATCTACGCGTCCATCAGCAACGCTTCCCGTATAGGTAATATCCAAACTGACTTGATCATGAACTAAGTTCCGAGAGCCACCTGGAGGAGACAAGAACAATCCAGCCTCTGGTGGGTTTCCTGTAAAAGCCGAACCAAAATCGGGACGCAAAGTTTGACCCGTTGCCCCAAATGCGAATGGCAAAGGCGCAAGAGCTTGGTTAAATCCGCCTGTGATTTGATTTAATATAGCGGGGTCAGCCGTCGGAATAAGCGTAACAAATCGCGAACTATCTGCTTCTCTGTAGGCAAGCGTAGCCTTGATTTCATGGTCATCTTTTGGCGTCCATGTTCCTACAATAGAAGCTCCTCGCGTGTCCAACTCACCATCTTCATTTTCAAAGCTTGTTGTGGTTTCTTCCTGGCGGCCATCATCAAAGGATGTAATGGCGGCCGCAAAAGGCGCAGCCCCTTCCCCGAAAGACTGATAGAAAAGAGGCTCTTTCTCTGTCTTATTGTAGTCAGCCGCTAAATCCAGACGGAATTGATCGGAAAACTCAACCCCGAAAGCTCCGCGAACGCCGAATTTTTCTTCGCCGCCAAAATCAACACCTGGCCCATTATTTT
>CAZNWH010000166.1:0-3631 GCA_964576765.1 uncultured Hellea sp.
AAAATATTATCAAGCCAACCAAGCGCGGTATAATTTATGTGCGAGGCTCAGAGGCGTCATCTTTTAACGTAAATGTGAGCCATTGTGTTTAGCTTTATTTTCAAACCTATTATATTAATCATTTAATGACGGCATAAAAGAAGGGTTTAGATATGAAAACTGTACTGAAAATAGCAGCTTGCGCCTTGGCAATGAGTATAATGAGCATTTCTCCTGCTATCGCGAGTGGCTCAGGTGGCGGCGCGGGTGGCGGCAGTGGCGGTTTTAATTCTAATGCAGGGCCAACCTATAATCCTGTTAAAGATTATCAGGAAGGTGTATCTTATCTTCGTGAAAATAATTTCAAAAAAGCAGAGCGCTCATTTAGCCGCGTTCTAAAAGGGACTACCCGTAACGCAAATGCCAATTATTATATGGGTATTGCAAAGACCGGCCTTGAAAAACATAAATCAGCGGCGCGTTATTTTAAATATGCGGTCAAATATGATAAAAATTTAATTGAAGCCCGTAGCGGTCTAGGTTCAGCCTATGCAAAAGCAGGTAAAACCGAAAAATCACAAGCTGTTCTAGCCGACCTTGAAGCCTTGGCTGCCGAATGTAACGGCTGTGCTAATGCGGGCCGCCTCACACAGGCCATATCAATTGTGAAAACAGCTTTAGCAGGCGGTGTTCAAAAACAAGCCTTCCTCTCCCCTTATGGAGCAGAAGCTTTGGATACTCAATATTTCGCCGCTGTTAGCCTTATCAACCAAGGTCAATACCAAACGGCCTTTAATGACTTAGTTTTAACCGCAGCTGCTGCTGGGCCACACCCCGATATTACAACTTATATGGGCTATACCCAACGCAAGCTTGGAAATTACGACGTGGCGAAAACTTACTATGACATGGCGCTTGAAGTTGACCCTAACCATAAAGGAGCCAATGAATATTTAGGCGAACTTTATGTTGAAACAGGCGAGCTTGATCTCGCAAATGTTCAGCTTGCCAAGCTTGAAGACATCTGTACCTTTGGCTGTATTGAAGAAAATGAACTGCGGGCTTGGATTGTCGACGCGCTGCCATAGGGGCATTAATGCATAAATCTAAATTAAGTCATGGCCTGTTGATATCAACAGGCCTCATTTTTTTGGGACTTACCCTAATAGCATGTCAAAACAATCCGCAAAACGCAGGCCTTATACCCGTCCCGGATATCGTGCGGTGGTCAGCTCCGGACACCGATAATGTCCAGCTTCTCTCCACAGAACCTAATGAATGTTTAGCCGACTATGACACGGCTGAAGCCGCCCAATTAATAGCCTTTGGCCGGCTGGCTTTTCGCTCTCCTTTTCTACTGGGGGGACAAGCTGCGCGCAAAGGGCTGACCTGCCAAGCCTGTCACGGTCAGGGACAAACTAATACGCATTTTTTTGTGACAGGTTTATCCGACAAAGCCGGAACAGCCGACGTCACCAGTTTTCATTTTAGCGACGAACTCGGCGATGAATTTTTCAATCCCGTGCCAATACCCTCTTTGTCTGATAATATTGAAGGTATAGATTTCGATCCCTTGAAAGACGATCTTGATATCTTTGTGACGCGGTTGATCACGAAAGAATTTACAGGCCCCAAACCCTCAGATGATATACAATCTGCACTCCTTAGTTATTTAAGAGCGCTTGATGATCAACATTGCCTAAGCTCCTCCCTATCGGGCCAAAAATTATTGCAACACAAAGCTGATAGTATCACTGATGGTTTTTCGGCGCTCATGACGGGAGCTCCATCTCAAGATACGCTTGATTTCATGACGGCAGCTTTGCGCCAAGAGCTTGGCCGCTTACATGAACGATTTCCCAATCAAAAAAGCTTGCAAGATGATCTCGCCGATATCAGCCAAAGTCTTAATATGAAGGGCGGCCATATCAAGTTAGAGGCTATTAAAATTAGTGCAGACAAATGGGAAATGGCTCGTCTCCAGCTCTCAAAAAATTATGCCCAATCCTTATTTAACCCTAAGGCCATTAAAAAATGGGATGACGCTCGGCGAAAACACTAGCGCTCTCTCATTTAGGCATGCGTCATTGCCTTACCGCTAGTGTAAACCCACTAACAATATTGGTCTTAGTACTAAAGTCTTCGACGGGTTTGCGCTAAGGAGGTTTTAAGAGGGCTATTGGCTGGCTTGAAATCCAACCCAAACTTCCACCAATCCGGCACACTTCATCACGCCGCTGGCATAATCTTTTACGAGATTCGAGGCGGTAAACCACAATACGTCCATTAGCCGACAAGCGGCAAGCACGCTCTAGATATTGTCCCAGATTTAACTGGCGGGCGTTCAGATGATGCAGTCCCGCATAACGACGAGACGGCGGCAGACCCCGCCGCACCATCCGTCTTGTACTTCGAGTCAGCATAATGAGCGGCTCGGTGGCAGCGCGATGCTGCTTTGGCAATAAAGACTGCCGACGCCCATAGACTAAGCTGACCTGCCTCGCGCTTAGCCCGTAATGAAAATAGCGTGAATAATGGCGCTCTTCCAAATCGGTCAGCATCCCGTCCGCAACATGGTACATCCACAAGCGCAGCCAAAGCAGAAATCCGGACAAGCCTGCCTTAGCAGCAGGCATAGCTTCGCCGCCCGTATAATCGGTGTATGGCTTGTCCATATCGGCTTCATGTAAACTCGTATAAATCATACCCCACCCTATCATGGGGTTTAAACATGAGGATTAATCTCATGCGAAACCAAGAAAAACAGAGGGTTAGAGCGTGGTTTTTTGAGGATTGAGTTTGAGACGGTTGTTTAAATTTGCTTGGATAAAGATTAGTTGGTTAGACATTTGTTGAAAAATCCCATTTGCGCGAGTGATTTCTAGTCCTCTTTCTTTCTCTTTTCTACGTGTTTTAGGGCCGCTATAACCTCCAAAGGGTCAGTTCGCCCTAAGGGCGAGGAACTGTAGGTTGAAGAAACAACCATACCTTCGCGATTTAGTAGGAATTCTGAAGGCTGTATAATTTGACGCTTTTCTTCCCACCAAGCTCCTATGATATCGGCCGTTTCTCGGGTTAAGCCATGAGCGACAGGAAACCCAAGGTCCCCTCCAACCGTGGCAGCTTTATCCAAATCATCAACGCTACCTGCAATGACCTGGCAGTTCATATCTTCTAATCCTGCACGCTGCTCCTTATATTTAGCTAAGTTCCGGATACACAAAGGACACCAATGACCCCGGTAAATCAAAACCATCGTGTAATCGCTATCAAGATCCTCTGGAATAGTAATCGTTTGATCTCTCCCAATACGCATTGTAATCGATGGAAATTGATCACCAGTGTTCAGCTTTTTATTCATTTCAATATCCTCGACATGATCAAAGCAAGAGTAACACCGAGCTTAGCTTGTAGTAATGAAACACACGCATAAGTTTTTTAAGGTAGTACTTTCTGCAAACGATTGCGTAGAGACCTGTAAGCCGGAAACAGACTTTAAACCGTCAATTTAAAAAAAACTACGAACTTGATATAACTAACAATTATAGAAGCGGGCATATAATAGAGTCAAAAAAGCCTCACCGGATTAATCCAAGCGAGGCTTATTTTTATATATGGAGGTTTGATAACATGAGCTGGATAAACCGGGCAG
>CAZNWH010000167.1:0-3608 GCA_964576765.1 uncultured Hellea sp.
CAGGCTAATGTTCAGCCCGAAAATTCAAGACGTAGAGATATCCGGCCCAGAGACAGTAGGCCTAGGGATATCCGTCCTGGTAATATAGGGTCAAGGGAAGGTCGTAACGGGGCCCGCATTAATGACGGTCGTCAAATAGCTCCGGCAGGGAATAGCAATAACCAAGAGCAAGACAGGCAAAACACAGTAGTCTTGCCACGTACGCCCTTAAGAGCGGAGTCTGAACCTATTAATCCGCGGGATATAAATAACGGTACCCGCAGATCACGGGCGGAAGGCCGTAGGGCTGCGCCATTTGTAAGACGTGTGATTCCGAAACAGTCAGCACCAAATCAGGCCGCATCTCGCAGCGCGGCCCGGTCAGCGCCGCCGAAATCGCGATCATCAGGGACAAAGCGAAATGATCGTCAGGCACGCTCAACCCGTCATCAAGCGCGAAATCGATCTAATCCGCGGCAAGGACTATCGCGAAGCACGCGTTCAATCCCATCGGGTGGATTTCGCGGTAAGCGTATGATCGCCTTATCGCCCATGACGTCTTTATTTGGCCGCAAAAGCCGTACCGTTCAGGTTCAATGTGCGCGAGAAGAAAGTTTAACTATTCATATTCCGCAAGAACGGCTTGATGCCGCCCGCTTTGACGGGCTCACGGTTATTGTTTTGGACCGCAAAGGGCATGAGCTTCCGGTGTTTATTCCTCCTAATTATATTGAAGGGTTTAGGCAGGCCACCGGAAGGCCAGCTATTAACAGCTCGGGCTACACATCATCTTCGCCTGAGTCGTCAATACAGGAACAATCCATACAAGAGCCGCAAATTGCGATGTGTCCAACTGGAACAAGACCGCTAGCTGATGGGAGTTGTACCACACTCGATTATCCGGGATATCCGCAATAGACTGTTTCATAATGGCACGCTGTGTGGATCAATTTAGCTAAAAGGCGTGGAGAAGAGTAGGTTTTCACGTAAAAAGCGTTTCAACTTTTTTTGGCACGCGAGTTGCAATATATATTTTGAATGTTGAGACATTACTCCCGTCTCTTCGTAAAATGTGTGGGTTCCCGCTAATTTTACATGTTCCCACGTTACGGTTTCTCATCCTTATCCGTAGTGTTAGTCAAACTTAAACCCCGCTCCTCACTGCGGGGTTTTTCTTTGGCTTGTTATTGACCCTGTCTGGTGACGTATTATGATTATCTGAATTAGGGAGAATTTATTGTTATGCTGACCGCTATTCAACGTGAATTTAAATACGTCTCTGGTTTACTGCGCATGTTGCGCGCCGTCAAAGATGTCGATGCAGAAAGCGACCGTCTTATCGCGGATGAACTTGAAAAGCGCATTGACGCTTATGGGAAAAATATTGCTTTTATAGAAGGCGACCTTGAGCTCAGTTATGATGACATGGAAACCTATGCCAATAAAGTCGCGGCTTGGGTACAAGCGGAAGGCTGCCGGCCTGGCGACACAGTTGCCGTCTTTGTGCGCAACCGCGCCCAATATGTACCGCTCTGGTTCGGACTAACAAAGGTTGGGGTCATTCCGGCTCTGCTCAATTTTCAGCTCACAGGACCTGCACTTGCGCATTGCATCAATATTTCAGCCGCTAAAATTTTAATTGTCGACCATGAAATGGCCGATCAATATGAAGCGGCCAAGTCCGAGATAAAATTGGAGCTAACCGTATTTGCCGCCTTTGGGGATATGAAAGGTTATTCAAATTTTGATATAGCGATTTCTGGTCATGCGCCCAACCGCCCCCCGAAATCAATTCGGGCGGGGATAAAGGCAGGCGATCAATGTATGAAAATGTTCACCTCGGGGACAACGGGCCTGCCCAAAGCGGCCAAGGTTACACATGTTCGCGCGCAAAATTATATGCGTGGTATGGGGGCGGGTGCTCGCGCGACCTCTGAGGACCGGATGTTGATGGTGCTCCCAATGTATCACGCAACAGGCGGCTTGGTGGGCATGGGGGCGACTATCAGTCATGGCGGCGCGGTAATCGTGTTGCCTAAATTTTCGGCGACCAAGTTCTGGGATGACGCGGTCAAATATAAAGCCACGATGTTTACCTATGTCGGAGAGCTGTGCAGATTTCTGCTCTCAACGCCATCTCATCCACTCGAGCGAGAACACAATATTAGATGGATGGTTGGCAATGGTCTTCGTCCAGACGTCTGGGAAAGTTTCGTAGGGCGGTTTAACATTCCTCATGTCATCGAATTTTACGGGGCAACCGAAGGAAATGCCAGCCTGATTAATCTTGACGGCCCGGTAGGCGCTGTCGGGCGCGTCCCCAACTATCTGAAGTTTAAATTCAATCTGGAAATTGTCCGTTATGACGTCGATACAAATTTAAATCCGCGCAGCTCAGATGGGTTTTGTATTTTAACTGACCCGAATGAAACAGGAGAGCTAATCGCCGAAATTCGCAATGATGATGCCCGTTTTCGCTTTGAAGGTTATGAGAAAAAGGAAGCGACCCAAAAGAAGATATTGCGCGATGTGTTCGAAAAGGGCGATGCGTGGTTTAGAACGGGCGATCTGCTTAAGCGGGATAAATTAGGTTATTTCTATTTTATGGACAGGGTCGGCGATACCTATCGTTGGAAGGCTGAAAATGTAGCCACAGGCGAAGTGGCTGCGGCGCTCTCGCGTTTTGAAGGCGTGACCCAGGCCAATGTCTATGGGGTTCAGGTTCCGGGATATGATGGCCGCGCCGGTATGGCCGCTGTCATCGCTGAAGGTCAGCCGGATATGGCGGCGCTCAAATCCCATATCGAGGCGAGTTTGCCCCATTATGCTCAGCCTGTATTTTTACGCCTCTCGCAAGAGGCGGAAACGACAAGTACCTTCAAGTTTAAAAAGACGAACCTCGTCAAAGCCGGATTTGATCCCGCTAATATTTCGGAGCCTCTTTATTTCGCCAATCCGGAAAGCGGGGCCTATGATCTTATAGACGGGCCCACCTATAAGAAAATTTGCGAAGGAGAGGTCAGACTATAGTCACGCCGCAGGATATCCTGACATTTTGGTTTGTAGAGGCCGGCGCGGATCGTTGGTACAAAAAATCTGATGCTTTTGATGCTGATATTCGCCGAAAATTTGAAGACACAGCCATAAGTCTTGCGGCAGATGGATCATCGTGGGAAGCGGCGCCCGAAAGCACGCTGGCGCTGATTATCGTCCTCGATCAGTTTTCACGCAATATGTATCGCGGGACATTGGCGGCTTTTGCATGGGATGATAAAGCGCTTCGCGCCGCTCAGGTCATGGTTGATAAAGGATGGGATTTGAAAATTCCACAAGACAGGCGGGAATTCATCTATATGCCTTTTATGCATGCCGAAAATATCGCCGCGCAAAATGACTGTGTTAGATTAGTGGCTAGCCGCTTGAACGATGTAAGCACGCTCCATCATGCCGAGGAACACCGCAAACTCATAAAGCGTTTTGGCCGCTTTCCCCATCGCAATGCGGTGCTCGGGCGGGTGAGTACGCAGGACGAGGAAAATTTTTTAAAACAAGGCGGTTATAGGGCATGAAAACAATTGGCATATTTATATTCGATGACGCTGAGGAACTCGATTTTGTCGGGCCTTATG
>CAZNWH010000168.1:0-1195 GCA_964576765.1 uncultured Hellea sp.
ACTCTTAAAAGGGTAAACAAATCAGAAAGTTAAAGGCTAACATTGAAGGGTTGAGTTTGAAGCCCTAGATTTAATGTTTGGACTTCTCTGCGCTTGCGGCGCTTGGCATCTGACTAAGAACCTCCATAACAGATTTAATGAGGGGGATTTCGTGCTGCATGGCGCGATAGCCGCGTTCAATAAGTTCTTCCGCTTTGGTAAATTCAAGCATGCCAATATGGCCAATACGCGGAGCCACGAATACGTCAGGCGGATCACCCGCCAATCGAGAGCGGGATATACGGTCCATCACAATATTTAGTGTTCCCATCATGACAGCTCCAATCTTGGGTCCTTTGCCTGGTGTGCCATTCCCGATCATGCTCTTAATCAACAGACGATCCGGCCGTAATTTATTGAGCGATTGAGAGGCTAGTTCAAATGGGTCTGCTGTATCAGTCTCTTCATCGTTAAAATCCATTTCATGAGAACTTCCAATGGGGCCAAAAGCATCGCCGTTTAGGCTAACCGCGATAACCATATGCGCGCCAAGTGCGCGGCATGTCGAAACGGGAACAGGGTTGACCAAAGCGCCGTCGATCATATAGCGGCCGTCAATTTTGATAGGCTCAAATGCGCCGGGAAGGGCGTAGGAAGCCCGTACGGCCGGGACGAGGGGCCCGCTTTGTAACCAGACTTCATATCCGGTTCTCAGATCGCATGTGACAGCGGCAAATTTACGGTCAAGGTCTTCGACATTTGTATCGCCGAGATAGTGATTAAGAACGCGTGCCAGTCGTTCCCCGCGCATAAATCCGGAGCCTCCCCAGCGTACATCCATATAACTCATCATCCGTCGGCGGTTTAAAGACCGTGCCCATTTTTCCAGTACGTCTAGCTTACCGGCCAGATAAGCCCCTCCAACAACCGCGCCGATAGATGTACCTGCAATAATGTCAGGTTTTATACCAGCCTCTATGAGTGCACGTAAGGCTCCAATATGAGCCCAGCCGCGCGCGACGCCTCCGCCAAGTGCTAAACCTAATGGAGGTGTTTTATCAGGTCCTAATGTGTTCGTATCGAGTCGCATTACCTCCGCTCTAAAGCATTCAATATTTTAAGCAAGATGAGTGGAATATGAACACCCATATTACGGTGAGTTCAAGTCTATCGTCATATAGTAGGAAAAACAGAGAGAGCGTAATATACAAAAATG
>CAZNWH010000168.1:1295-3517 GCA_964576765.1 uncultured Hellea sp.
TGATCTTTCTTATTCACCTAAAGGTGCATAACTAGGCTGCCTATTAAAGAAAAATTATGCTCAAGTCGTGTATAGAACCCATCTATTGGAATCAGATATGCGAAAACAGTCAAGCACATATCTCTTTCGCCCCGTTAGGGCTTCGGATGGGGCTGCCTTATTGGCTCTGATACAGAAGTCTTCCGGAGGGCTATCCAGCTTGCAGCCTCGCCTAGAATTTTTAGAAGATTATATCAACTCATCTGAAGCGAGTTTTTCAGGGACGAAAAACATTGAAGCCCCTCATAAGTATTTATTGGGGATGTTTGAGGTTAATTCAGGAAATTTGATTGGCTGCGCTGCTGTTAAAACACAAATCGGGGCCGATAGTCCATTTATCAATTTTGATATTCAAGGCGATGGACTGGATCAAAAACTGATCGCGTCTTCGCGCTTTAAAGGGGCTACCGAAGTTGGGTCTCTCTTTTTGCATCCGGATTACCGCAAAGATGGACTTGGGCGTTATTTAGCAAAAGTTCGGTATTTGTTGATCGCGTCAGAGCCGTGGAGATTTGGAGAAAGCATCATTGCTGAACTGCGCGGTATATGTGGTGCGCTAGGCAGCCCCCTTTATGATTATCTTTTCGAACGCAAATTGGAAAAGACATTCCTCCAGGCAGATAAAGAATATTTCGACCGTAACCCTGATGCGCTAGGCGATATTGTGCCTATTGGCGCTATTTCCACCGAAGACTTCCCGCTTGAAGTCAAAGCCGCCTTGGGACAACCACATGCCTCTGGGATCGGAGCTATGCGGCTTTTGCAATCCGAAGGTTTTATATTTTCAGGGACAATTGATTTGTTTGATGGTGGGCCGATTATGTCAGTTCACCGCGATACAATACGCGCTATTATGGATAGCGAGACATCGCAAATGGTTGCGTCTCCAAGTGGAGCGCAAGGCAAGCCGACTTTAATTGCATCTGGTAAGGTCAATGATTTTCGAGCTGTGCTTGCACCCGCAAAGCTGAGCGAACACGGTCTTCTGGTTTTGCCTGACGTCTTCAAAGTTTTAGGCGTAGATCAAGCAAGTCCTATTCGGTTTTGGCAAGCCCCACCTAAATTTGATGCGACACAACCAACTCTGGTCAAAGCCCATATCTAGGCATTATTAACATATAGCGTAACACAATAAAGGATGCCCGTATGGCTTCTGCCTCGACCCAAACCTTGAAAATGACCCATAAATGGGACGATCCCCTCTTTCTAGAAACTCAACTCTCCGAAGATGAGAGAATGATCCGTGATAGCGCAAGGAATTATTGCCAAGACAAGCTTATGCCGCGCGTCATGAGCGCTTTTAACGATGAACGATTTGATCGCGAAATTTTCAATGAAATGGGGGAGCTGGGATTATTAGGCTCTATGGTCGATGAAGCCTATGGCGGGATTGGCGCGTCTCATGTTGTCTACGGCCTTGTTGCGAGAGAAGTCGAGCGCATTGATAGTGGCTACCGCTCTATGATGAGCGTTCAAAGCTCGCTCGTCATGTATCCCATCGAAGCCTTTGGCTCCGAAGAACAAAAACTCAAATATCTACCCAAACTGGCCAGCGGCGAACATATTGGATGCTTTGGCTTGACCGAAACGGATGGCGGCTCTGATCCCGGTGCGATGAGAACAACGGCGTATAAAGTGGCTGATGGCTATATTCTCAACGGGTCAAAAATGTGGATTACTAACTCCCCCGTTGCCGATGTCGCCGTGGTGTGGGCCAAACTCGATGGCGCTATTCGTGGCTTCATTGTTGAGAAGGGCATGAAGGGTTTTTCAGCCCCTGAGATAAAAGGAAAATTATCACTCAGAACCTCTATCACAGGGGAACTTGTTTTTGATGATTGCTTGGTGCCCGAAGAGAATATCTTACCAGAAGTCACAGGTCTGCGCGGACCGTTTAGCTGTTTGAACAAAGCGCGTTACGGGATAGCCTGGGGCGCAATGGGCGCGGCAGAATTTTGCTGGCACGCCGCGCGGGACTACGCCTTAGAGCGTATAGTCTTTGGAAAACCTATCGCGGCAACACAATTAGTGCAGAAAAAACTCGCTGATATGCAAACCGAGATTAGCCTTGGTTTTCAGGGGGCTTTGGCCTTGGGCCGCGCCTTAGATGAGGGTGCATGGTCACCTGAATCGATATCGCTGATGAAACGTAATAATTGCGGCAAAGCCCTCGATATTGCCCG
>CAZNWH010000169.1:0-3458 GCA_964576765.1 uncultured Hellea sp.
CTCTATTCCAGTAATTCCCGAGGCGGACAATATTGAGGGTCGAGCGCTGAATCGAGGTAGTCTTCGATGACGTCCATCGTTTCTTCCAAGTGATTGGTATAAAAATGATCTGCGCCTTCGATGCGGTGCGTATAAATCTTATGGCCTTTTTGAACACGAATTTTTTCAACAACCAAATCAACATCATCAGCTGGCACAATCGGGTCTTCACTGCCATATGTGACCAAGCCAGAGGCTGGGCAGGGCGCTAAAAATGCAAAGTCATACGTATTCGTCGGCAGGCTCATAGAAATAAAGCCGGCAACCTCAGGACGGCGCATTAAAAGCTGCATGCCTATCCACGCTCCGAAACTATAGCCGGAAACCCAGCTAAAAGGGGCATTTTGGTTAAAGCTTTGAATATAGTCCAACGCATAGGCCGCATCTTGAAGTTCGCCCTGACCATTGTCATAAACGCCCATGGAGCGCCCAATGCCGCGAAAGTTAAACCGAAGCACAGAAAAGCCGCGCCGCTTATATTGCTCATACATTGCAACAGGAATACGGTGATCCATATGCCCGCCCGCTTTAGGGTGGGGCGATAAGATCAAAGCGCAGGGTGCGTTGGGATCATCGGAGGGATGATAACGACCTTCGAGACGGCCTTGAGGACCGGCGAAAATGACTTCTGGCATAAATGCCCCTTATATACTGTTTTGTCGCAGCTAGTCAGCGCAGACATAAACTTGACTAATTTAGTCGGGATAATTACATCGCCAACATATTCGTGTTCCCGTTGGGAGTTTGGGCGGCCTTTAACAAGGCTTTGCCCAAAAAGCGAGAAAAACCTTCGCAGAAAGGACGCTAAAGGTGAAATTAACAGCAAAAACACGCTATGCAGTAATGGCCGTGGCCGATATGGCTGCTCAAAGCCCTATTGGTGGTAGTGCTGTACGATCCTCTTTAGCTGATATTTCTCGCCGCCAAAGTATTTCACTGAGTTTTCTGGAGCAACTATTTGCAAAGCTCCGCCGCGCAGGGATTGTTGAGAGTTCGCGCGGGGCTAATGGAGGTTATGTTTTGGCGGTCCCAGCATCAGAGTTGACGCTTGACCGTATCATTTTTGCCGTTGATGAAGATATTAAAGCCCATGGGTGCACGCCCGAGGATAAAATCGCCTGTACAGGCCGAACAGATAAATGTCTGACCCATAACCTTTGGGGCGCGCTTGAAAGCCATATTGAACAGTTCTTAGCATCCGTGACTGTTCAAGATGTTGTTGAAGGTCGTTTGCCAGTGGTTGAACTGGAGGCGGCGGAATGAGGCGCACCTATCTCGACCATAATGCCACCAGCTTAATTCGTCCCGAAGTCATTGAGGCGTCGGCTGCGGCTATGGCCGTTGCGGGAAATCCATCGGCGCAGCATGGTGATGGACGGGCGGCCAATAGCCTGATTTCAAATGCCCGCGAAGCTATTGGTTTTGCCATGGGGGTTTGTACTCAGGATATCATTTTTAATGGGGGTGGAACCGAAGGCGATAATACGGCTATTCATTCTGCGGTGAAGGCTGGGTCTAAGCGGTTGCTGATATCAGCCATGGATCACCCCGCGACGATTTTAACAGCCGAAAGCTATGAGGTGGCCGTTGATATTATGCCTGCCGATAAGAACGGCGTTAGCGATATGGCGTGGCTTAAAGAAAAGCTTGAGAATTGGGACACGGATGAAGGGCGTCCTTTTGTTTCTCTAGTGGCTGCCAATAGTGAGACGGGCGTAATTCAACCGACGGATCAGGCTATCGACTTGGTAAATGAGGCTGGCGGGTTGATTTTAATCGACGCGGTCCAAGCTCTGGGAAAACTATCTATGACTTATATCGCGGATTATATCAGCGTATCAGCGCATAAAATTGGAGGCCCGCAAGGCGTTGGCGCGCTTTATGTAGCGCCTGAAGCTCCCTATACACCCTTATTACAGGGCGGGGGGCAAGAACGCCGCCGCCGTGCAGGCACCATGAATGTGGCGGGGATTGCAGGATTTGGCGCGGCAGTGAAGGCTATGTCTAATCTGGATCATACGCGACCGCTTCGTGATATGCTTGAAGTGGGCCTGAAAGCCTTGGAACCAAACCTAACCATATTTGGCGAAGGTGTAGAGCGCTTACCCAATACCTCTTTTTTTGCGGTGCCAGATACGAGTTCAATGACTACCATGATGGGGCTCGATTTAGAGGGTATCTCAGTATCGACGGGAACAGCTTGTTCTTCCGGTAAAGTCGGGGCAAGCCGTGCCATCACGGCGATGGGCCTCTCTGATAAGGCCCCCAAAGGCGCGATACGGGTGAGCTTTGGTTATACCAGCACAATGGCCGACGTCGATCATTTCCTGAAAGCTTGGGCTAAGGTCAGAAACATAAAAAAGAAAGCGGCGTAATGTCAGAAGAGGTAAAAATCGCGAAAGACTCAATCGATGAGAGTACCGTCGAAGGTGTCCGCTCGCTTGAGGCGGATAAATATAAATATGGCTTTGATAGCAATATCGAACAGGAGTTTGCGCCCAAGGGCCTTAACGAAGATATTGTACATTTTATCTCGGCCAAAAAAGATGAGCCACAATGGCTCCTTGATTGGCGTCTCGAAGCTTATCGTCGCTGGCTGACGCTTGAAGAGCCTGAATGGGCGATGGTGGACTATCCTGAAATTGATTTTCAGGACATGTATTACTATGCTTCTCCGGTTAAAAAAGATGGACCAAAATCACTTGATGAAGTCGATCCTGAAATCCTTGAAGTTTATAATAAGCTCGGAATTTCCTTGAAAGAACAGGAAGTCTTGGCGGGCGTCGAAGGCGCACCGAAAGTGGCCGTTGATGCCGTGTTTGACTCTGTCTCTGTTGTGACGACATTTAAAGCCGAGTTGGCTAAACATGGGGTCATTTTCTGCTCATTCAGTGAAGCTGTGAAAGATCACCCTGAGCTTGTCCGTAAGTATATGGGCTCGGTTGTCCCTGTGACGGATAATTATTACGCCACACTCAATAACGCCGTTTTCTCTGACGGGAGCTTTGTTTATATCCCGCCGGGTGTGCGCTGCCCGATGGAGCTCTCGACTTATTTTCGAATGAACGCGCAAGGCACAGGGCAGTTTGAGCGCACGCTTATTATTGCAGATAAAGGGTCTTACGTCTCTTATCTTGAAGGCTGTACCGCGCCGATGCGCGATGAGAACCAGCTTCACGCCGCCATTGTCGAAATCATCGTCCATGATGATGCTGAAGTGAAATATTCGACGGTACAAAATTGGTGGCCGGGCGACGCCGAAGGCAAGGGCGGAGTGTATAATTTTGTTACCAAGCGCGCGGATTGCCGGGGCGAAAATAGCAAAGTCTCTTGGACCCAAGTTGAAACAGGCTCTGCTGTGACGTGGAAATATCCCAGCTGTATTTTGCGCGGCGATAATTCCCAAGGTGAGTTTTATT
>CAZNWH010000170.1:0-3441 GCA_964576765.1 uncultured Hellea sp.
TCTCGTATTATAATAATGACAAAGCTGTAAAAGGATCGAGAAAGATTGTGGTGGATTTTGATGACACGAAATGGCGCTTCTCTTCAGCAGAAAACAGAGATTTATTTCTCAAAGACCTTAAAAAATACATTCCCGAATTTGGTGGGTTTTGTCTCGTAGCCTTAGCTGCTAACAAAGCCAAAATAGGTCATACAGACCAATACACGATGGTAGATGAAAAACTCTATTTCAATTATAACAAGGCCTCAAAAAGAGCCTTTAATGAAAGTCCTGATAATTTCCTCGTCAGAGCCCAGTTGAATTTTTAACGATTGCGGATAACCGAAATATTGATTTTTATGAATGAGAAATGCTCATGTGCGAGTTTAATTGCAACACTAACATTAAACATCATATTTCGAGATTATCACAAAACCGCGTCTATAGTGAAAAAATGGTTGATCTAGCTTTGAATATTAATAGACCTTATTTAAATATTAATCCTTGAGAAACTTTGTTTCTAAAGCTGATTTAAATATTTAACCACTAATACATTCGCAAGTTAATCGTAGCAAACTCTTATTTGAGAAGTTACTGTCGGTTGTGGGATGTCAAATTATGAAATCTGTTATAATAAATAGGCTAAGCAAGACACTAAAAGCTTTTCAAAAAAATGACGACGGTAATTTTTCTATTATGTTTGCCCTCGGTTTTTTTGCGACCTTTATCACGGCAGGTGCGGCGATTGACATCGCACTGATATATAAAAATCAGTCAAAACTCCAAAATATTGCGGACTCAGGGGCTTTATATGCTTTGCAGCATAAAGGGACGAATGAAGAAAAAGAAAAAGTCTTCGCTGAATTCGTTAATAAGTTTTCAATATCCGATAGTTCAGATTTTGATGTACAGACTAGGAATGTAAAAGTTATAGAAAACAATGATTTGCTAACAATATCTGCTGACGTATATGCCCCTCATGAACTTTTGCTATTACAAAATATAAGTGATTTCCAGAAGGTCGGAGCGCAAACTGAAGCTACTATTGGCCTCACCAATACTGAAGTGGCCCTCGCCATTGATATTTCCTCATCGATGAGAAACGAACGTATCGCTGAAGCCAAACAATCAGCTACCTTTTTTGTAAATCAATTATTAGAAGAGAGTAGTGTTCCGGGTAAAGTTTCCATTTCATTCATTCCATTTGGAGGTACTGTTAGAGTACCTGAAGAAATGAGTAACCTTTTACAAACGCCTACAGAAGGCTTTGAGAGCTATTCTAGACACTGGATAGACGGCCAATGGAACCAGTGCTTTGAACTAGACCCAGAAGATATCGAAACAGGTGTTAAGTTCAATAGACAATATAGAGCCATACCGGACTTCTATTCCTTTCGTGAAACCAATCCATGGTGCCCTAGAAGCGGCAATGAGTTTCTCCCTTTAACCGACAACGCAGAAGCCTTAAATGCGAAAATTGACGGGCTTACATTGTCCGATGGTACAGGATCAGATCAAGGTATGCATTGGGCTTATGAAAACTTAAATGATTATTGGAAAAATCAATTACCTGGAGGGTTAGCCGGAACTCCGGCGACAAACCAATCGGATACTCGAAAAATAATTGTTTTTATGACTGATGGTGGGATTACGGGCCAGCATTTCGTCAGAGAATCTGATAGATTTGGTGATCTGCCTTATGATAGTAAAAAAAGGCAACGACTTCGCCGTAAAGAAACTTTAAATTCATTTTACAGCGTATGTGACAAAGCCAAGTCTGAAGATATTGAAGTCTATACGATCGGATATCTTCTTAGACGGGAGAGAAGTAAAAAAGAGCTTATAAACTGTGCTACAACTCCTTCTCATTATTTAGATGCCAGCTCAGGTGATTTAACAAAAATATTTGCTGGGATCGCAGATTCTCTTAGTCCGATTAGATTATCAAATTAAAAACCGTAAACTTAAACATTAGTAGCGTACACATCATGAGTAGAATAAGGCTGCCATACGGCGCCTTGTTTAACCCATCAAATAACAACTAGACTCTCCTGCCTCTATCAGTCATGTTCTTGTTATGTTTTCTGTGTCGATGCTATATGCGGTTTTTGGTGGATATCTTTTAGGCTCTATCCCCTTTGGGCTTTTAATAGCGCGGGCCAGCGGTCAAGGCGACATTCGAAAGATCGGGTCGGGGAACATCGGCGCAACCAATGTGCTGCGCACGGGACGCAAAGATATTGCTTTCCTCACTCTGATATTGGACGCCGCCAAAGCAGGAATAGCAGCGCTTATTTTCAATCATTTTTTCGGTTATCCTATCGGGCTTTATGCCGGCGCAGCGGCGCTAATTGGACATTGTTTCCCTATCTGGCTTGGCTTTAAAGGCGGTAAAGGCGTAGCCACATTTTATGGGTGCCTCTTCGCAACGGCTTGGCCTATCGGATTAATTGCTGGTGTGATTTGGCTTCTTTGTGCGGCCTTAACGCGTATTTCATCGCTCTCGGCACTGGCAGCCGCTGGCCTAACACCGATCATCGCTTTCATAATGGGTAATATCCCTGTCGCGATGATGGCCGCCATTATGGCGATTATTATATATATACGTCATACCGAAAATATTAACCGGATCCTTAAGGGCACTGAATCCAAGATCGGTAAGAAATCTTGATGCAAATTAGGGCGCTATCCTTCTCCGAAAAACGCGATTGGCTCAGACTATCACGAACACCGCGTGTTGGCCCTGTTGCTTTTCGCGACCTCTTAGAACGTTATACATCAGCCAAAGCAGCCCTTACCGCCCTCCCCGATATCATGCGCCGTAAAGCAGGATCTATTCCACCCGTAGAGGCCATTGAAGCCGAAATGGAACACAGCGAACAGATGGGCGCGCAAATCTTGGCCGCTTGTGAGCCTGACTATCCAGCTTACCTACGCGCGGTTGACCCCTGCCCACCTTTAATTAGCCTGCTAGGCCGCGCAGATATTTTACATAAGCCCTGTGTAGCTATTGTCGGTTCTCGAAACTCATCTGCCATCGGTCAACGATTTGCCCGGCAAATTTCTGCCGAACTTGGGCAGGCAGGATATACGATTATTTCTGGACTCGCTCGCGGTATTGATACCAGCGCCCATAGCGCGGCTCTGCTAACAGGGACAGCGGCGGTTTTGGGCGGCGGCGTGGACCATATCTATCCGCGCCAAAATACAGAGCTTTATCAGGCTATGGCTGAACAAGGCGCGTTGATCTCTGAGAGCCCTCTGGGCTACCGCGCTACGGCCCGTGATTTCCCGCGCCGTAACCGTATTATTTCCGGGCTCTCTATGGGCGTTGTCGTCATCGAAGCTGCCGAGCGCTCCGGGACTCTCATCACCGCACGTTATGCGCTCGAACAAAACCGCGAAGTTATGGCAGCCCCTGGATCTCCGCTCGACCCGCGCACTAAGGGGTGTAACCGCCTC
>CAZNWH010000171.1:0-3434 GCA_964576765.1 uncultured Hellea sp.
AATGTCAGAGGGCCTGTAAGCCGGGTTTTGTATCGCCCGAAGGCGTGATGATCATTCCTCTAGGATGTGTGTTACCACACACCTCAAGCAACCGACCCGGATAGCGACGCAAGGGCGCGCCATAGGCTATCCCTATTTGGTTTTGCTCCGGATGGGGTTTACCTTGCCCGCGATGTTACCAGCGCGGCGGTGCGCTCTTACCGCACCCTTTCACCCTTACCCTTGTAATTTTCACGACGTGAAAAATGCAATAGGCGGTTTCCTTTCTGTGGCACTGTCCCTTGGCTCACGCCAGCCGGGCGTTACCCGGCATCCTGCCTTTGTGGAGCCCGGACTTTCCTCGAACAGCATAATGCCACTCGCGACCATCCAGCCCTCTGACGGAGCATCTTTAAGCTTGGAACTGCCCACCGGTCAAGCTTCACGGCTTTGTGTAAACTCACTCACGCTCTATCGCGCGGCTGTGTTTCGGCTTTATTGGAAAAGAAGCAAGGACCGTGGCACTTAGAGTTAACGAAAAGAAAGGACTAGAAAAATGTTATCTGTTTTAAAATCCCGCCCTTGTCTTCCGGCTGATCTGACGATTATGCATCTTGAGCGCAAGCTGAAACGCTATGAGCGCCGCACACAAAAACCCAATGCTAAACAAAGCGATTATATCACGCGTGACCGTATCATCTCTCAGCTTTCCGAGGCCAAAACCTATCTCTGCTAAACTCTCATAGCTTACCCCTATAAAGGTCAGACCCACAATGCTGGCCTTGCAAGTGCCGTCATATATCATATTGTTGTCCCTCTATGAGAATGGCGGCACTTGTTTATGACAAAATTATATTTGAAAAAAAGAACGCTGCTATTATTGGCGTTGACGATAACGGCATGCACACAATCTGAAGGGCCTAAATCATCTATCCAGACGTTTTCTGATAGCACTCATATCACAATTTATAGCGCCAAGAGTGTTGTCACTGTTAATGAGACCCTCTCTCAAACAGAGGCCGTTGCGGTTGATAAGGACGGTTCTATCATCGCCCTCGGACCCTTGGATACGCTCAAATCCCGGCTCACTGGAGCCCGCATAGACACCCGCTTTGCTGGCAAAACCATTGTCCCCGGCCTAATCGACCCGCATATCCATATGACACTGGGCGCGATGATGTACGGCCTCGATTTTGTGCCGCCATGGGATATGGAAACGCCCAAAGGCACCGTCAAAGGCCTCCCCGATAAAACCTCGCTGCTGGCGAAAATCGCAGAGTTCGAGAAAGACGCACCAGTGCAAGGTGACACCAAAGCGCCTTTATTCCTCTATGGCTATCATAACCTCGTCCAAGGCGATTTAACACGGCAGGATTTAGATAAAATTTCTACCACCCGGCCATTATTTATTTGGCATTATTCGGGACATGATTTTTATCTCAATAGCGCCGCGATAGAGCTCGCCAAGCTCACCCCGGCCCTTTCGGAAAAATTCCACGGCATTGGACTGGATGAAAAGGGTGAGCTGAACGGGAGAATCTATGAAGATGCGAGCCTAGCTTTATTTGGCACGATTGGGCCTATCCTTCTCGCGCCTGCTCATATCAAAAAAGGTTTTGAGGGCTATGAGGCAATTTTCGCCCGTTCCGGCGTAACCACCGTGGCGGAGATGGGCTACGGCATTTTTGGCCGCGCGATTGAAGATAATTACCTGAAAGCTTTTTACACGGAGGAGGATAATTACAATCTCTACTTAGTCCCAGAACATCGCGCTTTTACCGCTGAGTTCGGCAAGGATGCGGTCTCCAAAATGCTGGAAATGAGCGCAGATGAAACACGAAAACCTCCCGTCCTTAATCAAGTCAAGCTTTTCACCGATGCCGCTTTTTACTCCCAGACCATGAAAATGGACGCGCCCGGCTATATTGGCGGGCAGTCCAAAGGCACAGACGGGCTATGGGTGACACCGCCTGATGATCTGGCGGGGGTTATGAAACCCTATTGGGAGGCAGGCATTGATATCCATATCCATTCTAATGGCGACGCGGCCCAAGATTCGACGCTGGGCGCTTTTGCACAAATGGAAGCGGGCGAGACCGGACAGCGTCTTATCATCGAACATGGCGGCCTGTTTCGGCCTGATCAAATCCAGAAAGCTGCTAATCTGGGCATCGGGATTTCTGCCGCCTCGCATTACGTTAAATATATGGGCGAGGATTACAAAGAGGCCATTGGCGAGAAAACCGATTTCATCACGCCGCTCGCCTCAGCCCTCAAAGCCGGTATTCACGCCACAGTTCACTCCGACGCCCCCCTCGCCCCGCCGCAGCCTCTGAAAGCTGCCAGCGTACACATGACCCGCGAAACCCGCCAAGGCGGGGTCAGCAACGCGAATGAAAAACTCACCCGCAAGCAAGCGCTTAAGGCCATCACGCTGGACGCGGCGTGGTCTTTGGGGCTTGATGATAAGATCGGCTCTATCGAAGTTGGCAAGCGCGCCGACTTCACGATTTTGGAATCTAACCCTATGGAAACCGCGCCCGAAGACTGGCCCGACATCCAGGTTTGGGGCGTGATGCTGGCTGGGGATATCAGGCCCGTTCAATAAATGGATTTTTAATAATGGACGCTGAGCTTCTCGATAGTATCACGCTTGATTTGGGCAGTGGGTCAGAACTGGCTCTGGCGTTGATATTATCACTGATGATGTTTGCCGTTGCACTGGGACTTCGCACAGAGCATTTCCGGTTTTTCAAAGAGAGGCCTAAAATATATTTCGCAGGGGTCATCGCCCAAATCATCGGCCTACCTGCCCTGACGCTTTTAATCTGTTTCATTGTCAATCCGCCCGCCAGTGTGGCGCTGGGCATGATCTTGATTGCCTGTTGCCCCGGCGGGAATACATCTAACTTGCTGGCACTATTTGGACGGGCCAACACGGCGCTCTCCGTCTCTTTGACGGCCACCAGTAGCCTGACCGCTGCCTTTATCACGCCAATCTCGATTATATTTTGGTGCGGGCTTTATCCGCCAACCGCGACGTTACTCACCGAGATCAATCTGGACACATGGGGCTTTTTAAAAAACACGATGATGATCCTCGCCCTTCCGCTTTTGCTCGGCATGCTCATCGCCCGTTTTGCGCCGACCTTATCCGCCAAATTACAAAAGCCACTCTCCGCTTTGGCGGGGGTAGGACTTATCATGATTATCATCGGAGCCTGCCTGCAATATATGCCTGTTTTCTTTCAGCTCGGCCTCGCCATATTTGCGCTCGTCATTGCCCATAATGGCCTCGCTTTTTTGATGGGTTACATGTCGGGTGTTTTAACCAAAGCCGACACCCCATCCCGCCGCGCCCTCACCTTCGAAGTCGGCATTCAAAATTCCGGCCTTGGTATCGTTATCCTGCTAACCCAGCTCGGCGGCCTAGGCGGGGCGGGCGTCGTCGCAGG
>CAZNWH010000172.1:0-3356 GCA_964576765.1 uncultured Hellea sp.
CTAACCAAGCCCGCTAAATAGAGCGCGTTGTTTGATATCCAAGCCTCTTGGACTGGCCGCTTTAATCGTCTCGCCTGATTTACGCAGGGTAAACTCGGCCACAGTAAAGGCCTCATAATTTGTGTCTATCACGGTACTAATACCGATCATTTTGACGTGGCCTTTCGTCCGGCCCAAGGTCAGGTCAATATAGCCATTATGCAGCGCATTATAATAACGTGCATCGGGGTTAGATTGAGTAAGGAGTAGATTATACTCCGCTGTAGCCCCGCCCAAATAGGCGGTTAGCGTTTTGGACGAAACTGATGTTGTGACAAGTTCCAACCCGACTTTACCTCCAGCTTCAGAGGTCAAATCATTGACCCAAAATTCATGGGCGTCTCCTGTAATGACCAAGAGATCATTGATGCCTTCCTTTATAAGGCGCGCGTAAAAATTCTCCCGCGCAACAGGGTATCCATCCCAGCTATCAGGATAAACGGGAAGGTTATAAGCCGAAAGTCCTACAAAATCGCGGATGCCGGCCCATTCTTTTTCTATATTGACCATCGCTTCTTCGGTGACATAGGGCGATAAATCAGGCGTTAATAGCCGCCCCATAATCACCTGATTAGCCATAAGCCGCCACGCCTTACCCTCGGTTTTCGAGGTTTTAAGCGTGTCTATAATAAAGTCACTCTGAACGGGGCCAAACATTTCCCGCGTGGGATCACGCAGCACATCACGCTGGAAATCATCTGCTGAACCTTTGGCTTTTATATCGACAAAATGATCTTCGATAATAATGGGTTCGGCCCGCGCGGTCAGACGTGTTTCCACCGTCAGTAATGTCAGTAAATCGCCATAATCATAACTTCGGAATATATCGCTGCGCAGGCGGCCCGGTCTTGGCTCGCGTATGGGCATCCATTCATAATAGGCCCGCAAAGCGGCTTCACGCCTGTCATTCCAATCCCCTTCATCAGCTTCATGATTTTCGGCCCCACCTTTCCAGCTATCATTGCTGCTCTCATGATCATCCCAAATCGCGATCATCGGCATCTTGGCTGTAATGCCTTGAAGGCCCGCATCCGTGCGATATTGGGCGTGGCGAATTCGGTAATCCTCTAGCGTGATAATTTCATGACGGGGTTCATGTAAGCGGCCTGTTTCCGACGCCGCTTCGTCGAGATAGTCATCTGCGGCATATTCATAATAATAATCCCCCAAATGAATAAAGGCATCAAAATGGTCTTGCCGTGCAATATGGTCATAGGTGTTAAAATAGCCGTGTTGCCAATTCGCGCAGGACACCACGGCAAAGCGCGCTTTATCTAGTGACCCTTGCGGGAGTGTTTTCGTTTGTCCAATAGGCGAAACAACATCCCCAACCCGAAAGCGGAAATAATAAACGCCACCAGCCTCAAGACCTTTAGCATCAATTTTGACGGTCCAATCTCGCGCTGCATTTGTCATAAATTTGCCAGAGGCGGAGAGAGTGGCGAAATCAGAGGCCTTATCCATTTCCCAAATGACTTCTACTGGGCCGCCCATCGGATTATCGGGCGTTAAGCGTGTCCAAAGGATAACTGCGTCTGACAAGGGGTCTCCAGAGGCAATACCGTGGGCAAAAAGGCCACTCACAACTCTAGTCTTGGCTGTGAAACTTTCCGGCGATTTTGGCACACAGGCTACCGCTGTTGAGGCTGTCAAAGCCCCTAATATCCCCCGTCGAGTCAAATGTGATACCATCTGATGTCCCAACATTTTACTTAGCGGTTCAATAGCATCCGCGTAGCAAATTAAAACCTTTATTATAAATGTTAATTATCTTGGCAGCTCGCCGTAATAAGGCCTGACAAGGCTAGCTCCAGATCGGATGTCCACTCCAGCAAACCTTTCGCGATTTCGCAGCGCTGCTGAGTGGATAAGCGTGCATCCACTTTAAGATCGCTCACGAGACTTTCCACAGTGTCTGCGCCCGCCTGAACCTGAATTCCCGCATCATTATCACTATCCAAATAAATAAGATTGGCCGCCCTCCCGAAGGTCGGCCATGACGGAAGTTCGCTAGGCGCAGGCATACCTGTGCGCGCAAATGAGGCCCAATAAGACCCCATGGCGCGGCTGAGTTTCTGGCGCGTTTCTAGGGTTTTTTTCTTCCACATGATATTGTCGGCATCGCCTAAAAATTTGAACCGGTTAAACACAAAGGGAATTTCGATCCCATGGGCCGCGCCGAGGACTTTGGATAAATCCGTCCAAAGGAACTTTCCGCCTTCATCCCAGTCAAAGCGGTAGGCCCAGACATCCTTATGCCCCGCGGCGTCCATTCTCGCGAGCGGGCCGTCCACAGAGCGAATACGCCAGACTCGGCTCGAATAGTCCGAAGCCGCATCGTAAAAATTCTGATCTTTGGCGACGATAAATTGGCCAAATTTGGTGTCGGCTAAACGCTCATCAAAAGCATAAAATAATTTCATTTCATCACGGTTCGTTCCGCTTATGATCGGGACGGCATTAAAATTATCGACCGAGGAAAAGGCGTCGCGCAAAGGCGTTTCGGGCAGAACAATACCGTCTTGGATCACGCGCGGCACTTCCATAAACCCGCCGCCATCAAGATCATAAGCGGCAAAAATTTCCGCAAGGCTCGCCGTGTGAAACTTATCGCTCCCCCCAAGTTTTTCCGCGACCTCCTTGGAGGTGTTGGTCAGCTCCCCGCTTAGGCCGCGGGCTTCATCTACCGTAACACTATCAAAACTGCCGGATTGAAGAATGGCGCGGTGGAACAAGCCTTTTGCCAAGGGCGAAGCCAAAAGCGTGGCAACATTATGCCCGCCCGCGCTTTCGCCAAAAATCGTGACATTATCAGGATTACCGCCAAAACTGGCGGCGTTGTCTTGCACCCATTTAAGCGCGGCGATGAGATCAAGCGTTCCGAAATTGGCCGAAGCGTCTTCGGGAATTTCAGCGCTCTCAACCAAATCCGGATGAGAAAACCATCCCAAAGGGCCGATGCGGTATTGGACGGAAACGACAATGACATTTTCATTGGCGGCAAGGTTTTCACCGACATAAAGCTGTGAAGCCCCCGACACATTACCACCGCCATGGATCCAGACCATGACGGGCAAGTCTTTGCCTTGAGAATTTTCTGGCGCGTAAATATCCACCGCGAGGCAGTCTTCAGACCCTTCAAGTTCGCCATTAGTAAAACTTTCAATCGGCGTAAAGGGCGTCGCAATTTGAGGACAGACAGGCGCGAAATCCAGCGCTTCTTTTATACCCTCCCAAGACGGGGCTGGGCGCGGGGCGCGCCAGCGGTTCTCGCCCGAAGTATCGGCCGCAAAATGAACCCCTCGCCACACATGCGC
>CAZNWH010000173.1:0-3350 GCA_964576765.1 uncultured Hellea sp.
AATGAATGTCATCCGATAAATACGGGCTGACCTGTTTGATCACATCGCCTTTGACAGAGCCGACATCGGATAAAATCGCGCCAGGTTTCATCACCGGAATAACAGCCTTGGCGACACTTCCCATTTGGCCGGGTGGCACACATAAAATGATCAAATCCGCTTTGGAGGCATAAAACTCAGGTGCGTTTTCGGACACGCCGTCCGCAAATCCCAGCCGTTCTACAGCTGTACAAACGCTAGAGGCCCGGTCGGCCACATAAACCGTCTTGGCTTGCTCATAGACTTTTGCTGCGCGGGCTATTGAGGAGCCTATTAAGCCACACCCAATGACCAGAAGCGTGTCGATACTCATCTATCTTGTCCTTTGGTATTATGCCCAATCGGCTTGGGTAGCACACCTATGATTTTAGTTCCGCTAGGCGCTTTATCCCAAAATCCTTCCAAGCTGATGAGTTTGTGCTCACCGGACTCAGCCCTTAAAATAGCGCCGTCAATATCGGGAGCATCGGAACAGATTAAAAGCGTTTGGTCTGCGCCAGAGGGTTGAATAGCGGCTGTTGAGACCGCTACCGCGCGTGGCCAGTCCTCATCGCCCGTCCTCGGAAGGCCTGAGAGGATATGCATATCCGGCATAGCCCCCTGCGCGCCCAAAGCCGTCCACCAATTATTCATTCCTCCGGGCGATGGCAGAACAGCCACGCCTTCAGGGTCCGCATAAGCGGCAGCCAAAGCCGAACTAGTGGTCGGGTATGAAAGTGATGGTATCGCTGCTCCAAAACGGTCACGTACCAATGTCCAAACCTCCAAAACATCGCCTTCAAGGGCTAGATGTAATTTCATAGGCCCTTGAAGGGCCAGACTTGCGCTCATTAGTTCTGCCCAGATGCGCGAGACGAGTTCTGCTGGCGTATCCTCTGTGGCCTCGGCGAGCTCACGGACATGGCTTTCTTCGCGAGAAGGCCGCCAGACACGCGCGCCGGATTTTGCCCGGCGAACAGCTCCTGCTAGCTCTAAGCGCTCGGCTATCAGACTTAGTAGAGCTTTATCGACGCGGTCAATATCAGCACGAACCTGTTCAATTTTTGTTATGGGTTTACTCATTCGTAGCTCTATTCGCGATTGGCTTATGGCCAAAGCTTGGCCGCATGACCAACTTTTTCGCATGACCTTTCGGCTCCGCATATAGACGCTTTATAGCTTCGACAAGCACTAGTCCTGAGAAAGTCGGCCAAACTATTTCGCCAAATCGTTCACACCCCTTGGAAAAACCGGATTGGGCTAATCTACGCACTGGAGGCGCATAAAGCGCCCCAGACCAAACTGTCGGGACAAAGCCTGCATCATTGAGCGCGCTGCGGAGCTGCTTTCGGGAAAAAGGGCGACCCGCGCCAAAGGGACTTTTCTCAGATTGTGACCACATACCTCGGCGATTAGAGGCAATAATAACAATGCGGCCTTCTGGTCGTGTGACTCGCCAAAGTTCTCTGAGCAACATCGGTAGATCAGGCGCTTCTTCTACGCCGTGAACACAGAGCACATTATCAAACCTTGCATCAGAAAAAGGCAGTAAGTCTTCTTCGGTCAAACAGGCGATGATCCCGCGCTGCCCCTCACGAGCAACAGCCCCCTGTCCACCAGGCATGGCCAAAACAACTCGGTTGGCAGCTTTCATGTAAATATTTAAATAAGGTCCGCAATATCCAAAGCCAAGCACATCCTGTCCTGATAAATCCGGCCATAATGTCGTCAACCTTCGGCTTGCCATTTCACACGCCATCAGACCAAGACGAGAAGCATAAAATTTTTCAAGAGTAATAACAGTCTGACGCATAGGTCTTCTTAGCGAAGTCTAGGATAGATTAAAATGTTTAAGACGCCATTTGCTGCCAAGCGGGCGCTGCGCTAGGAATTCCGAATAAATAGCCTTGCAGATAATCCACTCCCAGACGCTTTAGCAATTCTGCATCTTTGCGATTATCCACCATTTCGGCGACCGTCTTGACGCTGAAGGTTTGCGCCAAATCGACCATCATACGGACAAATGTTTGATTATTGGCGCTTTGGGACAAATTTTGAATAAAGCTGCCGTCGATTTTTATCGTATCAGCTTCAATCGCCATAAGATTTCTAAAGGTGGTATAACCGGCCCCAAAATCATCAATTGCAAATTTGCAACCTAATGTTCGTGTCTCGACAGAAAAACGGCTGGCCATAGCTGGATCCTCAAGCGCAACAGTCTCGGTCAATTCCAGGGTCACCCGGTTTACATCTGGCCCAAGCGCTTTTAACGCCGCAATATAGGCATCAGAAGTTCCTTGATCTTGTACGGTTCCGGCAGAAACATTTAATGCTAAATGTAGGTCGGGGTTTTGGCGTAACGATTCACTCGCAAGCTCCAAAGCTCTCCGGTCAAGTAGATCAATAAGGCCCAATTGTTCTGCTGCCATAATAAATTGTCGTGCGGATGCAACTTCACCAGCACTTGTTCTGAGTCTAAGTAAACATTCATAATGGTGAAGGTCACGCGTTTGTGCATCGATAATAGGTTGATAAGCAATAGATATGCGTCGGTCATTAAGCGCGTCTAAAATATCTTCTGCAGCAATGATGTTATTTGACGGCTTGGGCCGAACCGACCCCATATCCCGTGTATAGATTATTGTCGGTGAATTAGGCGTTAACGGTTGGTTTTTTTGTCCCAAAGCCAAATGGGTTTGTTCAAAGGCATCAAAAGCAGTTTCGGCATTTTCTGCAAGCGTAGTTGTACTCATGGTAAGTTCTATATAAAGATCGCCATGGGGGGTAGAGATAGGGATATCTGAGAGCTTCTCCGTTAAACGCGCGACAAGGCGCTCCAGATTATCTGATTGTGTATCATATAATCCAATACCAAATGTAACGCCACTAATACGCGCGAGCATATCAGGTGCTCGTATAATTTCGCTAAGCCTATCTGCCACTGATTTGAGAAGAAAGTCTCCAGTATCATAACCATATATCTTATTTATCTGTTCAAGGTTTGATAGTTTTAGTCTTAAAAATATGGCTTGGGTTCTGCACCGGCGCGCGAGGGAAATAAACTGTTCAAGCCCTTCCGCCAAACGGGACTTGTTCCACAAACCTGTCAATTCATCATAGCGCGCCAAAAACTCGGCCCGCTGCAAGGCTTGTCGCTGGGAATGTATATTCGTAATAACACCACTAATTCGCGTGGCCCCCATATTCGTCCCAGCTAAACGTTCCCCGCGTTCTTCAACCCAAATTTGGTGGGCGTCCCCAGTGATCAACTGATACTGAACTGCATATTGCGCGCCGTCCCATGTTAAACTCTGAAGTGCTTTTTTCCGCTG
>CAZNWH010000174.1:0-1797 GCA_964576765.1 uncultured Hellea sp.
ATAGAGCCAAAGCCGCCGCCTTCCGCTCCGTGACCCATCGCGGCCATAATCATTCCGCCAATATAAACCGCCCCTAAGAGCAGCGGGTAAAACATGGAATGGACAAGTTTTTCTGTCCCGTTCCATTTCGGGGCGAGAATCAATAAAGCCCAAGCGGGCATGACAGATAGGTTGACGAGAGAGAAAAGCAGATCATAAGTCATGAACTAACTTACATTGAATTACGCGCGCTCCAAGTCTGATTTAGGCTTTTATCAATTCATCCCACCCCTAGCTGATGTGGGGCAACTGGAGGCAGGCGGTAAGGCAAAGCCTTACACCTTCATGATAAGGGTTGAAAAAATAAAATAAATATCATAATTGTAGATGTGTAGTTCAATATAATTGAACTTAGGAGCGCATATGAACCGCTTACGGCGTATGGAGATTTTTATTGCTTTGGTTGAGGCTGGGCAAGTAAAGCTCGCTGCGCAGACCCTTAATTTATCCAAATCAGCCGTTAGCCACGCTCTGACAGATTTAGAACATTATTTAGATATTCAATTGATCCTGCGCAGTAATAAATCATGGCAGGTCACAGATACGGGCTTAGTCTATTATGAGCAATGTAAAAAAATATTAGCAGATATTGAAAAAATGGAAGACCGGGTACGTCAGGATAATCAAAACCTCTCCGGTGTGATCCGTATATCGGTTCCAGAGACGTTTGGCTCTTATACGCTTGCACCGGTTCTGGCTCAATTTATGAATATGCACCCTAAAATCGTTATCAAGATGAATTTGACAGAACGGTTAATAGATTTGGTTGATGAACGAGTCGATCTTGCCTTTCGGACGGGAGAGATAAAAGATAGCAGTTTGGTGGTTAGCGAGATAGGTCAAGCGCGGATGATGCTATGTGCGAGCCCGGATTATTTGAAAAAATATGGAACGCCTCAATCTCATAAGGACCTTAAAAACCATAAATGTTTGGTCTATACGCGCAATCCTACTTGGAAATTATCGAAAGATGGAGATCGTCATGACTTTACGCCTAATAGTCATTTAATAGCAGATAGCGGGGAGACTATTAGGGAGTTTTCAATACGGGGCCAAGGTATTAGTATGCTCCCGACAATGTTGGGTGAATTTGCTATAAAAAGAGGTCGCTTAGTTGAAGTTTTAACCGATTATGACTTAGCTAAAATGCCTGTTCAAGCTTTTTGGGTTGGCCAGAACCGGGCCCCAATGCGAGTCACACGGCTGTTGAATTTTGTGGTTGATGAGCTTCAAAGCCGCCCGCGAGATGTCGCTGAATTCGTTCAAGCATAGTCAAAATTCAGTTATTTTGGAACGTTTGGCGCTTTTATTGCTTTAATCATTTCAGGCTAAGGGAGATGTTATGCGCCGTGATATTTTAGCCATCATCCTAGCCTCCATCGCGTTTTCGCTCTGGGGGTATATTTGGTATGCCACTGTCTTTGATGATGTGTGGCAAAGCCTCATTGGGCGGAGTGAACAGGATTTAATAAATCTTTCTCGTGCGCGAGGGCCTATTCAAAATTTTTTCGTCATGTTCATAAGCCTGCTTCAGGCTCTTGCGATTTATGGCGTCTTGAAATGGGTTAAGGCCAGTTCATTCTGGCACTATATGGGCGTAAGTCTGCTGCTCTCGACACTCGTTGTTTTGCCCTCTATTGGCAATACGACTTTATTTGTTGGCACGCCGTTAGAGTTATTGGTGCTGGATTACGGACATTTCCTCTTTGGATATGCAGGCATGGCCTTGGTCTTTTTCATAATTAACCCGCCCTCAAG
>CAZNWH010000174.1:1897-3283 GCA_964576765.1 uncultured Hellea sp.
AAATATGAATATTGAAATTATTCTGCTGCCTCGGCTTGTGTGGCCAGATTACGCAGAACATAATGTAAGATACCCCCATTTTTATAATATTCATGCTCATTATCGGTATCAATGCGCACTTTCGCTGTGATGGTCTTTGATGACCCATCAGGGAAATCAATTTTTACATCCAGCGTACCGCGTGGCTTCAGATCTGCAATGCCTGCAATAGAGACGGTTTCGCTGCCTTTCATACCTAATGATTGCCATGTATCACCTTCGGCCAGTTCCAGCGGGAGAACGCCCATGCCGATTAGGTTAGAACGGTGAATACGCTCAAAGCTAGACGCAATCACGGCTTTTACGCCTAACAAAATTGTGCCTTTAGCGGCCCAATCCCGTGATGAACCATTACCGTAAAGCCCGCCTGCAAAAACAACGAGATCTTTATTCTCATCGGCATATTTCTGCGCGGCGTCAAAGATGCTCATGACTTCGCCAGAAGGAATATGCTTGGTTACGCCGCCTTCTGTTCCTGGCGCCATCTGGTTCTTGATACGAATATTGGCAAAGGTGCCGCGCATCATAACCTCGTGATTGCCCCGACGAGACCCAAAGGAGTTGAACTCGTTTTTAGGCACTTGCCGTTCGGATAAATAAGCACCGGCTGGGCCGTCATGCTTAATCGCGCCAGCTGGCGAGATATGGTCTGTCGTGATCGAATCGCCAAGAAGAGCTAAGATATTGGCTTCTTTGATATCTTCAACTGGATCAGGCGTTGTCGTCATGCCGTCAAAATATGGCGGGTTACGGACATAAGTCGAGCCCGGGGCCCAGTTATAGGTTTTACCGCCCGTGACTTTGATCTTCTGCCATTGCTTGTCGCCTTTAAAGACATCGGCATAACGTTCTGTGAACATTTTACGGGTGATAACTTTACGCACGACATCGGCGATTTCTTTGGATGATGGCCAGATATCCTTAAGGAAAATCTCTGTTCCATCAAGGCTAACACCAAGCGGGTCGCGGTCAAAATCATGATGTAAGGACCCCGCCAGCGCGTAAGCAACAACAAGGGGCGGCGAGGCCAAGAAGTTGGCTTTCAGATCAGGCCCGATACGGCCTTCAAAATTACGGTTCCCTGAGAGGACTGAACAGGAGACGAGGTCGCCTTCATTAATCGCTTCGGATAATTCAGGCGCAAGCGGACCGGAATTTCCGATACAGGTCGTACAGCCATAACCCACAACGTCAAAACCAAGTTGATTTAGCTCTGTTTGAAGGTTTGACTTTTCCAGATATTCACCCACGACCTGAGAACCGGGCGCGAGAGACGTTTTCACCCAAGGCTTGACTGTCAGACCAAGCTTATTGGCTTTTTGCGCCACCAGACCGGCCGCCATCATA
>CAZNWH010000175.1:0-3235 GCA_964576765.1 uncultured Hellea sp.
AAAATAGGCCGCAATTTCGTCAAGACGAGCGGCCAATGTATAACGTCCACACATAGGCGTTGTATAAGGACGAATAAGATTTATGGAAGATATTATGACAGAGTCGCAGCCCATAGATTGTGTAGGAGTCATTTGCTTTCGCGGGGATGATGTTTTGCTGATTAAGCGCGGCACAGCCCCGCGTAAAGGTGAATGGTCCATTCCCGGCGGACGTATTGAAACCGACGAGAGCCAGAGAGATGCGGCTCTGCGCGAACTCTTTGAGGAAACGGGTGTAATGGCCGCGCTTGAGATGAAAGTGGCTACGATTGATGCCAAGTTTGAAACCTTTAATTACCGTCTTCACGATTATGCGGCGCGCTGGATTTCAGGGGAGCCGCGCTTTGGAGATGATGCAGCGGATGCGCGATTTGTGCCGCCTGAAGAACTTGACGGGCTTGGCATGTGGTCAAAAACGCGGCAGGTTATAGAGACCGCGCGGCAAAGTTTACAGTGAGACTTAAGGGCAATATTGGTGCATATTTCAGTGTCCATTCATCAAAAAGCTGATAATGAGCGGTTTATGAAATGGATTATGACATTCATGTTTCTTTCTGTCTTTGCGGCGATGTCGCTGACAAGTCCTGTCTTTGCGCAAGATGCAATGACAGAACGCGAAAAAGCAGCGGCGGCTAAGAAAGCTGCCCTGAAGGCCCGGGAAATAGCGGAGCTTAGGGTTGAATCTGATATGATAACCATGAATAACTTAGTCGAAGCTTTGGCTAAAAACCTTGGCCAGATGCATTATTTAAGAACTTTATGTTTTGGCGAGGCAGATCAGAAGTGGCGAGAGTTTGCCTCTGAAATGATGAGCATAGAATCTGGTGAGGATATAGAAGAAAAACGTCAATTAATTCGCGCTTTTAATGCGGGTTACTATCAAGAAGAAGGTCGTTATGCAGAGTGTTCAAAAGCTGTGAGTGCAGATGCTGCAGCCCTCGCAGAAAATGGGCGGCATATTTCAACGATGCTGGCTGACCCCTACAGGGAAAGATAAAGAGGTTTTATGTATATTCGTATAGCGACCCTAGCCTTAATGACCGTTGGCGCTTTGGCGGTTTCCAAATTTGCCAAGGCGCAAATTGCCGACCTGAAGGGTCAAGAGCCTTTAACCACATTAGCAGGCTCCGAATGGGGTCCTGATAATGGCATGGATCAATTTGTTCAATTTCTGAACGATGGCGATCTTGCTGGGCATGGCGGCTGTAACAGTTTTTTTGGTACCTATGAACAAGACGGTAATAAATTGAAAATCGGATCTTTGATCATGACAAAGAAATTGTGTCCTGATGTTATGGGCGCAGAAAAAGCTTTTATTTCAGCCTTGGAAACTGCGCGCGGCTTTGAAGCCTCTTTCAAAGAGATCAATATTCTTGATGAAAATAATGAAGTTGCTCTCTCTATGCGCCGCCGTGATTGGGATTAACTCGCTATTGCGTCCATCTTAACCAAGCGCTAGGCCTCGGCTATGAGGAAAACTCTGACAATCCGCCGCCCTGATGACTGGCATGTGCATTTGCGTGATGGCGATATGCTTAATGACGTTGTCAATTATACGGCCAGACAATTTTCCCGCGCGATTGTTATGCCTAATTTGACCCCGCCCGTCACAAGCGTCGCGGCGGGTAAGGCTTACCGAGACCGCATTCTTAAAGCCGTTGATCCTGATCTGGATTTTACGCCGCTCATCACATGTTATTTAACGGATACAATCAAAGCCGATGAGGTTATGCGGGGGCATAGTGAAGGCGTATTTACAGCCTGCAAGCTTTATCCTGCCAATGCGACAACAAATTCAGCCCATGGCGTCACTAACATCGTAAAAATATCATCCGTTTTAGACGCCATGCAAAAAAGCGGTATGCCGCTACTTGTTCATGGGGAAGTCACGCATTCCGATGTTGATATTTTTGACCGTGAAGCCGTATTTATCGATGATGTTTTAACCGGAATAATAGCCGATTTTCCTGCGCTAAAAATCGTTTTTGAACATATCACGACTAAGGAGGCTGCCGATTTTGTTACTGAAGCTGCTCCCAATATCGCAGCGACGATTACGCCGCATCATCTGGATTTTAACCGCAATGCCATTTTCCAAGGCGGCATACGCCCGCATTATTACTGTCTCCCCATTGCCAAGCGGGAAAAGCACCGCCTTGCATTGCGCCAAGCTGCTACCTCTGGCTTGCCTAAATTCTTTCTCGGAACAGACACAGCCCCGCATGTCGTTGGAGCCAAAGAAAGTGCCTGCGGCTGCGCGGGTATCTTCAACGCGCCTCATGCCCTAGAGAGCTATGCCAAGACATTTGATGAGGAAGATGCGCTCGATAAGCTCGAAGGTTTTGCCTCTGAATATGGCCCGCGCTTTTACGGATTGCCGCTCAATGAAGGTCAGATAACTCTAACGCGCCGTGATATAGCTGTTCCTGAAACTCTAGCTGTGGCTAATAACAAAATCATTCCGTTCCATGCTGGCGAGACACTCGGCTGGTCAGCCACTTAAACCCCTTTATAATTATTTTAGCCATAGGTGACAAAACTGTAACCTAGGCTCGTAAAGTGGGTGGTTTTTTGTTATGTTCAATCTAGGATAACTAAAGGAGCCCCAATGGCTATAAATTTACTTGATATGATTATGAGCGCTCAGGGGGGAAATACCGCCCAGCAAGTTGGCGCACAGCTGGGACTTAACCAGCAACAAAGCCAAAGCGCGATAGCTGCATTATTGCCAGCGATTTCTTCTGCGCTGAAGCAAAATACAGCCAACCCGCAAGGTTTGGGCGGTTTGTTAAGCGCGCTTCAAAAGGGCAACCATGAACAATATTTGGAAAATCCGCAAATGTTAGGTCAGGCTGAAAGCGTGACTGATGGCAATGCTATTCTGGGGCATTTATTTGGCTCCAAAGATGTGTCTCGCGCCGTAGCTGGGCATGCCGCGCAAAAAACAGGCATTGGTGCGGATGTTCTTAAAAAACTCCTGCCCCTTGTAGCAACGATGGCCATGGGTAGCCTCTCTAAGCAAACACGCCAGCCGAGCATGAAATCGGCTTTAACAGGTCTTGCCATGCAACACCTTATGGGCGGAGGCCAAAAATCTGGTTTGGGTTCAATCTTAGGGGCCGTAACAGGCGCGAATAACCGCCAAAGGCAACAAGCCCAGCAAACACATCAACAAGGCATGGGCATTATTGGTAAG
>CAZNWH010000176.1:0-3213 GCA_964576765.1 uncultured Hellea sp.
TGTTCTTGGTTAGGTCTAGGTGGAAACAGCCAAGATTACAGGAATTACAATCAACATAATCAAAGCGGAAGCTATAACTATCAACGAACAGCTCCTAGAAGTGGTTGTCATTCTGGTCAGTGTTTAAGCCGATGGAATTTGGAAGCGGCGGTAGGGCCAACATTTAATGTTGGCGGTAATGCTATTAGAGGTGACAGAACTAATGATGGGACTGGTGCTGATCTTAGAACTATTGACTTTAGTGAAGCTTATAAGCCGGGTATTAGAGGCGAGCTTGGCGGATCATATGCTTTAAGTCCGAACCGTAAATTCACAGCGAATGCTTTTTATGAAGAAGCTGAGAGTGATGGTGTTTTGGATTTAGGTACAATCGGAGGAGGCACTGTAACTGGAGCTTTATCTGACTATGAGTCTTATGGTGGTGAAATTGGATTGCGACAGTACTTTGCTCCTCGTCGTGGAGGCAACATTATTGGAAAAGTTCGCCCTTATGTTGAAGGTAGAGTAGGTGCGACGCGTTTGAAGAGTGTAAACCTTGAAGGTGCTACATTGGGCGGTGCAGCATTAGGAGAAGTTCCTTTTTACAGAAGTAGTTGGGTAGGTTCAGCGGCTGGTTTAGTCGGTGTTGAAACGCCGATTGCGCGTTATACAACGCTAGCATTAGAATCTGGCGTACGCTATACAGATGGACCTCGATCAGATACAACTATTTTAGATGCCGGAAGTGTTGGTGCAGGGATAAATTCTGGTGGAAGCCGGGTCTCAATTCCGGTTATGCTTCGGGGCCGTTATCGCTTCTAAATTTTCGGGTTTATACCAAAATTAATTCCGGCTTTTAAAAGTCGGAATTTTTTTACCTGAAATAATCCTTAGGGCCTTGATCTTTCCTCTATAATCCATCGGTTTATCTTGGTTTCAAGAATATCCAGAGGCATACCGCCATCTCTGAGAACAGTGTCATGGAAACTACGAAGATCAAATTTCTCTCCGAGATCGCGCGTGGCCCTCTGACGTAATTCAATTATTTTTAGCTCGCCAATTTTATAGGCCAGGGCTTGTCCGGGCCAACTTATATAGCGCTCGACTTCGGTTTTTATATTGTGCGGAGCAAGAGCAGAGTTTTCAAAGAAGCAGGCTTCGGCTTGTTCGCGAGTCCAGCCTTTCCAATGCATACCTGTGTCAACAACGAGTCTGCAGGCGCGCCACATCTCATAGGTGAGTTGTCCAAACTTTTCATAAGGGGTTTTATATAATCCCATTTCACCCGCGAGCTTTTCAGCATAAAGGCCCCAGCCTTCTCCAAAGGCATTGGGATAGAGGCTTTGTCGGAAGCGTGAGACATTTTTAAGTTCTTGTCCCAAAGCAATTTGGTGATGATGGCCTGGCACGCCTTCATGAGCGGTCAGTGCGGGTAAATTATAGAGAGGGCGTTGTTTAAGGTCATATGTATTGACCATATAATTTCCGGCTCTGTGTTGTTCTGGATTTCCGCCCCAATAGCGCCCGGTGGTATATGTGGGGGCAATTTCATTTGGCACAGCCATAACGCCATATGAAAGACGCGGAAGCGTTCCAAAAAATTCTGGCATTTTCCCGTCGATTTGTTTGGCTAGCCAAGCAGCCTCCTTAAGGAGCTGTAGCTCACTGGTTGCGTAAAATTGTGGATCCGTACGAAGAAAGTTTAAGAAATCAGCAAAACTGCCTTCGAATTTCAGCTCTGCGATTATCATATCCATTTCACCGCGAATACGTGCAACTTCATTCAGGCCAAGCTCATGAACGTCATCTGGCGATAAATCTAGCGTCGTAAAATAACGTACCAAGGCACGATATAATTCTCTGCCCTCCGCTGTTGAACCAATACCTACTGTTTGGCGCGCTTGAGGGGCATATTCATTTTCCAAAAAAGCTTTAAGATCACGATAGGCGGGCAAAACTGAACTGTTAATTGCTGCTTCGCCAAGGGCGGTCAGACGGCTTTGATCTTCTTTACTGATAGTATCGGGAAAGGTTAGAAACGGTTTATAAAAACTATGCGCTTTGACTTCACTCGATCCAAATTTTTGGACGACCTCGATGATGCCCGGGATGATTTCAGCCGAGGCCGTCATTTGGGTTGAAATACCACGGCGTAAATTAGCTTTATGTTGCGCAAAATAATTTGGTAATTGAGACAGCCGCGCGGCATAGGCTTCATAATCATCGACGCTGGCAAAACTTGTCTGCCGCATTATGTAACTCATCTCGTTAAAAAAGCCGCTATCATTGGTAAAAGGGATGCGCGCTTGATCAAAAGGCATTAGCCTTTTGCGTTGTGTCAACACAAACCCCAATAGGTCATAATTGAGCCGTTTATCAGTTGACATTGGGCGTGTAGAAAGAGCAGCGTGACGGCGAATAAAATCTGTTGTTATGCGTGCAAATTCCGCATCGGCTTCGGGCGTGACATTGGGGAGTTTTCTCAAGGCCGCACGGTCACCTTCTTGCCCGGCGGCTATTGGGTTACCCAGAATTTCACTTTGTTCGAAATCGGCAATCAATTTATCCAAAGTATCATCAATACGGCATTCGCGAACATCATCGACAATAATGACAGTACCGTTGGAACAAAATTGTGGGGACGGTGAGAGGGTAGGGGCAGAAGTCACGGTATTATTCTGTCCGGTCGGACTCGTTTGGCCTGTTTGTGCTAAGGCTAAAGGGGAGAACGTTAGAACGATTCCATACGAAATGACGCCTTTTACACTGTTCTTTATTGATTTTGTTGTAAACATTGTTCGGGTGTACTGTCAGCAATAGTCAACGACAAGCCCCAATTTGGTATCTGAAGTAAACTATAACGAATTATTGATCGAGCGCTTGTAAAGGAAATTTTAGCACTTATGCATAAGAATACAACTATGGGGTGATTCTGAGTAACCATCTCTTTGTGAGGCTTGAAATGTCACCTGCAAAACAAATAAAAAACCTAAAACATGAGATCAATCGCCTGAAAAAGGCGAAACAGTCCGACTTTGCTCGGCCAATAGACAGTGTTAATCTCATCAATGCGCGCGATAAGCTCGCTCAATTGTTGAAGGAAGCAGAGTTGGATTTAGATAAGCTGGTCTAAACAATCTAAGTGGGCTTCTTATGCTGCAATCCTGTACGCTCGCAAATGCAGACCAGTTCATCATGTTGATTATAGGCGCGGTGTTCAAAGGTGACTATGCC
>CAZNWH010000177.1:0-3166 GCA_964576765.1 uncultured Hellea sp.
TCCAGCCCCTCTATACCGCCGGACAGCTCATCGCCGATTGTCACAGGCCCGACGCCTGCGGGAGTGCCTGTATAAATAAGGTCGCCGGGCTGAAGGTCCATATCTTTGCTGAGATAATCGACGATTTCATCAACCGACCAAATGAGTTTATTGAGCGCCGAATGCTGCACAATGTTGCCATTTTTACGCAGCACGATATGGGCTCCCGTCAAATCAACATTTTCGGCGGGTGTTAAAGTCGAGCACGGGGCGGAGAGATGAAAGTTTTTCGCCCGCGCCCATGGTCCGCCTTTAGCTTTAGCTTTGGCCTGAATATCCCGGCGTGTCATATCAATGCCGACGCCATAGCCAAATATGCCATCAGGTCCCATTGCAACAACAAGTTCGACTTCGTAATGCAGGTTTTCCGTGTGGGGCGGGAAGGGAATATCAGCCCCGCTATGGACAAGAGTTTCTGCCGCTTTGGTAAAGAAAACAGGTTCCGAGCGCTCTATGTCTCCACCCATTTCGACAACGTGATCGGCGTAATTTTTACCCACACAATAAATCCGGCGCACGGGAAAGCGTTTATCGCTCCCGGCAATCGGCAAGCTGGTTGGGTCTGATGGCGGAAATGCAAAATCCATAATACGGGCCTTTACCAAGCAATTTCAGTCAATTTAACATAGAGTAATTGATATGCAAAATGCATTAGCTTATGGCTAAGTGTGAACAGGAGATCAGCCAATGCGTGTTGTCGATGTGCCTATAGATAAAATCTATGTCCCTTCTGCCAAAGCTAAAACTTTGGATGAAGAGAAAGTTCTGCCTTTGGCCGAGGATATTTTGGAAAACGGTCAGCAAAGCCCCATCTATGTCCGGCTGGGCAAAGATCGGTATGTTCTGCAAGAAGGCCTGCACCGGGTTGAAGCGATGAAACTATTGGGCGCTCAAACAATAGAAGGGCATATTATACAAGCCAAAAAACATTAGCCCAGTTAGGACAAGACTATGAAAGCCTTACGAACGCCGGATAGCCGTTTTGATAATTTGCCGGATTACCCTTTTGAGCCGCATTATGTTTCTGTGGGTCAAGGGCTGCGTATGCATTATGTCGATCATGGTCCTAAAAATGGACGGGTCGTTATCATGATGCATGGCGAGCCGAGCTGGTCTTTTCTCTATCGTCATATGATTAAAAATGTGACGGCGGCGGGCTTTCGTGTTTTAGCGCCAGATTTGATCGGCTTCGGGAAGTCAGATAAACCGACAGAAACATCTGATTATAACTATACGAAGCATGTCAAATGGGTGACGGATTGGTTCAAACATGTCGATGTTAAAGACGTGGTGCTCTTTTGTCAGGATTGGGGCGGTTTATTAGGTTTGCGATTAGTCAGCGCCTTTCCAGATAAATTTGCAGGGGTTGTCGCGGCCAATACATTTCTGCCGACCGGAGATCGTGATCCCGGAGAAGCGTTTAATAAATGGAAAGAATTTTCTAAAACTGTTCCGGAATTTCCTGTTGGCGGCATTATACGCGGCGCAACGGAAAAGCCTTTGGGCGCTGGCGTCGAAGACGCCTATAACGCGCCTTATCCTGATGAGAGTTATAAAGCGGGCGCGCGTATATTCCCGTCCCTTGTGCCTACGAGTCCGGATATGGACGGGGCGAAAGATAACCGCGCGGCGTGGGAAGTTTTGTCCAAATTCGATAAACCGTTTCTGACGGCTTTTTCAGACAAAGACCCTGTAACTAAGGGCGGTGAAAAAGGGTTTCAAAAACTGATTCCGGGTTGCAAAGGACAAGCTCATCAAATCGTTAAAGGTGGCGGGCATTTCCTTCAAGAGGATGTTCATAAAGAGCTCTCGGAAATTATCGTCGATTTTTGCGCGGAGCTTTAATCTCTTAGGATTGTCGTCTCTATAGAGCGGTCATAAAAAACCCGCCCGTGCTATTTGCCTTTACGCGACATGCACTAAGCGGGTTTTAAGTGTTATATATGAGCGCTTACTCTTCTTCGGGATTTTGTCTAATTTTCAGCGGGAGCTTCTTCTGAAGCTTTAGCATCTGCTTCAGGGGCAAGAAATTCGTCTGGTGCGTCGCCTTCGAACATGTTGACGGCATTTTCAGCGCGTTCAGCATTGGCCTCTTTAAGATCGGCTTGTTCTGAAGCTAATTGAGTCGCGATCACGTCTTCACCTTTGGCTTGACGTTCGGCTTCGTCTTTGGTTCGTGCCACATTGACGGTGACAGACACAGAGACTTCAGGGTGAAGCTTAATTTTGACCTCATGAAGTCCTAAGGCTTTGATCGGAGTTTCAAGCACAACCATGTTTCGCTTAACACCCTTATCAGCAAGGTCTTCGGCAATATCGCGGGCAGAAACTGAGCCATAAAGCTGTCCTGTATCACCGGCTTTACGGATGATGATAACATCTGCGCCATCAACAGCTTTTCCGTCATCGACGGCTTTTTCGCGGTTCTCGGCATTGCGCTGTTCAAGATATTCGCGCTCGGCTTCGAACCGAGCCAAATTGGCTTTTGTTGCGCGTAGAGCTTTTTCTTGAGGCAAGAGAAAGTTCCGCGCAAATCCGGGTTTGACGTTTACAACATCGCCCATGGCGCCAAGCTTTTCGATACGTTCTAGGAGTATGATTTCCATGTTATCCTCCTATTTCACTTCATAGGGCAATAGCCCGATAAAGCGAGCACGTTTAATGGCACGAGCCAATTCGCGTTGCTTTTTATGAGAAACAGCGGTGATACGCGACGGCGCAATTTTGCCTTTTTCAGACATATAGCGCTGGAGCATCTTTGGGTCTTTATAGTCAATTTTAAGGCCGTTTTCGCCAGAGAAAGGACAGACTTTACGGCGGCGACGAAACGATGTCCGTGATGGCAGATTTTCAATCTTGATGGCGTTTTTTCTATTTTTTGACATGATTTATTTCCTTTCGTCGCGGCGCTTGCGCTCTTCGCGTTTTTTCAGGATAGGCGATGGGTCTTCTGAGAAGTCATCGACACGAACAGACATGTAACGCAGTATATCTTCGTTAATGCGGTGCTGACGCTCAATTTCGTGAATGGTGTCAGGCAGAGCATTAACTTTCAGCAGGGAATAATGCGCCTTGCGGTTTTTCTTCATGCGGTAAGCCAGATTACGCAGACCCCAATATTCAGCGC
>CAZNWH010000178.1:0-3020 GCA_964576765.1 uncultured Hellea sp.
GTCTTCGACATTCATCTGACCAAAGAACGGTTCAAGATGGTTGCGAATGCGGCCCATGTGATCCTGCACATAGTTTGGATTGCGTTGGCCTTCTGTCATAACGGGATATTCCCGTGCGAATTCCTGTGCCGCCTTCATAAACGGGTGGCCATCCTTGAGCTGCCCAGAACGGTGTTGGCCTATTAAGCCATAATACCAATCTTCGGCAAAGTGCTTGGCATCCGTCAGTAATTCTTGCTTGGTGCTGGCGCGTCTGTTTTTACCTGAAAGATAGGTTGAGCATTGCCAATATCGACTGCGGTCACGTTTATAAACGTGAACTTTTCCGTCCATAATCGTGTGCTTTTCCATGGCATGCGCTCCTATGTGTCAAAGACAACATAGTGTGTAACGAGTGTGTAAGCAAATCGAGGCGATCAATGCAAAGCACTAATTCCGTTAAGTAATTGAATTTATTAAGAAAAATGGTGCCCCCACACGGACTTGAACCGCGGACCCCCTGATTACAAATCAGGTGCTCTACCAGCTGAGCTATAGGGGCACTGGTAATGCTGTTTAGCGTGGCGGGGTTTAGCGGGGGTTAACGGGTCTGGCAAGCTTGAATTTGCATGATTGCATAAAATCTTAGGGCTGGTAACTCCGGTTCTGAGTTAAACTTAACTATTTCCCAGCTCAACTTTATCTTTGCCTCTAAATATCGCGTAAATAGTCGCCATGGCTAACCACCCCAGAAGGATATGACCATAGTCGAGCAAAATGCCTTGCAGGCTATATCCGCCATAAAGGCATTGATAAGCTAATAATGGGGCCGCGATCATGATAAATAGCCAAAAGGCTGTCTTGAGTGATGCTGACAGGCGTTTTGCACCCGCTAGATTAATAACCCACAAAAGACCTAAAGCTTGAGCGAGGGTTATCAAGAGCCCCCAGACAAACATCATCGGGCCTTGGGCTTGAGACATAGCTTCAGTCTCGGCCAATGTCATGCCGGAGGCTGCCAGCCACATATCCTGGAACAGGAAACCATAAATGGCAAAACCGATCATGTAAAAAGCGAGGGTGGCCAGCAACACCGCTAACCAAGATGTGTTGAAAATTTTTGGCACAATAACTCCCCTTATTTCCGGCCCTTTAGGCTCTCAATGATACATAGTATATTTTCATCTATTGAGCAATCTACCGCCGCACGTAGCTCATTCTGGCCTTGCGTATATCGATTGTGGCGCTAGAACGCGCCTATGGCAAAAATACTTATTACTTCGGCTCTGCCCTATATTAACGGCGTCAAACATCTGGGCAATTTGGCGGGCTCTATGTTGCCGGCCGATGTCTATGCCCGCGCCATGCGCTTAATGGGCCATGACGTCCTTTATATCTGCGCAACAGATGAGCACGGCACGCCAGCAGAGCTAGCCGCGCAAGAGGCAGGTATGGAAGTCGCTGATTATTGCGCCAAAATGCATGAGGCGCAAAAGACCGCTGGCGCGCAGTTTAAGCTCTCTTATGATTATTTTGGCCGTTCATCCGCACCAAGCAATCATAGGCTCACCCAGCATTTTGCACACACCCTAGAAGAGAACGGCCTCATCGAAGAACGCACGTCAAAGCAAGTGTATTCCAAGGCCGATGACCGCTATCTACCGGATCGCTATGTCGAAGGTACGTGCCCGAATTGCGCGTTTGAAAAAGCGCGCGGCGATCAATGTGATAATTGCGGCAAGCTCTTGGATCCGATTGATTTGATCAATCCGTATTCGGCTGTTTCAGGCAGTTACGATGTTGAAATCCGGAAGACCAATCATCTCTATCTTAAACAGTCCGATATGGCGCCAAAGCTGCGCGACTGGGTTAATGCGGCGCAAGGCTGGCCCGCCCTTGCCAGTTCCATCGCGCTTAAATGGCTGGATGAAGGCCTAAGAGACCGCGCGATCACACGGGATCTGAAATGGGGTGTCCCAGTGACGACGAAGGATGGGACTATACGGGATGGTTTTGAAGACAAAGTGTTCTACGTTTGGTTTGACGCACCCATTGAATATATCGCCGCGACCCAGGATTGGGCTGAAGAAACAGGCGGTGATTGGGAAGCTTGGTGGCGCACCGATAAAAGTCAAAAAAATACAAGTGACGATGTTCAATATGTCCAGTTTATGGGCAAGGATAATGTGGCTTTCCATACGCTGTCCTTCCCGACCACTATATTAGGGTCAGGTGAGCCGTGGAAATTGGTCGACCAGCTCAAGGCCTTTAACTGGGTGACGTGGTACGGCGGCAAGTTTTCAACCTCTGAAAAGCGCGGCGTTTTCATGGATCAGGCTCTTGATATTGCCCCGTCGGATTATTGGCGCTGGCACTTGATCGCCAATGCGCCTGAAAGTGATGACGCGGCCTTTACATGGGAAGAGTTTCAAGCCTCTATTAATTCTGATCTGGCCAATGTGCTGGGTAATTTTGTCAACCGGATTACAAAATATTGCGCGGGCAAGTTTGACGGTAAAATTCCTGAGGGCGGCTCGCACGGCGACATAGAGGTATGGCTCGTGGGCGAGCTTCAAACGCGCCTTCCGAAATTAATTGCCTTTTACGAAACGCGCGAATTTCGCAAAGCCATGGCCGAGACACGCGCCATATGGGCGGCAGGAAATGAATATCTCACCCAAGCCGCGCCGTGGACGCATTATAAAACGGATGTCGACCAAGCGGCGGTGGGCGTACGTGTCGGGCTTAACCTTGTCGCGCTTTTCGGTATTCTGGCTCAGCCAATCATTCCGGATGCGGCAGAGAAAATATTAGCAGCAATGAATATTCCAAAGGATAACCGCACATGGAATTTTGGAGATGCGGATGGTATCGCGAAATTAATCGAGGCGCTCCCCGTGGGGCTGGAAATCACACCGCCAGATGTTTTGTTCAGGAAGATTGAAGACACGGATGTTGCGCAATGGGGCGAGCATTACGGCGGCGCGTAAAAACAAACGGATTAGATGCGATTGAGGGACTAAGCTTCAACTATGTCACTG
>CAZNWH010000179.1:0-2996 GCA_964576765.1 uncultured Hellea sp.
AACTATCCTATGACAGCAAAGTCATTGTCTGGGGTAACAATGAGCATTTGACCGAGGACTATCTAAAGATAAATCCTAACGGGGTGGTCCCGAGCCTTGTGCATGACGGGGACGCCGTTATTGATTCTTCCGTCATTTGTGAATATCTGGACGAAGTCTTTCCCGGCAATTCGCTTACGCCCAAAGACCCGGTTATGCGGGCTAAAATGCGGGCCTGGATGCGTTACTTTGAAGAGGTTCCAACAACGGCAATCCGCGTTCCTTCATTTAACAAATTGTTCCAAAAACAACTATCTCAAATGCCCGCGGAAAACTTCGATGCGATGGCGGACAAGCTGCCGATTCGTAAACATTTTTACAAAGAAATGGGGCAGTCCGGTTTTACAGAAGAAAAATTTAACGCCTCACTTGAGCGCCTCTCAAATTGCCTCGAACGCGTTACGAAGGCTCTTAAAAAAGATGGCCCGTGGATTACAGGCGAGCAATATACAATAGCCGATATTGTCTTGTTTCCGACGATTGTTCGGATGATTGATCTAAAGCTGGATCATCTTTGGGCTAACAATCCGGCATTTCAGGCTTGGGTAGATGCTTCGCTGGCACGTCCGGCTTTCGATGTAGCCTTCATGCCCGGGTCTCGCATTTCTCTGCCGACACCCGTTTAGCGTCCGAGCTCTTATGCTTAAACCCCTTTGGACACCATCGCCGGATCGCATTGAAAACAGCCAGATGTACAAATTTATACAATGGCTGTCGCGAGAACGCGGTCTGGATTTTCAGGACTATGAAAGTTTGTGGCAGTGGTCTGTCGACAACATAGACGATTTTTGGGAATCTCTTTGGCAGTTCTACGACGTCAAAAGCTATACACCTTATAGCCGCGTTCTGGGCGAGCGCTCAATGCCGGGAGCAGAATGGTTTCCGGGGGCGACACTCAATTTTGTCGATCAGGTTTTTCGCCACGCCAATTCCAAAATGCCGGCCATCCGTTTTGCCTCAGAAACATCGCCTTTGCTGGAGCTATCCTGGAATGAGCTGAAAAAAAAAGTTGCTTCCGTTGCCGGTTATTTGCGGCGAATAGGCGTAACAAGAGGGGATAGAGTTGCGGCTTATTCTCCGAATACACCGGAGACGATTATCGCCTTTTTAGCCGCAGCAAGCCTTGGCGCTGTCTGGTCATTATGTGCGCCCGATATGGGTAAAAACTCCATTATTGACCGCTTTAAACAATATAAGCCGACCGTGTTGTTTGCGGTCTCGCAAAATCATTTTAATGGTAAAACAATTGATCGCCAGGATTATGTTCGTGATGTGGCAGCAGCGCTACCCAGCCTGAAGCACTTGGTTTTAATCTCGCCTGTTCGCCCGGATGCTAGCGCTGCAATCGGTTCGGCGCAAACGGTCTCTCTATGGCAGGATATTATTGACCAACCGGCCGAGTTAAAAATTGAACCCGTCAATTTTGATCACCCTTTATGGGTTGTCTATTCTTCTGGAACGACAGGTCTCCCAAAGCCCATTGTCCATAGTCACGGCGGCATCAAGCTGGAACAATTAAAGTCGGGCGGGCTGCACGGGGATATTGGTCCCGGTGATGTCTATTTCTGGTATACAAGCAGCGGCTGGATTATGTGGAACTCTCAACTAGGCGCGATGGCTGCGGGCGCTACAGTTGCCATCTATGATGGTAGTCCGGCGACGGATAATTGGACCGTGCTCTGGCGGTTTGCCAGCGAGGCTAAGGCCACAACATTTGGCCATGGAGCGGCGTTTTACACAAGCTGTATCAAGGCAGGTGTTGTGCCTCGTAATGTTGCCGATTTGTCCGCTATCCGAACGATTGGATCAACAGGGTCACCTTTGTCTGAGGAAGCCTATGAGTGGATCTACCGTGAACTCGGCCCTGATACCTGGCTGGCGCCCGTGTCAGGCGGAACGGATTTTGCCGGCGGGTTTGTCGGCGGTTGCGTGATTTTGCCAGTCTATAGCGGAGAAATGCAGTGCCGGTATTTGGGGTGCGATATCCATGCCTTTAACGAGGCTGGAGAGCCTGTATTTGGCGAAGTTGGTGAACTGGTTTGCAAACAGGCAACCCCCTCAATGCCGCTCCATTTTTTAAATGATGAGAACGGTCAGCGCTATCGAGACAGCTATTTTGACGTCTATCCCGGTATTTGGCGGCATGGAGACTGGATGAGCATAACTGAGCGCGGCGGCGTTATTATTTATGGCCGCTCTGATGCGACCATTAATCGAAAAGGCGTTCGTATCGGAACCTCTGAAATTTATGCCGGCGTTGAAGCTCAGTCTGAAGTACTCGACAGCTTGATCGTTGACTTGGAATTCCTGGGCCGAGAAAGCTATATGCCTTTATTTGTGGTACTTCGGAATGGATTGAAATTGGATAACGTTCTGCGTCAACGGATTAATGACGCAATTAAAAACCTGACATCAGCCTGGTTTATTCCGAATGATATTTTTCAAGTTGATGAAATTCCGCGAACTTTGTCCGGAAAAAAACTGGAAGTACCTATCAAAAAAATACTCCTGGGCGAGGCGGCCGAAAAAGTTGCGAACCCTGACAGTGTTTCCAATCCGGACGCGCTTGATTGGTTTGTTCGATTTGCCAAAAAACAAGCATAAGGATTGATCATGACGACGGGAAAACTCGCTGGTAAAACAGCTTTAATTACTGGGGCCAGCCGAGGCATTGGAAGGGCAATCGCTGAATCTTTTGCAGGCGAAGGTGCCGACTTGGTGCTTTGTGCAACCAGCCTGAAAGGTTTGGTAGATGTGGTCGAAGCGACGTCAAAGTCAGGCGTAAAAGTGACACCTCTCGCGGCAAATCTAAGTATTGAAAGGGACATTGATACCCTTTTTGAAGGTGCCGTTGAGGCTGTCGGCCAGATTGATATTCTGGTCAATAATGCCGGAATTTATCATGCGAACAAATTCGAAGACTACACTCTGGAAGATCTTGATCGTTTGATGCGGGT
>CAZNWH010000180.1:0-2973 GCA_964576765.1 uncultured Hellea sp.
CAGGGCTCTCATCCGTCACACAATTAATTGTGTTTCGCATAATCATGGGAGGATCGGCTGGATTTATAATGGCTAAAGCCTTACCGCGCCGCGCGCCGCCAACACGGACAATTGCGTCAGATGTAGTATAGGTAAATTCATCAAGATTAGCCCGTGTGCCAGGCCCAATGGAAAGAGAAGCTAGGCTGGCAACAATCTCTGCATAATCCACGTCTTGCACCTGAGAAACTGCATTAACAATAGGGATCGTGGCCTGCCCCGCACACGAAATCATATTGACATTTTTTTCAGCACGTTCGGCATGATCTTCCAAATTCACGGGTGGAACACATAGAGGTCCAATCGCTGCAGGCGTTAGATCAATCATCATGACATCAAGCTCAGTCAATTTGCGTGAATTTTCTGCATGAACATAAGCTGATGTCGCATCAAATGCGATTTGAATATTGTCTTGTCGCACATGAGGCAACATGCCATCGACACCATCAAATGTCGTTTTTAAGCCCATTTTTTTTGCTCTCGCCAACCCTTCCGATTTCGGATCAATTCCCACCATCCAGACAGGTTCAAGAACTTTGCTACGCTTGATTTTATAGATTAAGTCAGTCCCAATATTTCCTGATCCAATAATGGCGCAGTTTATTTTTTCCATTGTTATTGTCTCCTCAAAAGGGCTTATGATAGAATGCCCGAGACGTACTTAAATTCCCGACTTGATCATGTGTTTTCAATGATCCATTATAACATAAAGATTTGGATTCAGAAAAATAAACTATAGCTTTCAAAGCTAAAAAGTCAATTATTTTACAATTTTCTCAATGTAAATTTTATCAAGAAAAACAAAAGGTAAGTAGATTTATACTCTGTTTTTTGATTAAAATCATACGACAAAAGCTTTAAGGAATTGGAGTTGAAAATGCAAAAATTAACTAACCCTCTAAGGTCCAAACTCCTGGCCGGAAATCCTATCATTGGAACGGCAGTTACAATGCCTAGCCCACAGCTTATGCGGACGCTTGTCGATTGCGGTTTCGACTGGCTAATGGTCGACCTAGAGCATGGACCGATTAGCCCGGAATCCGCTCAAGCCATGATAAATGCGACTCAAGGTTCAGATTGTATGCCACTCGTAAGACTGCAGGCTAACGAAACATGGATGGCGAAAATGCCGCTTGATATAGGCGCGATGGGATTATTTTTTCCGCTGATTATGACTGCTAAAGACGCTGAACGCGCCATCAAATCAACCCTCTACCCGCCAGCTGGACATAGAGGATTTGCGCCAATACATGCGGGATATCGTTGGCGAAAAAGTTTGACAGAATATGCAGCTGATGCCGATGACACTATACTGAAAATTATCATGATTGAACATGTCGATGCCGTTAATCAGTTAGAGAACATCCTTCAAGTACCCGGCATTGATCTTGTCTTTATCGCTCCTTATGATCTTTCGCAAAGCTTAGATTTAGCCGGTCAATTTGAGCACCCAATTGTAAAAGAAACTATTAAACAGGCCGAGCTAACTATTAAGGCAGCAGGTATTAATTTAGGAGGTTATGCTAACTCCGTTGATAAAGGACGTGAGCTTCTTGATAAAGGATATAAGCTATTAATGTTAGGATATGATGGCGTCTTGATCGAAACTGCGGTGAGACCACTATTGAAACAAATAATTGACAGGTAAGTCTTAATATGATCCTGCTATTGGCGGTTTTAGTCGGACCTTATATTGACACTTGTCTTAATGTTGATTTATAAAATCAACATGTATTTTTTATTTATCTTTAATGTATAAATTTGATCCCAACTTTTATCTGACTGCAGAGGATGCTGCCAGAGATCTTGGGATTAGCGTTTCGAGTTTATATGCTTATGTTAGCCGGGGGCTCATTAAATCTCAATCTCTCGAAAATTCCCGGAAAAAAGGATATTTACGAACTGATATTGAAGCCCTAAAAAGAAAGAAAAGGGGGTTTAAAGACGATCCGAATTTTTATTATTCTCCCAATATAAAAGATAGTTATATTACTAAAATCACGGAGTCTGGGCCTCTATATCGAGGGATAGATGCGCTTACTTTAGCTCGAACGGAAAGTGCTGAATCAGTAGCGAGTTTGCTCTGGGGGAGCGATATATCTCTCTTTGACAAGGCAACAAGCTTCCCGCCAGCACCAAAACATGAAGCTATCCGTAAACAAATCTTGTCATTAAATCCGCTGGCGCAATATGTATCACTTTCAGCAAGTATAGAGCAGGCGTTACCTAAGTCCTATAATTTAACATTAGAGGGAGCCGCAAAAACGGCAGTAGATGTCCTACGTTTGCTGGCAAGTTTTATTGTTGGGAAAAACTATCCTGCAAAAATGCCTCTGCATCAATTTATTGCCTCTAAAAATAAGTTTTGTGAAGGCTATGTTGAACTTGTAAGAGCTTTCCTTGTCTTGGCCGCAGATCATGAACAAGGGCCAGCCATGCAAATTGCCCGAAATTCCGCCTATGCTGGAAACACACCTTACAGTGTCGTCTCTGCGGCTTTGATTGGGTGGCAGGGCTCTTATATGATGAAAGGGATTGGGCAACCCCTGATGCAATTTATGACAGAAATCATGAATACATCCGATCCAACTCGCGCAATAACAAGCCGCTTACAAGATGGCGCCCCTTTACCGGGTGTTGGGAGTCCAGTTTATGGGGCGAAGGACCCTCGGGGGGCTTTACTCATAGAGTTGACAAATGAGTATCTGCCAAATGACCCTGACGCCAATAACTTCTGTCTGGCTGGCGGTGTTATCGAAGATCTTACGGGAAAAGCTCCAAGTTTAGCTTTTTCGGCAGCATTTTTGGCGCATAAACTCAATATGCCAAACCAATTACGAGCTTTAATAGCCGCAGGGCGGTGTATAGGCTGGCTGGCTCATGCTCTGGCCGTCTATGAAGACAACACGCATCTTACGATTCAAAATTCATAAA
>CAZNWH010000181.1:0-2935 GCA_964576765.1 uncultured Hellea sp.
TCCACGCCGCTAAAGCGCTTTAGTTCCTGCACGCCTGTGGGGCTGGTGATGTTTATTTCTGTCATTTTATCACCGATGACATCGATGCCGACGAGTATCTGACCCCGTTCTTTAAGCATCGGACCGATGGCGTCACATATGACCATATCGGATTTGGTCAGCTCTGTCGGGACCGGGGTGCCGCCGACATGCATATTGGAGCGGGTTTCCCCCTTTAGCGGGATACGGTTAATCGCGCCCACGGCCACCCCGTCAATAATGATAATGCGCTTATCACCCTTAGAGACATCTTTGAGGAAAGCCTGTGCAATGACAGGCTCGCGAGTTGTTTCCATGAACATTTCCATCAAGGAGGAATAATTACTATCGCCCGCTTTGACGAGGAAGACCCCGGCCCCGCCATTACCAAAGAGAGGCTTGAGGATAATGTTTTTATGTTTGGCGCGAAAGTCATCAATGGCTTGACGGTCGCGCGTGATCAGCGTTTCAGGCATGAGGTGCGGGTAATCCAGCGGCACAATTTTTTCAGGGCAAGAGCGCACCCATTCAGGATCATTGACGACGAGTGTCTCACCCTTAAGCCGCTCGAGCATATGGGCGGCGGTGATATAGGCCATATCAAAGGGCGGGTCTTGGCGCATCCAAACCACATCGACATCTTTGGCCAAATCAATGAGGCGGCGGTCCTCGAAAGAGACATGATTACCATACTCTCGGCGCACTTTCATGGGGCGCACGCGGGCCTGAATTTTACCTTCATTATAGGCTAGATGCTTCGGGCCATATTCAAATAGCTCATAACCACGCATAGCGGCGACTTCAGCCAGCGCAAAGGTCGTATCGGCGTCAATATCGACGGTCTCCATCGGGTCCATTTGAAAGGCTATGCGTAATGTCATAACGCGCCTTTTGCGTAAAAAATGTGTGACGTGCAAGCAACTTTATGCGTGGTTAAATTTGTAATAAACCTTGGATTTCTCTTTGCGTTGTCTAAATATAAGACAGGAGACAGCCATGACAGATATGATTCTGAGTAATATTGAGCATATTCCCGGACGCCAAACAGTCAGGCATCTGGGGCTTGTACAAGGCAATACGGTACGCGCGAAACATATCGGCAAGGATATTCTGGCAAGTTTCAAGAATATAATTGGCGGAGAACTGGAAGCCTATACGGAACTTCTCAACGATTCTCGCAAGGAAAGTATGAACCGCATGATTGAGGCGGCTAGAGCCTTAGGGGCCAATGCTGTTGTCAATATTCGTTTCTCAACTTCGTCTATCAGCGCCGGGGCCTCCGAGCTTTACGTTTATGGCACAGCAGTCATTATAGAATGAACGAATTGGGACTCTCAAATTATCTAACCAATATTGGTTTTAGTATCCTTTTCCCTGTTATGACATTGATAATAGGCGGGATATGGGGCCGGATTGGACAACAGCGCCATTTCATTCATATGGATAAAGCGGAAGAGTCCCTCTCCGATATTGTTTTGTTTAATTCGAAACCAAAAAACATTATGGCTGCCCAGCAGGCAATCTTGGTACAGGGGAATGTCGTCATGTCGATTGATTATTTCCGCTTTTTTCTCGGCAGTTGGCGAAATATGCTAGGCGGGAAGGTATCAACTTTTCAGATTAATCTTGAACGAGGCCGGCGCGAAGCCATTATACGGATGCGGCAAGCCGCGAAAGATTTGGGTGCTGATTGTGTTTATAATATAAAAGTCGAATCTATGGCAGTTGGAACCGGGCGCGGTGTCGAGGTGCTCGCATATGGAACGGCGGTTAAGTATGAAAGCTGATTTTCTGATCCAGTCTCAAGCTGATGACCTGTCTCTATTTGCGCGTCATTGGCCCGCAGATAACCCTCGCGCCGTGATGAGCCTTATCCATGGTTTTGGTGAACATTCAGGGCGGTATGAGCCTATGGCAAAACATCTTAATGCTCATAATATTGCGGTTCTTTCGATGGATCTGCGTGGTCACGGCCTGACTGAAGGTGCGCGCGGTATTGTAAAAAGCTATGAGCATATGATAGGCGATATCGATGCTCTTTTAGATGAAAGCCAACGCCTTTACCCTAGTGCCCCGCAATATCTATATGGGCATTCCATGGGTGGTGGTTTGGCGCTGCATTATGGCCTGAACAGAGACCGCGACCTATCAGGCTATCTTATATCTGGCCCACTAATCCGGCCTGGTGATCCTGTCCCGGGTCTTCTCAGATCATTCGTCAAAACCATCAAACCCCTTTTTCCAAACTCCACCTTACGGGTGAAATTCACGGGCGAGCAAATCTCGACACAATTGAAAACGCAAACATCCTATTTTGACGATCCGCTAAACCATGATAGACTTGGCGGTGAACTAGCAGTCGGTATGCTGGAAGCCGGGGAAGACACACTCCGCCACGCAAAAAATTGGAATAAGCCGCTAAGGTTATGGCATGCGCGTAAAGATAGACTGACCTCATTTAAAGCATCCGAAGAGTTTGCCTCCAAAGCCCAAAATTGCCAGTTTACAGTCTTTGAAGATGTCGCGCATGAAATGCATAATGATACGAGCCGCGAAGCGGTCTACGCCTTGATGTTGGAGTTTATGGAGACCCCTCAATCATGAATATAACCATCTATCACCTCAAAACCTGCGACACCTGCCGTAAGGCGATTAAGGCCATTCAAGCGGCTGGGTATACCCCTGAGCTTATTGACGTTCGTGCCCAGGGTATTCCAGCTGATACATTAAAAAAAATAGCTGATGCTGTAGGCTGGGAAAAACTTCTCAACACCCGTTCCACAACATGGCGCGGCTTAGGCGAGACCGAGAAGTCAGACATGAATGAGTCCAAAGCTTTAGCGTTAATGAAGGCGCACCCAACCCTAATAAAAAGGCCCGTGATTGACACGGGCCTTGAAATTACTGTGGGCTGGAC
>CAZNWH010000182.1:0-2871 GCA_964576765.1 uncultured Hellea sp.
TCAGTTTCTTTTTGAGAGATATAACTAGCCATTCGCTAATGGGTTCGCTAGGCCCCCTTTGCTGCAAATAATGATTAAAGGAATATAATGATGCGCCCCAATAATCGAAATCGTGAAAGTCTCCGTCCGGTCTCCTTAGAAGCAGGTGTTAGCCGATATGCAGAAGGGTCCTGCCTCGTTAAATTTGGAGAAACCCATGTGCTTTGCACTGCAAGTATTGACGAGAATGTACCGCGCTGGATGAAAGGCAAGGGTAAAGGATGGGTTACGGCTGAATATGGTATGTTACCACGCGCGACGCATTCGCGTAATTCGCGTGAGGCGGCGCGCGGGAAACAGGGCGGACGAACCGTAGAAATCCAGCGGCTGATCGGGCGCTCACTTCGGGCGGCGATAAATTTAGAAAAATTGGGCGAGCGTCAAATCATTGTCGATTGCGATGTTATGCAGGCCGATGGCGGCACCCGAACAGCCTCGATCACAGGGGCCTGGGTTGCATTGTATCAGGCTTGCGAAGGGCTGGTTAAACAGGGCCTCCTCGCCGAAAACCCTGTTACAGATAATATGGCGGCGGTTAGTTGTGGTATTGTTGAGGGGGAGTGCCGTCTTGATCTGGAATATGTGGAAGATAGCGCGGCGCAAGCCGATGCCAATTTCGTGCTGACCGAGACAGGCGGGGTCATCGAAGTTCAGGCCAGCGCGGAAGATACACCTTTTACCGCAGATGAAATGGCGGAACTTATTCGTCTGGCGGGCCTTGGAATTGGGGAGCTGTGTAAGTTGCAACAGGCCGCTCTGGCCTAATTAATTAGGCTTATTCAGCCGCTTCTTTGGCTGCGCCGTTCTCATTTTCATCAGGCTCATAAACCAGAATATCGGCGGGCTGACAGTCCAGCTCGCGGCACAGGGCGTCGAGCGTTGAAAAGCGTACGGCACGGGCTTTGCCCGTTTTCAGAATAGAGAGATTGGCCAGCGTAATGCCAACTCGTCCGGCAAGTTCGGTAAGTGACATACGGCGATCTAATAGAACGCGGTCAAGGTTTACTCGAATAGTCATTATATTGTTAGCTCCGCATCGCGCCGCAATTCAGCGCCATGTCTAAAGACTTCAGCCAGCGCAGCAATGACGAAAACCAAGAACCATGTCGCGGGCCGAATATCCATCACCATTTCACCATCCCCAGAAATATTGACGATAATGATGCGGACAATTTCCGACAGGGCAATAACGATCCAGATAAGCCGAAGCCGAGAAATATTTTCCGGAATAAATGGATCGCCATTTAACAAGGTTCTTACAATTTTGCGTAAAACACTGAGGACAAAAAGCCAAATCATGGCAACAACCGCGCTTCCGAAAAAGGCCAGAGAGGCTTTCTGGGTCACGATTTCACTATTCGTTTCTGAAAGGGTGTTTAAGATATCAGCGCTTATAGAGTTTTCTGTTGTTAATATGATGCCGAAAGAAACCAGTAAAAATATGGCCAGTGTCATAAAAATCATAGCAACGCGTAAGAGGACATTCAGTCCTTTTGCGACGGGGGTTCCGGTATTATCATTGATGGCTTTCATATCGTCCCGATTTAATTTTTCTTATTGATAATCAATAATACCGGGATTGCAAGCTATCTTAACAGACGTTAGGGGAAGCTATGAAGACTATAAGTAAAATTGTTGTGGCCTCGCATAATGAAGGTAAGGTGAAAGAAATTCGTGATCTGCTCCGCCCCTTTGGGGTTGAGACTGTTAGCGCGAGCGAATTAGGCCTGCCGGAACCTGACGAAACGGAAGTCACATTTGCTGGAAATGCGGAGCTGAAAGCCCGAGCGGCGGCAAATGCGTCGGGACTTCCGGCACTCTCCGATGATAGCGGATTGGCGGTAGACGCGCTGGGCGGTGACCCTGGAATTTACGCAGCGCGTTGGGCGGAAAAACCTGCCTGTGAAGGTGGCGGTCGTGATTTCGATATGGCGATGTGGCATGTGCATGACCGTATAGGAAAGGGCGTTCGCAGCGCGCGCTTTATCTGCGCGCTCTGTCTGGCCTATCCAAAAGGAGAGGCCAAGATTTATGAAGGTAAGGTCGAAGGCGAGATTGTCTGGCCGCCGCGCGGGGATAAAGGCTTTGGCTATGACCCGATCTTTAGGGCCATCGGGGATCAACTGACCTTTGCCGAGATTGAGCCGGAGGCAAAACATGCCAAGAGCCACCGCGCTGACGCTTTTGCCAAATTCCTCAAAGACCAATTTCAAAAAGACTGACGATCAAAATGGAAGATATAGCCATTTATGTACATTGGCCTTATTGTGCGCGTATCTGTCCCTATTGTGATTTCAATGTCTATAAGCAGCGCCGTGATGACGGCCTTGTTGCGGCCATAGGGCACGATATTGAACGGTGGTTTAAGTGGTCAGGGCCGCGGCGCGTCACCTCTGTTCATTTTGGCGGCGGGACGCCTTCTTTACTTGGCGCTGAGGATATAGCGTATATTTTAGAGACTATTTCTGGGTCCGGATATGTGGTGTCGCCTAATTGTGAAATCGCGATTGAAGCTAACCCCCAAGACGCCGATCAGGCCAAATGGGAAGCTTATAAGGCGGCAGGGATCAACCGTCTTTCGTTGGGCGTGCAAAGTTTCCACGACCCCGCGCTCCGGCTTTTGGGACGCGATCATGACGGGGAAAGCGCCAAGCAGGTTTTAACTCTTGCGGGGGATATATTTTCGTCTGTCTCTTGTGACCTCATTTTTGGATGGACCGGACAGAAGGAAGACTTACTTACGCAGGATTTGGACATCGCCCTAAGCTCTGGAGTGAACCATATCTCGGCCTATCAGCTCACCATAGAAGACGGGACGGCTTTTGCTAAGGC
>CAZNWH010000183.1:0-2867 GCA_964576765.1 uncultured Hellea sp.
CCGATTGGTCGATTTCGCGTTTGGTTCCCAGCGGCGTGTCCTTCGGCAAAATCGATACGCAGGTCGAGATTGTTGAACAATCCCCGCATCCTTCACAGACAGGGTCGTAAATAAAGGCACGTTTGGGCGGATTTGGATAAGCTCCGCGTTTACGCATGCGGCGTTTTTCGGCCGCGCAGGTTTGATCATAAATCAGAACCGTACAGCCTTCTATATCGCGCAGCTCCTTTTGCACCATATTCAATTCAGTGCGGTGCCGCAGCGTAACTTTATGTCCAAGACCGCTGCCAAAACGGGTTGGGTCTTCACTGACAACAACGACTTTCTTAACCCCTTCGGCCAAAACTTGCTGACTGATACCTTCAACTGTGACCATACCATCATGGGGCTGCCCCCCCGTCATAGCAACAGCATCATTGTATAATATTTTATAGGTAATATTGGTTCCCGCTGCCACAGCAGCTCTCACTGCCAAAACGCCGGAATGCATATAGGTTCCATCGCCCAAGTTTTGGAAAATATGTTTAGTTTCAACAAATCTTGAGAGCCCAATCCAGTTCGCACCCTCGCCGCCCATTTGCGTGGGTGGCATTGTCAAACCGTCCCCACGAAAGACCGCCATGGCATGACAGCCAATACCGCCCATGGCCATAGAGCCTTCAGGTAATTGCGTCGAACGGCCATGTGGACAACCGCTACAAAAATAAGGCGCGCGCTGTAAGGATCGCTGCATTAACGCCCCGCCTTTTTTGGATGAGGGCGATTGATTGGATTTACGTAAATCAGTAGGCTTTAAAAATTTCACCGACATCATAACACTTGTCAGAGCCTGGGCCAATTCAGATGGCTGCAACTGCACATCGGAAGGCAAGAGATAATTCCCGTCAGCCGTCTTTTTACCATAGACTGCCGGACGTAGAGGCGATGAGTAAAGAATGTCTTTGGCTTGGCTTTCAACAAAAGATCGCTTCTCTTCGGCAAAGAACAAAGTCTTGGCATTTTTAGAAAATTCTAACAGGCCTTCATCTTCCAAAGGCCAGATGCACCCGACTTTGTAAACGCCGAGTTTCATTTTTTTGGCGTCCGCCTCCGTAATACCGATTAGGTTTAAGGCCTGAATCACATCGTGATAGGCTTTGCCCGCAGTCACGATGCCAAATTTAGGTTGCTTGTCTCCAAAGGCTGCGCGGTCAATGCGGTTGGCCCGCACAAAACGTTTGACCAATGGTAATCTGTACCGGGTTACAATTGTTTCCGCAAATTGGGGATTTAAAGTCCCCATAGGGCGAATATGAAGGCCTTCCGGCGGTACATCCTCTTCGCTAAGTTCTGGCAGAACAATATCCATATCGGCAAAATCCAGATCAACAGTCTTCGTCTGTTCAACCGTCTCGTTCACACATTTAAACCCAACCCAGCTTCCTGTATAACGCCCCATTGCCCAGCCCAAGAGGCCAAAACGAATATAATCCTGAACATCGGCAGGATAGAGACTCGGGACAGATAACGCAGCAAGCGCTTGTTCAGATTGATGCGCGGTTGTCGATGATTTTCCGGGATGATCATCACCATAAAGCAATAAGACACCACCATGAGGGTGGCTACCCGCCATATTTCCATGACGCAGCGCATCAGAAGCCCGCTCGACGCCGGGGCCTTTGCCATACCACATCGAAAAAACGCCATCGACGGTTTTCCCGGGAACAGCTTCAATTTGCTGCGTACCCCAAACCGAGGTCGCCGCTAATTCTTCATTTATGCCCGGTAAAAATTCAATCCCTGACTGTTCAAGCGGCTGTGGTAATTTATATAAAAGAGAGTCAAAGCCGCCCAAAGGTGAACCGCGATATCCCGAAATAAATCCGGCCGTATTCAGTCCCTTTTTCTGGTCCAGCTGATGCTGTATAAGTGGCAAACGGACAAGGGCTTGGTTACCTGTCATCATAACTTTGCCGTCACTTTTGAACAACCATTCTTGAGTAGGAAATGTTGCTTTTGCTGGCGGCATCGTTTTAGGGGGTATTTTGTTAGATGCTTTGTTCGTTGATACGGGATTCATAATACTTCTTCATATAGGGACAGCGCGATAGGTAGCAGCCAAGGCTGCGGCAAATCTTCTTTACATTGAATAGATGACGCTCTCAACTCTAACAGAGAATAGCACCAATGCAATTATGTTGGCAATCCACTGACCGCTTTAACTTCCATAAAGTCTTTGAGCCCATATAGACCACCTTCACGGCCATTTCCGGATTGTTTATATCCACCGAATGGCGCACCCATTTGCGGAGCCCAATCATTGATGGTTACCATGCCCGCATTAATACGAGGAACAACTTCGGCCGCCTTAGCCGGATTCCCTGAAATGACAGAGGATAAGCCATATTGAGTATCATTTGCGATATCTATCCCTTGATCTAAATTATCGTAGCTTATGATCGTCACCACAGGCCCAAAGACCTCTTCCTTGGCAATACGCATATCTGGCGTCACGCCGCTTAATAAGGTTGGCTGTATATAAAACCCGCGATTAACATTAGAAGGAAGGTCAGGCCCACCTGCTTCCAAAGTTGCGCCTTCATTGATGGCTGATTGAATAAGGCCTTTGATTTTTTCATGTTGTGCTTTGTTCACAACGGGACCAATATGTCCTCCCTCGGTTTTTGGGTCACCGACTTCTGTACTCTCGACAATAGTTTTAACAACTTTGATAGCTCCGCCAACTTGATCCTTTTGAACAAGAACACGAGTTGGTGCGATGCAGGTTTGTCCGGTATTAAGAAGAACACCGCTAATGGTTGGCGGCAGAACTTCTTCCAAATTCGCGTCGGGCAAGACTAGGTTTGGAGCCTTACCGCCAAGCTCTT
>CAZNWH010000184.1:0-2848 GCA_964576765.1 uncultured Hellea sp.
CTTCCATAACCCGCAGGAGGTTGCCGCCCCATATTTTAGCAATATCATCCTCACTATAACCGCGCTTTACGAGCTCTGCCGTCACGTTCTGTGTCTTTGAGGCGTCCCGCCAGCCGTCAATGCCGCCGCCGCCGTCAAAGTCCGAAGCTATACCGACATGGTCAATACCGGCCACTTTCACAGCATGGTCAATATGATCAGCAAAATTTGAAACGCTGGCTTCAGCGTCCATGGCGGTAATAGCCTTACGGCGCTCTCCATATAAATCACGTTTGGCTTGATCCCATGTTGAGCGATCTCCAAACTCTGCATCAAGCGCATCACGGGCCGCTTTCTGCGCGGGCGTTGGCAGTTTCACATAAGCCCCAAGAGCGACCATTTGCGCCACACCGCCAACCTCGGCAATCTTGCGAAGTTGCTCGTCATCAAGGTTTCGCGGGCTATCTGCGACACGCTTAACGCCGGAATGGCTCGCGATAATAGGCGTACGCGATAAATCCGCCGCCTGCATCATTGTCGCTTTGCCTGCATGAGAGACATCGACCATAATACCATTATCATTCATTGCCCGCACTAAATCTTTACCCAGCGGGGACAATCCATTCCACTTTGGGCCATTATCGCGCTTAAAATTCAAGTTAGAACTATCGCCAAATTGATTGTGCCCAAAATGGGTAATACCCATATAGCGAACCCCGCGTTCCGCCCACATAGGAACCGTCTCGACGCTCTCCCCTAACGGATACGCATTTTCCATTCCGATTAAAACGGCTAATTTTCCAGAGGCGACAATCTCTCGAACATCGCGGCTGGTTCGTGCTAAAGCAAAATTTTCAGGGTGTTGTGTCACGAGGCTCTGTATGGCCGCATTGCGCGTTTCCGCAATTTCAAGCCCCTGCGCATAGCTGTCTGTCGTCAGATCACCCTGCGGCGTATAGATAATCCAAAACCCGCTATCAAGCGCGCCGGCCTGAAGTTTTGGTAAATCAACTTGCAGCTCTGTATTTCCGCTGGGGTCAATTTCAGTCATATAGGTCAACGGAATATCAATATGGGTGTCGAGCGTTAGCGTATCGGCGTGAATAGCGGCAACAGGCTTAGGCCCAAAGTCATCTTCGGTTATCTCGCTCTGACAAGACATAAGAGCAAGCGCGAGTAATCCAATTGTAATATTACGCATATCTATTTCCCCTGATGCTCGTTTAATATTGTTTGTGTATTTGTGACGATACAAAATTCCTTATGGATGTTGGCCAGACTAATATCATGAACCATCTGGGCAGGATAGGTTATGCCCCCATCCCCTTGTCGGTCAAAGGTTGCGCAAGCATCTCCGACAAGCTTCACGTTAAATCCTAGATTTCCTGCCATACGCACGGTTGTCGACACGCAATGATTTGTGGTGAGCCCGCATATGACAAGGTCGTTGATCTTGGCATCGCGTAGCTGGGTTTCTAAGTCTGTTCCAATAAAGCAGCTATTGACGTTTTTGATGATAACAGGCTCACCCTTTTGCGGTTCTAGCCCTGTCATAAATTGTCCACTTGGTTTTTCTTGACGGAGTAGGCTTTTGGCGTCTTGGCTATGATGAATGCCGTGAAAAACAGGTAAGCTAAACGCTCGCCAATGGGCTAATAGTGATTTGACTTTGGTTTCAGCATCAAGATTATTGCGATTGCCACCCCAATACTTATGATCTTCAAAACCCTGTTGCCAATCTATTAAAATTAGCGCGGCTCGCTTCATGTTGAGTCTCCTGCAAAATCATTTTCGTCTTCGATAAAATCGATTATGGTTAGGTATGACACGTCCAGACCATCTTGACCATAATGATAGAGAAGCCTTGGTACAGTCCGTCGAAAAGCTCGCGCGGCTTATGGATAGCCGCTTTGCTATTCCCGGCCTGCCGGTTAAATTGGGGCTTGATACGATTATCGGCCTTATCCCAGGTATCGGCGATACCATCGGGCTTGGGGTTTCAGGCTATATAATCACCCAGGCTCAACGTCTTGGGGTAGGCCGCGCAACGATTTACAAAATGATTGCTAATGTTTTTCTGGACTGGCTCATTGGTCTTATACCAATTCTGGGCGATTTATTTGACTGGGGCTGGCAAGCCAATAACCGCAATGCAAGACTCTTGCGGCGACATTTTGAAAGACATTTGAAGGAAGATGATGAGCCGCAAATGATTGATGTCACGCCGAGAGATAAGTTTTAACAAAGGTACCCAAAAAAATAGCGAGGCCTTTGGAGGCCTCGCCGAAAACATTTATTTGGATATTAAATCAATAGGGACTTTTATAAAACAAAGTCATCTATAGTTATAGATGCAGCGTCATCCACACCTGTAAGTTCAATACTGGTATTTTCATCAATAAAAATAAAGACCGTATCGTTTTGCTCTACAACGGTGAAGTCTCCAAAATCATTAAATCCAAATCCGGACAGATCAATTGTATCGCGGCCGTCTTGAAAGTCTTCAATCCGGTCAAAACCGCTGCCAGGGGCAAAGACATAGACATCCGCGCCCCCGCCGCCAGTCAACAGATCATTTCCGCTACCACCTGTTAAGGTATCACTGCCAGCACCGCCAATAAGATGGTCCGAAGCACCTCCGCCAGATAAAGTATCATTGCCTCTACCGCCATCGACTATATCAGCACCACCTCTGCCAGAAATAGTGTCATTACCATTTGTACCGGTCAAATTATCAGAACCGGATGTTCCGGTGATAACATTACTCGGAGGTGTCGGCGCAGGTGTCGGCACGGGAGCTGGAGCTGGCGCTGACCCTCCATCAAGAAGCGAGTTAATATCAACAGAACTACCCGAAGATACAAAACTG
>CAZNWH010000185.1:0-1579 GCA_964576765.1 uncultured Hellea sp.
GATTATGATTTCATATTCGCGGCTAAAATAAACTGTGCGCGCAACGTTAATCCCCCTAATCGCTTTCATAAGCGTAATCACCGCTTGCCAAGTGAGTGACACAGGCGCCTCTACCTCAATACAAGCCGCTAATTGGGTGAAACTAGCAGGCGGCTGCTTTAAAATGGGCGAGAGCCGAATTTACCGAGAGGAAGGCCCTATCACCGAAATTTGCCTAACTCCTTTTGATATCTGGTCACACGAAGTCACAAATGCCGAATTTTCAAAATTCGTTAAAGCAACTCAATATAAAACCCGCGCCGAGCGCGGATGGTCCGCCCAAGACGTATCAGGGCCGGGCATCGATATGGCCCCGAGTTCCGCCGTATTTATTTCACCAAAAACTCAACCTAAATCTATGAATTGGTGGAAACTGGTTGAAGGCGCGTATTGGCAAAGGCCTGAAGGGCCTGACGGAAGCCCAGCTCAAAACAACCATCCCATAATCCATATAACACGCGAAGATGCAGCGGCCTATGCTGCTTGGGCTGGCGGTCGTCTTCCAACAGAAGCCGAATGGGAATATGCCGCGCGCGGCGGAAAAGATGGTCAATTAATGAGTTGGAATGAAGCCGAAGATAAAGCCCTCAAAGACCAAGCCAATACCTGGCAGGGCGTGTTTCCGGTCATTAATTCAGCTGATGACGGTTTTGAGGGCCTTGCGCCTACGGGAGCCTTTCCCCCCAATGGATTTGGTCTTTATGATATGATTGGTAATGCATGGGAATGGACGTCATCCTCTTACTATCCAAATCACAAACCCGATAAAACCCTCCTGCATAACCTACCAGAAGGGTACGACCCGACCCAAGGAGAGGTTCCAGTCGGCGTTATTAAAGGTGGATCATTTCTGTGCAATAAATCCTATTGCTTCCGCTACCGTCCTGCCGCTCGGCAAGCCCAAGACCTGATATTCGGGACTTCCCATATCGGTTTTAGGATTGTGAAAGATTAAGCTAAGCTAGCATCGGCTTCCGTTAAAACAAGTCTTTTCAATTAGGATTCATTCTTTTGGTATGATTGGTAGCATGGATATTGAGGGCAGTGCTAAATGACAGCCGTTTCAACGACAGGCCTGTTACTAGCAATACGTTCGTAGTCGGCAGTGCCGTCCCAAACCCCTTCATCAACACGGTTGATCGACCCTAAGATAATATCACCAACATCATAAAAAGGGTATTTTTGCTTCATTTCCTGCAGGCCCATGAGCTGCGTCGCCGCCCCTGCGCCTATTTGGACTTTCTGACTTTTACGAAGAACCTTGGCGAAACTTTCGTTATCCGCCAAATACATGTAACCAAAATTGCGGATAGACAACTCCGGAACTCGGTCATGTTCTCCCATATAGTCCCGCAAGTTTTTTCACAAAATCGGCGGAAAATTGCGAAATACGAACATTAAGCTCAATGGAAAATTGTTACCGCATGCAAGAATTTGTATGAGACGTTGACGCAGTAATATATGTCAGGTCACGTTCAACAACCAGAACAGAGCCGTCAAAGTCTTTATTATCCGTCAAAAACCATGCCGTTGAAGCCCC
>CAZNWH010000185.1:1679-2793 GCA_964576765.1 uncultured Hellea sp.
CCCCCGCCAATGATAACAATATCATAGCTTTTATTACGAGGGCTTTGTGATGACAGTGACATGGTAACAATCTCTCTATTTTAGCAAAATTCCCCTTTTTTGCCTAGTGTTGCAATGCCTCTGTTATAATGGTTCAGTTCCGGCTCATCGGATAGTCTATTACAATCTTGAAGGTCGATTTCTAAGACTTCAGCACTCAGGACTGTTTTGAAAATAATTTTAGCGAAAGAATCTAACCTATAGATTTTGCTAAACTGGTTTTAACCTTATCCTAAAGCGACCTGCTGCTTGGCAGTCTCATTTAAACCTTCTAACCAAATTTGATGAAATTTATGCATCTTTCCCGGCATGAGTGAGGCGGCAATCTTTGGTATAAAACCGTTCTGTGTTTCTTCCGTTATCACATGGCACCCTTGAGGGCGGTCGCACAATAGCCAAGCATGATAAACCCCCATACCAAAAGATTCGGACGACCATGCGAGTCGTTCGAAGGGTAAAAACTCTTCGACAGTACAGTTAATTGTCATACCAAACGTCTTCCAGCGAAACTTAACACCCAAATCTAGCTTCTTTTTTTGCGGATCCATAATCCGTACATTTGTTGCATTTGAATACCAATTTGGCCATTGCGTCGCGTGAATGAGTCGATCCCATGCCGCCTCCATGGAAACGTCCATATCCATGGCGTTTGCAACATGCACCGCGCAATTATCCGGATGATATTTAGAAGGCCAATTAATTTTCTCCGAGCTCATTGGTTATTCGCTCGAAATTTATGCGTCGTAAAAAGTGCATGACCAAAGACAATAAAATGGGTAACATATATAGCAGCCGGAAACACATAGAGGCCAATGCTCGTTTTAAACAAATAAAGAGCTTGCGGCGTTTTTTCTGCCTGCCAATACCGTAAAACTCCGAAAGCGCTTAAGACTAGAAAGATCACCGCGCCAATCAATATAACAAATGCGCACCATATCAGTGCGCGAACTCCAGATTTCTTTTTTTCAGTAGCGCTCATTGGCCCATTTTCATTTTATTAATGAAATATAGAGCATAATTAAGAAATTTCTTAAGTCAAAACTTTATAAAGGCCGCCCCATACGAATAATTCGGT
>CAZNWH010000186.1:0-2732 GCA_964576765.1 uncultured Hellea sp.
AACCGCGTTCCGGTAAATTCAACGGCCTGATAGTCCTCCAAATCAGTATGATATAGGGCTATATTAGCGCGCAAGGCTCCGTCCAATAATGTTGATTTCAAACCAATTTCGAAAGAGTCGGCTATCTCGGAATTAAACCGAGGGTCAGCCCCGCCAATCGCAGATGAAGAATCCAGATTTATTCCGCCTGCCTTATATCCATGAGTGAAGCTAGCATAAAGCAAGTAATCAGGACTGGGCTTCCAGCCCCCCTGAATAGTGTAGATAAACTCGTCATCCTCAAAGGTCGTATCAAACAGCTCGGGTAATAATCCAAAGCCCTGCCCAGCAGGAACCGCAATAGTATTAAAAGGCAAGCATGAAAGAGCCGTGCCAAATCCTAAGGCAGAAAAACCCGAAGGTCCCGGCGTCAAGAGCCCCGCTGCACCTGCAGGCCCAATCGCGCCTTCTAATGTGGCTAAAGCCGCAGCCGCATCAGCCGCACCGGTGGCACCGCCGAGCCGGGCGCCTGCGCCGAGAAGAGCATCACAGGCCGGATTGAAAACATCCATTTGCTCGAATCGACCATCTTTTGTATCGTCAACATATCGCGCGCCCAGCGTCAGGTCTAACGTATCGGTGATATTGAAAATATTATGCGTGAAAATCGATATGCTTTCCCCTTCTTGAGTAAACAAATTATCTGCAAAAGATCCAACATGGGAAATGGGAGAAAAGGTACCATCACCGACCAATAAATTACCAACAGAGGATACGGTATCTAAAAATGTTGGGTCCCCAGTAGCACCAGCCGAAACAATAGCGGGGAAATCCGAGCCTAATGTTGTCGGGAAAAGTTCTTGGATTTCCTCATTCGCGTAATAGATGCCAGCCAGCCAATCAAGACGATCATCAAACGCCGTGCCTTGTAGGCGGGCTTCGCCCGTATAGGTTTTGATTTCGTCAAAGAAATCTGGGGCATTGGGACGCGTAGTTCCATTAGGTCCTATCTGGAACAGATTTCCTGCAATCGGGTCATCTTGGTTACCGATAGCAAAGAAGTCCCGATAAGATCCGATCACCGTTAATTCTGCTCCGCCAAAGTCGTGAACGACTTCGCCCGAAAAGCCCCATTGTTCAATTGCATTTTCAAAAGATGTGCCGCTAGATGTCAGAGGAACATCCCCTGAAAATTCCGAAGCCGGAAAAGCATAGCTCGCTCTGTCTACGCCATCTGTTGGAGTTCCCTGCGGGAAAGCCAATTCATTCAGCGCGGGAGAAAAATTCGGTGTCGTTGCGAGAACAACGGAATTACAACAATCTTCATCAGTGTTTTGATAATCTGTAATTAATCGTACGCTCGTCGCATCGGAAGGTTCCCATAAGAGTTGGCCACGAATTAATTGACGGTCATGTTCATAAGAATCTGTACCGTCCACAACGCTGATTGCAAATCCGTCGCGTTTCCGGAGCCCTCCGGAAACCCGTAGAGCTAACGTGTTATCAACAACAGGAACATTCAGTGCGCCTTGAAGATTTATGGCATTAAAATTTCCGTATGATGCAGAAACAAACCCATTAAATTCATCAAATTCTGGTCGTTTGCTCCGAATTACCAAAGCACCGGCCGTGGTATTACGGCCAAAAAGAGTCCCTTGGGGGCCGCGCAATACTTCGATTTGTTCAATATCGACCAATTCACCCAAGGCCACGCCAGGTCGTGATTGATAGACCCCATCTATAAAAACACCAACGGCACTTTCTACGCCAATATTATTACCAGTTGTGCCAATACCTCGGATACGTATCGCGGTACCTTGACTTTGCGTATTTGACGATTGAATGCTTAATCCGCCAACGACCGAGCTTAAGGTTTTAATATCCAAAATACCCTGACGTTCCAATTGCTTTGGCGTGACTGCTGTCACCGCAATAGGAATGTCTTGAACGCTTTCCGACCGCTTGGTCGCCGTCACAATAATCTCGTCATATGAATCAGATGGTGAATCTTGGGCGAGTGATGGCGTCACCGCAGTTCCCGCAATAATGGCCGCAGATGCGGTGGATAATAAACCTTTATTCCCCTTAATTTTCATTGGATCGTCCTTAGTTTTGATTACATTTTGATCGGAGACATGTTCTGTTACTCCGCTTTTCTCGTCGGTTTCAGGCAACCAAACTGTGATCACACCTGAATCCGTAATGTAAGCTTTAAGGTCTGTCCCTTTCAGTATTTCTATGAGGGCGTCATTGATTGTAAAAGGTCCCTTAAGAGGGCTCGCCTTTAAATGACGAACTTTATCATAAGGAAAGATAGCGGGGGTATTTGCTTGTTGAGCAACCGCATTAATAGCAGAGTCTACCGTGAGCAAAGGTACATTAAATTCAAATACCTCCCCAATCTCACCAGCAGATGCTGAACTTGAAATCGCATAGAATGCAACGACAAGCGCGGCTGCAATTTTTAGCTGTTTCACTTTCTTCCCGCCGTTATCTTTTTTATATTTTATAACCGTTACACCACAACCGTACACATAAGTACAAACTAATAGCTTACTTTGTTAAGTGGGATTACAGGACCTTTACCCCCAACTCATTTTAACTTTTTTTTAATTATAAATTACCAGTGACATTTTTACATCACCTAGAGAGATAGATCGTATTTTCGGCACTCTCATCAACTTGAATATTCATGGTGACTTCAAGAGCTTCAAGGATGGCGGAAATATCATCTGACTTAAAAACGCCCGATA
>CAZNWH010000187.1:0-2710 GCA_964576765.1 uncultured Hellea sp.
CGTTTCGTCGCCGTGACGATCACTTCATCTTCAAGTTGGGCATATGCCGTAGTTGACATACCAGCCATTGAAATTGCGCATATGGCGGTGCAACAAAGTAGATTCTGCTTTTTCATTTATTTCCCCTTTAGGACTGATACGCTATGGTTCAACGCTTATATCACTTATATTCACTGCGCAATTATAGTATTACTTCAATCAATCTTATGCGCTAGTATCATTATTATTATTATCACATTTTCTCTTGTAATGTTGCACTTTAACAACAAACCCAGAGAAAATCTCATCTTACATAAGGTATTTTTATTACTTACATCGCGCCGGATTATTCGAGGCTATTTCCGCACGAGGCTTTACAGCTCTTCAATCGGAATCAAAGAGAAGAGATTTTATAAGTGATATCGCCATCAAGGCCATCACCAGCGAGAACGGCAGAGCACCGATAATCATAATAGAGCGCAAAGCGTCCATCCCACCCGCGATGAGGAGAACCGCAATCACTGCAGTCAAAATTAAACCCCACATTATAATGTGTTTAGCCTCTTTTTGAAGCGAATCGCCTGCGGAAGAAATCGTATTTATAATCAAAATCGCGGAATCAGCCGAAGTGACGAGATATGTGAGGAGTAATATTACAATTACGAATGACATCAACTTGGCTAATCCCGTGGACAGAATGAGATTGATGGTCTCGTAAAGCTGTGCCGATATATCAGCGTTGAGAATGGCGCCTTTCGCAATTCCGGTAAGCTCCAAATCAACTGCCGTACCGCCAACAAGTGCAAACCATGTCAGGCACATGAGTGTCGGCACGAGCATTGCGCCCATAACATATTCCCTGATTGTACGTCCTCTGGATACGCGTGCCAAAAACAGCCCAACAAAAGGTGCAAAACCTATCCACCATGCCCAATAGAAGATAGACCAAGCTGCCTGCCAAGATGCCAGCGCTTTTTCAGTCTCGCCACCGGACGAACTCCAGACTGAAAGCGACATTCTCGGGAAAGCAATGAGATAATCCCAAATCGTAAGGAAAAAAGCTTTAAAAGCGAAAAGTGTTGCGCCAAATAGAAGAAAAAACAAAAGCAGAAAGAATGACAGGCTCATATTGATATTGGAGAGCCATTTAATCCCTTTTTTTACGCCAGAAATTGCTGATACGCTGGACGCTGCCATAATGATAACCAAAGCAATCAATTGCCCCGCAAGGGTCGGTTTTCCATTACCTGACGATAACCAGTCTGCCCCCGTAATATTGTATACACCTGAAGCAAATTGCGAGACGCCATAGCCTATAGTTACTCCGACCCCTGAAATGGTGGCAACGATTGCAACTATATCGACAACATGGCCAAGGGGGCCCGATAAATGCTTTCCAAAGAGTGGCATCAAGCCCGAACGTATAGTGAGTGGTAAATTGCGATTATAGCCGAAATAACCCAGCGCCATACCGACAATACCGTAACACGCCCAAGGCGTTAGGGCATAATGAAACAACGCCCATTTATAGGCCATTCGTACATTGTCAGCAGACTGAGCTTCGACTGTACCTTTGATAACATCAGGATTATTGGCAAAATGAAATATAGGTTCTGCAGTAGAATAGGTTAGCATTCCCACACCAATGCCTGCGCCAAACATCATGGCGAACCAAGAAAAATTGGAAAATTCAGGACGCTCATCAAAACGACCTAAACGTTGGCGGCCAGATTTTGGCCAAATAGCCAGCCCCAAGCAGACCAAAACGAAAAAAAATGTAATATACATATACCAGCCACTGAAAATGTTGACTGTTCCGCTCTGAATGCCCGCGAGAATGGTTTTAGCTTTTTCAGGTGTAATAGCGACCCATAGAATAAATAGAGCTAATAAAGCTTTGGCTCCTAATGTCACAAAACGGTTGAAACCATTATAAAAACCCGATGTTGCCACTACAATCGGAAGTCTCTCAGACTGGTGCATTTTATCCCCTATATCTTATATTTTACTGCTTCTATGGGAAATGGAAACGAGAATATCAATGGCTTTCTCATTAGTCACACCACTCCAAGTTATGATAAGTTTGAATTTGCTTACTATTATCAACACTACTGGAAGTATAATCAACGCTAATGATTAAGCTTTCCTATCGACGATAGAGACTCCCATATATTATATATCTTTATTCACGAAGTGTTTTGAGGATATGAGATGCGCAAAACTTTACCTTTTCCGACTGAACGTCCAGTTGACTATGTCAAATATAGCGGGGAGCCAAAGTTTTCTGCCGCGCGTCATTTGGAATTAGGTCAACCTGAAAAAGTCATAACATTGGACAAACTCGGATATACTGATGAGAAAATACAGGATTGTCCGTCGTCCTTCGGCGTTAGTTCTGCTTTCAAAATTCTCTCGGAAGAAGGTCTCTCAGTCATGAGGGAGACTTGCATAAAAATGTACGACAATCGCAACCTCAGTGTCGGCACTGGCGTAAACCGCTTAGGATCCTATTGTCGCGGCGCAGGCTACCGATCTACCTTTATACGTGATTTTTGTGATAGCCCAGAACTCGCCGAACATCTCTCAGCGATCGCCGAGGTCAGTCTCGCGCGGCATTCAGTGCCCGCAGTGGCTTGCGGAGTCAACTACGCCCCCGAAGATATACGTGACGCTGTCGATACCTGGCATACAGACTCCGTCGCCTTTGATATTGTTATGATGTTATCTGATC
>CAZNWH010000188.1:0-2651 GCA_964576765.1 uncultured Hellea sp.
AATCCATGGAAGCAGCCGCTCCAACAGATTATGAGGAATGCCTCGCCTGTCAATAATAGGAAGTTTTGAATATCGTGAATTATTCAAAATTTATCAAAATAATCCAAATTCGTGACCTAAGTCACAGCGCTATCAACGCGTTAAGGCTATCTTAAGACGTGTTAAGTTAAAATTAACGTAATATATGTCTTTCGCTAAGACATTTGAATATTACTGTGCTAAACAAGATTGTACGTTCAGTCGCGTGGGGCTGATAGAGCGGAGTTTAAAGAAGAAAGTGTTTAATAACAAAAGCATAACAAACTCGAAAAGAGTTAAAAACCGCAAATCACTTCTGGTTGCACTTGGGCTAAGCTCGGCTATATGCATCTCTTTTCCTGCATTTTCTCAAAATAAACCAACACCAAGAGACGGTTTAAACCTAAATATTCCGGCCAATGGCGTCGGATATGAAGGCTTAACTCTTGATTTGGCTACCAGCCAAATTGACCTGCCTCCGGAAAGCATGGGATCCACGCTTTTTAAACTTGATTTAGGCAATTCGGATTGTTTGACTGGTATCGAAAACTGCCTGCGCCGCACAGAGACCATAGATCTGGGCTACCAAAAGGCTTTTACAAGTGTAAGTACAAAAGGGCTGGATCTATCCCTCACGCCAAGGGCTGCTCTACGGTTTAACGATGAAAGCTCAAGTGCCATTGTAGGCGCCGTCGTTGAAATCGGTGAAGATTTGCGCAAGGGATCAAATTTCGAGAATAACACTTGGTATTTCTTCGCGGGAGCAGATGCAGAGGCTGTGACCTATTCTCCAAATTCAATCGGGCGGCTTACAAGTGGTCAGTTCCACCTTCAAGACCGGATCATTGTCGGTGACGCGCAAGCTGGCCTTGGTTATAGAATTGGCAATGCGGATGTATCGCTATCTTATCTACGCCGCGAAGCCACGGCAGAAGATTATAGTTTTAACGAAGACGCAGCCGCGCTGTCTTTTACATGGAAACGCTAAAATCGTTTATCCACGGGCAGGGCAAATTAAATATTAACTGCTCCTTTTATTTATAACGCGTCAGATGTTTGCGGTTAAGCATACGCTTCCAAAAAATATTATAGGGATGAACGAAATCAGTCATGTCACTGTCTCTCACCTCATTGATCTTAAACAGCGGGCGGCTCTCATTATGCCAGCCGAAAATACCGTTTTCCAAATTATAAATCCGAATATTGTCACGGCTTAATTTCATCATAAGTTTTTCAGCCAGACGCGTTGAGCGAACTCCAACTGAGCAGTATAATATAACCGTCTTTTCTTCGATCTGGTGTTCAAATTTTTCATAAAATGATGCTACATCTATGGCTGGATCAACCCAAATAGCATCCTTGATATGACTGACCGCAAATTCATCTTTTTCGCGGACATCAAAAATGAGATACTTATCCGAGTCCATAACCTCCATTTCAGCAAGTTTAATGTGTGGTACTGCCTTATAATCTTTGATGATTTTGGCATGAGTTTTAGCCAAGGCACTATTCACTCCTGAAGCTTTGTCATCCGCAAATGAAGGCAGGCTTAGGCAAATAAATGCAAAGATCAAAAGAAAGGCAAAGATTAAAGCAAATTTACGCATAAGCGGGAATTAAACTTACCCTCAGATTTAGTCAATTAGACCCTACGCTCAATTTCGTTATTGAATGCCCCCCAATTTAATTGACTTCCTACTTCCGCCAAGCATCCCCAAGGTCTAATATACACTCCATGGACACTTACGGACTCCTCTCTTTGTTCCCGCCGATTATTGCTATCGGCCTCGCGCTTTGGACGCGGCAAGTTTTCCTATCTTTATTGATCGGAATTTGGATTGGCTTTGTCATTTTGGCAGGAGGCAATCCAGTCTCGGGTAGCTTTGCCACCATAGACGGTCTCGTGGCAGTGTTTAAGGATGCTGGGAACACGCGGATTATTATTTTTACTCTAGTGGTCGGCGCGCTCATATCGCTCATACAGCGTTCAGGAGGTGTCCAAGGGTTTATCAACCGTCTGTTGGGATGGCTAGAAAAATCAAACGACAAAGCCAATAGCCGAGGCCAGAGACAGCGCGTGGAACTTATGGCGCTTTTTACAGGGGTTATTTTATTTATTGAAAGCAACATCTCCATCTTAACCGTCGGTACGCTTTACCGGCCGGTCTTTGATAAATTAAAAATACCTCGCGAAAAGCTCGCCTATATTGCCGATAGTTCCTCTGCACCATCATGTATCCTACTCCCCTTCAATGCGTGGGGAGCATTCATAACCGGGCTTTTAATGGCACAAGGCATGGAAAATGCCTTTGGAGAATTACTAAAAGCGACGCTATTTAACTTTTATCCCATGCTTGTCATCGCCACGCTTATTTTTGTTATTCTTTCCGGTCGGGACATTGGAGAAATGAAAACAGCCGAAAATCGCGGGGCTCTACTACGCGAAGGGGCTGTGCCAATGATAGGTGAACAGGCCTCAAGCGTGGCCATGAAAGAGGGACTCATACCACTGGCACGCAACATGATTATCCCTATTGCTACTATGGTTATACTAATGCCAACCTTCCTTATTATGACTGGTTGGGCCGATGGCGAGGCTAGTCCTTTTAAAGCCCTACAATCAGGGTCAGGGT
>CAZNWH010000189.1:0-2618 GCA_964576765.1 uncultured Hellea sp.
GTGAAGGTGGACGCACAGTCGGCGCTGGCGTCGTTGCTAAAATTGTAGAGTAAAGGGATATTATATAGTGGGCTCTTTGGGCCTGCCGCCTGATCAGGATTTTAATTAGGGGTGTAGCTCAGCTGGTAGAGCATCGGTCTCCAAAACCGAGGGTCGGGGGTTCGAGTCCCTCCGCCCCTGCCACTCACCAAATTTATTTGGAGAGCTGCTCTTTAAAGTCAGATATGGCACAATATAATGACGCGAAGCTGGATGTTCCTTGGGAGTTTCTGGGCTCGCGTTTTGGAGTTTAAGTAAATGGCTGAAGCTAAGCCTACAAAAATAGATAAAGTTAGCCCCGTCAAATATGTCGGGCAAGTTCGTCAGGAGGCTCGTAAGGTTGTCTGGCCGACTTGGCGTGAGACTTTGACGACGACTATTCTTGTGATGATCATGGTGATCTTAATGGGGATATTCTTTTTTATTGTTGATTGGGTCTTGGCCACACTTATCAAAATTGTTTTAGGTTTCGGAGGTTCTGCATAATGGCGGCGAGATGGTATATCGTTCAGGCCTATTCGAATTTCGAAAAGCATGTTCAGCGCTCTATTGAGCGTGAAGCGGCGGAAAAGGGGTTGGATCACCTCTTTGAAGAGATTTTAGTGCCGACTGAAAATGTCGTTGAGGTGCGCAAAGGCCGCAAGGTCGAATCTGAACGCAAATTCTTTCCGGGCTATGTTTTGGTCAAGGTCGATTTGACAGATGCAGCCTATCACTTGGTGAAAAATACGCCGAAAGTGACCGGTTTTTTAGGCTCTGCCAATAAGCCCCGCCCCGTGTCTGACGCCGAAGTCGCCCGCATTGTGGGTCAAATACAAGAGGGTGTGGATAGTCCGCGTCCAATGATTACCTTCGAGATTGGTGAGACGGTTAAAGTTGTTGACGGGCCTTTTCAGAGTTTCAATGGAACCGTTGAAAGTATTGATGAGGAGCATGCGCGCCTCAAAGTGCTCATTAATATCTTCGGGCAGGGGACACCTGTTGAATTGAATTATATTCAGGTCGAAAAACAGACCTAGTCGGGATTTTCGTTAGAAAATATCGGCACCAAAACAACACTCTTCGTTGTTTTGTTTAAAACTTCAGCCTTTCCCTTGGGAGAGGTAATAAAATTAAAACGACGAAATTTGTCGTTTTTCTCGAAACTTTCCTTTTGGGAAAATCGAGTAGCTGAATTTTTCTGATGGAAAATTTCAGAATGTGGGAGGCGGCGCTAAGTCCAGTGCTTGCCAGACCACGAAACCACAAGCTCTCACATGAGGTGAGGGTAATTTAAATTGAGGCTTAGCCTCACATGGAGTGGAAAATGGCAAAGAAGATTGATGGCTACATCAAGCTTATGATACCGGCGGGCTCAGCGAACCCGTCACCGCCTCTTGGGCCTGCATTAGGTCAGCGCGGCGTTAATATTATGGAATTCGCAAAGGCATTTAATGCTAAGACAGAAAGCTTGGAAAAAGGTGTCCCGACGCCAACTGTTATTACAGTTTATGCGGATAAATCCTTTACATTTGTGACGAAAACGGCGCCAGCCTCTTATTACCTTAAGAAAATGGCGAATAAGAAATCCGGATCAAACCATCCTGGCCGCGAAGTTGGCGGGAGCGTAACTATGGCGCAGTGCCGTGAAATCGCGGAGCTCAAGCTTGCTGACCTTTCGGCCAATGATGTTGACCAAGGCGCTTTAATCATCGCGGGATCTGCCCGTTCGATGGGTTTTGAAGTGACGGGAGAATAGTCATGGCGGGAAAAAGAATGAAAGCGGCTAACGCCTCTTATGATAAAGAGGCAATGCACAGCGTTTCTGACGCAGTTAAAATCGTCAAAGGTAATGCAAAGGCGAAATTTGACGAGACAATTGAAGTGGCGGTTAACTTGGGCGTTGATCCTCGCCACGCCGACCAAATGGTACGTGGCGTATGTAATCTGCCAAATGGCACAGGACGTTCTGTTCGGGTTGCTGTTTTTGCCAAAGATGCCAAGGCTGACGAAGCTAAAGCCGCTGGCGCTGATATTGTCGGCGCGGAAGATCTGATGGAACAAATTCAAGCGGGCGATATGCCGTTTGAAAAGGTTATAGCTACGCCTGATATGATGCCGCTTGTCGGCCGCTTAGGTAAAGTCCTAGGCCCGAAAGGTATGATGCCGAACCCGAAAGTTGGGACGGTGACAATGGACGTTGCCAAAGCGGTAAAAGACTCCAAAGGCGGCGCCGTAGAATTTCGGGTTGAAAAAGCCGGCATTATTCACGCGGCTGTCGGCAAAGCTAGCTTCGCGCAAGATAAGTTGTCTGAAAATGTGTCAGCTTTTTTGACGGCAATACAGAAGGCTCGTCCTTCCGGCGCTAAAGGTACATTTATGAAGAGGATCACACTGAGCTCAACAATGGGCCCGGGTGTGAAAATCGACGGGTCGGATTTGTCCGCCTAAAAGAATTTGGCGGTCTTTTGTGGCCGCTAATGCTCAGTTCATTTGTTGTAAATGATCTGGGGCTGTCCAAGACTATCGGCGTCATCAATTGGGGTGACTTAATATCCGGTACAGACAGAGCAGACTGATTTTCCTCGCATGAGCGGGCA
>CAZNWH010000190.1:0-2589 GCA_964576765.1 uncultured Hellea sp.
AAAACATGATAGCCTCTCTCGAAAAATCAATCACTGCCGCTTGGGATGATAGAGCAACGCTCACGCCAGAAACAAAAGGCGAGTATCGCGAGGCTGTTGAGACGGCTATCATGGCACTGGATAGCGGAAAGATGCGCGTCGCTAAAAAAAACGGAAATAATGACTGGGTTGTTCATCAGTGGCTTAAAAAGGCTGTGCTCCTCGGGTTTCGTCTAAACGGGAACGGACTTATGAGTGGAAGTTCCAATGGCGGTAATTGGTGGGATAAAGTCCCGTCTAAATTCGAGGGCTGGGGCGAAGCTGAATTTAAAAAAGCGGGCTTTAGAGCCGTCCCCAATTGTGCGGCGCGGCGCGGTAGTTTTATCGCGCCCAATGTTGTCCTTATGCCAAGCTACGTCAATATTGGCGCCTATGTTGATGAAGGCACCATGGTTGATACATGGACGACGGTGGGCTCTTGTGCTCAAATCGGTAAAAATTGTCACCTCTCCGGCGGCGTCGGTATTGGCGGTGTCTTGGAACCGCTACAAGCCAACCCAACCATTATTGAAGATAATTGCTTTATTGGCGCTCGGTCTGAAATCGTTGAGGGCGTAATTGTGCGTGAAGGCGCAGTTTTGGCCATGGGCGTTTATCTGTCCCAATCGACTAAGATTTATAACCGCACGACAGGCGACGTCAGCTACGGTGAAGTCCCGGCCTATTCAGTTGTTGTGCCTGGCTCGCTCCCAGCCAAAGATGGAAGTCATAACCTAAATTGTGCTGTTATTGTTAAAACGGTTGACGCACAAACGCGCAGTAAAACAGGCGTAAATGAGCTCCTGCGCGATTAAGGTAGAGCATCCTCAATATCGTTTAAAAGCGTGTCCAGAACCTTTTCCTGTTTACGCCAGATGGGCTCACTGGATTTTGGTAGAGCCGTTTTAGGCATATTTTTCAAGACTTGTCCCATATAATCTTTCCATATTTGTGCAGGGATTGATCCGCCTGTGACATCGTTCATAGGCGTAAAATCATCTGCCCCTACCCAAACACCCGTCACGATATCGGGTGCATAGCCAATGAACCATGCATCTCGAAAATCATTGGTCGTTCCCGTTTTCCCAGCGACCTCCCGGCCTTCAATAAAAGCCCGGCGGCCTGTTCCTTGCGTCACTGTCCGGGTCATCAAACGATTCATATGTCCTAGGTTTTCAGACGATATCACGCGAGAGATTTCAGAGGGCCTGTGCTGATAGATCGGCGTGCCATCCGCCGTCGAAATTGAGAGAATACCATAAGGCTTTGTCATTTTGCCATAATTTGAAAATGGTAAATAGCTGGCGGTTAAGTTAAGAGGGCTCGTCGCCTGTGCGCCAAGGGCTAAGCTGCGTAAAGGCGTTAGATCAGTAAATCCAAAATCACGAGCCGTCTCGATGATGGTACCTCGCCCGACTTCTTCACCAAGACTGACAGCGATTGTATTGATCGATTTTTTAAAAGCGTCTTCTAAGCTCATCTTGCCTTTAAACTCTTCGGTAAAGTTTTCCGGAGCCCAGTCTCCAATTTCTATACGCTTATCTTCACGGCGATCCCAAGGGGTCATACCCGACCGAAATGCGGCAAGATAGACAAAGGGTTTAAAGGCCGATCCCGGTTGTCTCTGGGCTTGTGTCGCGCGGTTAAATTGGCTGATGTTATAAGCATTGCCACCAATCATCGCCATAACCCCGCCCGTTCCATCCAGAGACACTAACGCCGCCTGCCCCGCATTACGTTTAGTGTCTAGCCCTACGCTAACGCTCGTGCTTGCTTTGAGTTGAGCGTCAAAATCAAGGGTTGTCTGAACCACCATATCTTGTGATGGGGTGCCAGTAACAGCTTCAAGCTCGGGCCATATCCAATCAACAAAATATTGCGCGCTATTATCGGATTGTGGGCGGCGAATATTGATCGTGTCCGTCAGCGAGCGATAATGCGTATAGCGGTTAATGAGGTTTTGCTCCGCCATCACATCAAGTACAATTGCTGTGCGCTTGGCCGAGGCTTCTGGTGCGCTCATCGGGTTATAACGCGAGGGCGCTTTGAGCAGGCCTGCCATCATCGCGGCCTCTCCTATTGTGAGATCAGAAGCCGATTTATCCAAATAGCGCTGACTTGCGGCTTCAAGTCCCCAAGCCCCGTTCCCAAAGTAAACCCGAGAGAGATACATCTCTAATACCTCATCTTTGGTAAAAGCTTGTTCCAACCAAACCGATAACATCATTTCCTGCGCTTTGCGCTTGAGGGTTTTTTCCGGTGTTAAGAACACATTTTTTGTCAATTGCTGGGTTATGGTGGAGCCGCCTTCGACATACCTGCGGGCTTTAATGTTTTTGAACATGGCCCGCGTGAGGCCTATAGGGTCAAGGCCGACATGTGTTTTATAGCGTCTGTCTTCTGTCGCGATAATCGCGCCCGGAACATGGGCAGGCAGCGCGTCAAGTTTAACTCGGGGCGCAGACGAAGCACCACGCACGAGCACATCACGGCCATAACGGTCTACAATTTGGATACTGACAGGGCGGTTAGGTTTCCACAACGTTTCAGCCGAGGGCATATCCTTTGACG
>CAZNWH010000191.1:0-2581 GCA_964576765.1 uncultured Hellea sp.
GCCTCTGAGCCTCGCACATAAATTATACCGCGCTTGGTTGGCTTGATAATATTTTCCTAAGCTTCTAATGTGCGCTATCAAATACCCACGCATACGGGCGCGATAATTCGCTGATGTTATGAGGAAAGGATATAAATAATGTTGACACTTCTCTCCCCTGCAAAAAAATTAAATTTTGACCCGGCTGCGACAAGCCTTGCGGTGACCGAGCCCCTGTTAGCCAAGGATACGGCAGAACTGGCCAAAGTGGCTAAAACGCAATCGGCCGAGGATCTTAAACGGCTCATGCACATCAGTGATAATCTGGCCAATCTAAATGCCGAGCGTTTCAAGGCATTCAACCTGAAAGGCCAAAGCAACTCGGCGAAATCAGCGGGGCTGGCCTTTGATGGCGATGTATATTGGGGGTTGGATGCCAAAAGCTTAAGCGATGAAGACCTGTCTTATGCCCAAGACCATTTGAGAATTTTATCGGGCCTCTATGGTGTTTTGCGTCCGCTCGATGCCATACAGCCATACCGCCTTGAAATGGGTACCAAGCTGACCACCACGCGTGGTAAGTCTCTTTATGATTTTTGGGGAAGTTCTTTAGCGGTTATGCTAAATAAACATCTGGAAGGTCATGGCGATAAAACCATTATCAACCTGGCGTCTAACGAATATTTTAAAGCTGTGGATAAAAAGACGCTTCAAGCTCCGATAATCACCGCAAAATTTCTTGAAGAAAAAGAAGGAAAAATTCGACCCGTGCAATATTATACCAAATTTGCGCGCGGGCTTATGGCGCGCTGGATCATGCAAACGCGCGCGGACAGAACAGAAGAACTGAAAGATTTTAATCTGGGAAATTATAAATATGACCGCGCGGCTTCGAGCGAGACTCTTTTTGTTTTTGTTCGTCCGCAACCCGCTCCAAAAAAGAAATAGAAAACTAATGCACCATAGTTGTGATGCACTCACCCCGCTTGGCTTTAACCGGCAGGATATCTGGCATATTTTCAAATATGTCTTACGTGAAATTCGGGATGACAATGTTACGATTATTGCGGCAGGCGTTGCGTTCTTCACAATGCTGGCGATTTTCCCGCTCATTACAGCCTGCTTGTCAATTTATGGTTATGTCGCTGATCCTGTTAGCGCGCAAGACCATCTGGTGGTGGTGTCCACGCTTTTACCTGGACAGGCCTGGAGCCTTGTTAGCGATCAGGTGCAAGCTGTTGCAAGCGCGCCTAATGCCCGTTTGGGTCTTCGCATTGCAGTGAGTTTGCTTCTAGCGCTTTGGGCAGCAGGCGCGGGTATTCGAGCAATGATGCGCGCCTTAAATGTAGCATATGGAGAAAAAGAAAAACGCAATTTGGTGAAATTTTACGGCCTCGCAAGTCTTTTGACTTTGTCTATGACGGTCTTCATCTGGATGTCTTTGGCTGTTATTATCGGCGTCCCAGCTTTGCTAGCGGTTTTAAAGTTAGAAGAAATAAGCGCAGGACTAACACGGGTTTTGCCTTGGGGATTGTTGGTGGCCTTCTTCGCTCTGACGACGATGATACTCTATAGGTTCGGACCAAGTCGCCGAGCCGCTAAACTGCGCTGGCTCTTCCCCGGCGTTATTTTCGCAACGGTAAGCTGGCTTTTAATATCGGCCGGGTTCTCTTATTTTGTAGCGACCTTTGATACATATAACGCGACCTATGGGAGCTTATCAGCTGTGATCATTTTGTTGGTATGGTTTTGGCTGACGGCATTTGTTGTAATTGTCGGGGCCGAGATTAATGCTGAAATGGAACGTCATACATCGGTTGATACAACATGCGGGCCTGACAGACCTGTTGGACAGCGAGGCGCGGCCATGGCGGATTATCATGCTTTTGATTTTCAAAGCTCAGGCTAATCTTTGGTCCCCGCAGGTTTAATAAGGTGGGCCCCTTTGGCACGTCCTGAACTGACCTCGTAACCCACATCGTAGTAATCCAGGTCATCTGCGCTACAGATTTTTTGAAGGGTCACATCGGCCTTTGCATCCCAATCCAGCCAATTATCCCACTGGGTTTTTGGCAGGCGCACAGGCATACGGTGATGCAAATGTTTGATGTCACCTTTGGCGGCTGTTGTTAGGATTGTGCAAGACAATAAGGTAATCCCTTCATCCACTTGCCATTGATCCCATAAGCCAGCAAAGGCAAATAACTCCTCTTCATCTTCGTGAATGAAATAAGGAGTTTTAGGCTTTTCAACCCCTTCCCATTCATACCAACCTGTTGTCGGGATAAGGGCACGGCGGCGACGAAAGGGTGTTCTGAAACTTGCTTTTTCATGAGCTGTTTCAAGACGTGCATTAAAGAGAGGGCGTCCTTCCGGAGGCTGCTTTTTCCAATGGGGATGAATACCCCAACGCATAGGGACGACTTTGCGCTTTTTACGTCCATCAAAGGCGATAACCGGGACGACACTCGCCGGTGCAATATTATAATTTGGTTCCCAATCCCAGAGGGGGTGTCCACCCTCGTCAACTGGCCCTGATTTCGCCGCAAAATAGGCCGCAATTTCGTCAAGACGAGCGGCCAATGTATAACGTCCACACATA
>CAZNWH010000192.1:0-2539 GCA_964576765.1 uncultured Hellea sp.
TTCCTCACAGATTGGGAAGATCGCTATACTCATGTCATCGATATGGGTAAAAATTTAGCCCCATTAGACCCGGCTGAGAAAAACATGGCCAGTAAAGTTAAAGGCTGTGTCAGCCAAGTTTGGCTTGTCTCAGAACATGGCGAAGGCGATGATCCGATCATCACATTTCGCGGTGATAGCGACGCCCATATTGTGAAAGGACTTGTCGCGGTTACGCTCAGGATTTTTTCTGGTCGAAACGCGACAACAATATGCGAGTTGGACGCTGCAGATATTCTACACCAGCTTGATCTTAATGAGCATTTATCCCCTCAGCGTTCCAACGGCTTAAAGGCCATGATAGAGCGTATAAAATTAGTGGCTAATGCCAGCCTTGCTTAATTGCCATAAGTCTGAATGTCGCTTGTCACACCATCTGCGCTGCGGGTGATAACATAAAGCCGGTTATACTCCGTGGCTTCTTCAATTGGCGGACCTGCTGGTCCTCCCAAATGCTCAGAAAGTTGCGGCGTCGTATTAGAATGGCCAACAACCAAGATATGACCGCTCTCGGTCAATAACAGCCTCGAAAATTCAGCCAATTTTTTAGGATCATAGAGCGTGACGGATAATGCTTTATCTTTCGCAATAGGCGCTGCAGTATCCCGCGTCCGTGTGTAATCCGAGCTATAAATTTTTACGAGCGGGACCTCCTTAAGATGCAAAGCTAAATCTTGGGCGCGTTTATAACCCGCTTGTGTTAAACTCGGGTCAGATGGCTGTTTGGTTTTTTCAGCATGGCGAACAAGATAATAGGTTGCGCCCTGATCTGTTAATTGTGTGCTTGTTTGTGGAGATGAACACGACACTAAAACAAACACTAAACAGAAATAAAAAAGCCGGACCATAGACCCTCTATTAAATAAACCCTCTGATTAAATGACGACTACTTCCGGTAAGCTTTGATGATCATAACCGGTTTGGTTAAATATTGACCTTGTACCCGCTCATCATCGACAGATCCTTGGGACTCGCCATTTTGAATATTTTTGACAATATCCATTCCCTGCACGACTTTGCCAAAAACCGCATAGCCTTGTCCGTCCGGATTTCTCTCTCCCCCATGATCAAGAAAGTTATTATTCCCGACATTGATGAAGAAAAAAGCCGCGCTACCAGTCCCCGGTTCTTCGCGGGCAATGGCCACAGAACCCGCATCATTTCGTAGCCCCGTCTGTTTGGTACTCTCATGGGCTATCGGGCCACCAACTTGTTCAAGGTCCAGCCGTCCGCCTTGAATTAACGACATACCCATAGCGCGTGGGTCATTATCAGCACGCACAACACGGTAAAAGCCTTGCCCATTATAATATTTACGGTCGACATAATTCAAAAAATCACCCGCGCTGAGCGGGGCTTTATCGGGATAAACCTCAATTTCGATTTGTCCGGCCTGCGTTTCCAATATAATATTGGGCGAATTATCGACCGATGGACTACAGGCTGAAAAAAGCAATAAAGACAATCCGGCCGTTAATATCCCTATCTTCATGAGGGGCCATCATCATTGTGGTTATCATCAATCTTTTTCGTCCTGCTTTTAAAAGCCACGTCCATCCCCAGCACTGAGAGAACCGTTGCAAAAATAGCAAAGAGAGGGTGACGTAGCGCGAAAAGCACCATGATGCCAATGCCAACGCCGAGAATAAGAGCATAAGGATGTAATTTCATAGTAGCAGACTGACCGTAAACGACCTAATTATCAAGTCTCTAATTCAACATCCCAATAGAGGTAATCAAGCCAGCTTTCATGTAAATGATTGGGCGGAAAACGGCGGCCTTGCGCCTGGAGTTGATGCATATTAGGTTGAAAGGGCTTGGTATGTGGATACATGCCCGCATCTTTTGGCAACCGCCCACCTTTTTTAAGGTTGCAGCTTGAACACGCCGCAACAATATTTTTCCAGCTAGTTTTACCGCCAAGTCGACGCGGGATAAGATGGTCAAAGGTCAATTCGTCCGGGCTATGGCAATAAACACATTCAAACCCATCGCGCAGAAATAAATTAAACCGCGTAAAGGCCGGCACGCGATTTTGCGCGACATAATCTTTGAGCGCAACAACGCTGGGAATTTCCATTTCAAAATTGGCGGATCGGACAATTTGTTCATAGTGATTTATGACTTGCACCCGGTCGAGAAACACCGCCTTAACCGCATCTTGCCAAGACCACAATGAAAGCGGGAAATAAGAGAGAGGTTGATAATCAGCGTTTAAAATCAAACACGGGTAATTACCTTGAAGAACAGGCGGTAGCTTTATTCCTGTTTCTTGCAACGGGGGTGTTAATATTGGCTCTAAATAACTCATGAGGATACGCCCCAAGGTTTTTTATTTAAAGTTGCCTGAGAAGATAATATTTTTAATCTGAAAACAACGCTCCTATTTATACTCATCTATAGCTAACCAATATGATAGAAAAAAGACAAGGGCCTAATACATTAATTTATTAAGCCTAAATGGCCAGTTCAATTGGAACTCAACCCCGAAATGCTTTTA
>CAZNWH010000193.1:0-2449 GCA_964576765.1 uncultured Hellea sp.
GGCGAGTTTAAGCCGCTCAGTCGAACAGCCCCCCTTGCATATTTTGATGAACCCGCCGTTTATATAGCTTCGCTGGTTTTCATAAATTTCATGCTTGACCTTCCAGTTAATGGAAGGACTAGAGTGTCATGCATGAACGTATTTAAGCGATACCAAATTCCTTGCTTTCAGGTAGCTGTCTTTGGCCTGTTTATAGCCATGCAGAGCGTCTCCGCATATGCAGCCCCTATAACGTTCAACACGGCTCTACCCGTCAGTGAAGAGGAAGTGATTCTGCGCGAGCAGATTATTTATACAGAATCATCTGGCCCAAATGCGGATGTTAATAGCCTAACGGCGGTGACAGTTGGCGGTTATGGCATTACATCGAAATGGTCAGTTTTTGGCGTTCTGCCAGTCACCCATATTGACGTGGAGATAGACGACCTCAGTTCCGACAACTTTGGCCTAGGAGATGCGACTTTATTTTCGCGTTATGAAATCTACCGTAAAGATGGCCGAGGATCGACGACGCGGCTTGCCCCTTTAATTGGCGTGCGTGTGCCAACAGGTAAAACAGGCGAGACCAGTGATGGCTCCACAGATATTTTCGGCGGGCTGATCGCGACAATTGCGACGACGCAATATAATCTAGGCGGGCAAGTCGTTTACACGGAAAACGGCGAAGCGAACGATTTTGAAGCTGGCAATACGCTCGCCTTTGATGCGTCTTTACAATATCGTATCTGGAATAGCGCCCCTGATGCAAATAGTCCGAGTTTCTTATTCGGCGTCATTGAAGGCAATATTACCCGCCAAGGCAACTCTAGCTTTGACGGGTTTGAAACGCTCAATACAGATGGCACGCAGTTTTCAATTTCGCCAGGATTACAATATGTGACGCAGCGTTGGATTGCTGACCTCGCTGTAACAATCCCTATAACAGATAGTTTTGATAATGTTACACTCACGCCTAATTATTCTGTGCTAACCAGCTTACGTGTTAATTTTTAAAAGGAATTTATCCGATGAAAAAATCCATACTGAAATTGGCTCTAATGCCTCTGGCTCTTACGGTCCTAAGCACTGGCACAGCGCAAGCAAATCATGCGCAATATGACATGCAAGTGGACGGCTTAACCTGCCCGTTTTGCGTGGCTACATCTTCGAAAGCTCTCAAGAAAATTGACGGTGTTTATGATGTGGCTGTTGACCTTGACACAGGCATCATTTCCGTTTGCGCGGCCAGAGATACGGATTTGAGTGACAAACGTATGAAAAAACTTTTCCGTAAGAAGGGCTTTACCTATCGGAGTCAAACTATCTCTGCGAATTGTAATTTTATGGATGTTTCCCACTCAGATGGAGGTGAAAATCTTATAGATGTTAAAGCCGAAGAAAAAGAACGCCATATGAACGACCATAAAAGCCATGGCAGCGGCACAACATATGGCAGTAGTCACGATGGCGATCACGACCACAAAGATCATGACTCATATGGCTCCTAATGGCTAGCCCTAACAAAGCCGCAACTATTGAACAAAATCGGTGGGGGTGGCTGGTTCTTTTCACCTCATCTTCAACCCTGATTTGTTGTGCCCTACCCATTATATTAGTGACCTTAGGACTCGGCGCTGTCTCGGCTAGTTTGTTCGAGACACTGCCATTTCTTGTCACGCTGACCAAATATAAATTATGGATGTTTCTGGGCAGCGCTGCCATGTTAGCCCTCGGTGGCTGGGCGCTTTATCGGCCAGGACGCTATTGTCCTACAGATCCCTCTTTAGCCGCAAAATGTAATGCCGCTCACCGTTGGAATAAACGCATTTGGCGGGCTTCGATTATTATATGGATAATCGGGTTCTTTGCGGCTTATTTAAGCCTCCCGCTCTATGAGTTATTCTCAGGTTAAGCTTTTGCCAATCCTTGAAGAATAGGACAATCAGGCCGATTATCCCCTTTGCACGCTTTGACCAATATATTGAGTTCATCATGCAATAATTGCAGTTCTTGTTGTTTGACTTTGATATCTTCAAGCCGTTCTTTAGCTATAGTCCTGACATCTGCACTCGACCTATCTTTATCTTCGTAAAGTCCTAATAGCTCACGGCATTCTTTCACCGAAAACCCAAAACTACGAGCCCGTTTAATAAAGGTCAGTTTGCGCACAGATGTATCATCATATTGCCGATACCCAGCGGCATTGCGTGAAATTGGCGCGACGAGATCAATATCAGCATAATAACGGACGGTTTTTACTGGTAAACCTACAGTTCTTGCGACCTCACTTATATTCATACACTCACGCTCAACCTTCTAGTTACCGGATAGTCAAAAGAGGTATATGATAAAACAAGAGAGTTTCAAATGCCTCAAATAGCTGTTGATCAGCTTTATAAATTAGCTGCGCATGACAACATGGCAGTGTGCGAGCACTAAAGAATCGAAAAAATACGAGAGTCCTTCTTTG
>CAZNWH010000194.1:0-2360 GCA_964576765.1 uncultured Hellea sp.
ACAGGATTTCTCATGGCAGGACATTCCAAATGGGCCAATATCCAGCACCGCAAAGGGCGGCAGGATAAGCTCCGCTCCAAACTATTTTCTAAGCTCGCAAAGGATATTGCGATCGCCTCTAAAATTGGCGGGCCTGACCCAGATATGAACCCGCGCCTAAGGCTGGCTATCGCTAATGCCAAGGGGCAATCCATGCCCAAGGATAATATTAAACGCGCGGTAGATAAAGGCGCGGGCGGCGAAGGGGAAGACTATGAAGAAATCCGCTATGAAGGTTTTGGCCCGGGCGGCATTGGTTTTATTGTCGAAGCCAGCACCGATAATAAAAACCGAGCGGCAATGGCTGTACGCACGGCCTTTTCCAAAAATGGGGGCGCGCTTGGTGAAACTGGCTCGGTTGCCTTTATGTTCGACCAAGTCGGCAAGATTGAATATCCGCTCGACGTCACCGATGAAGACGGCATGATGGAAGCCGCAATTGAAGCGGGCGCCGATGATTGCCAAACTGACGAAGCCGCCGCCGATCAATGGGATGAATATGAACCCGTTCATACTATCTGGACAGCGCGCGATGATCTGGGCGCCGTCGCCTCTGAGCTACAAAAACAATTTGGCGATGCCAAATCTGTCAACCTCGTCTGGAAAGGTCAAAACGACATTGATAGTCCTGACCAAGCTGCCGCTGTTGTCCGGTTGCAAGACGCGCTCGAAGATGTCGATGATGTCAGCTCGGTCTTTCATAATTTCGATATGACAGAAGAGGCCGCCGCAACACTTGCCGAAGAGGGCTAATCAGACATCCGTCGATGCTCGGCCAAAGGGGTGATTTGGTCGTTAAGGGGTTTAGTTTTCCTGAAGGCTTAAACTATCCTGGCCAAAGATGGGCGCGGCAGAGCCCGCAAGGCCTGCGGAAAACTCAGCGATAAGGTTCGAACATTGAGTGCAGTTTAAATTCTGGCATCAATAACAAATGATACAGCCTAATTTACAACCCACCCTCAAGGGTCACTTAGTCACTTTGAGACCTGTGCAAGAAGTAGATTGGGAGGGTATGTATCGTGCCGCTTCCGACCCCAAAGTTTGGGCAGGTCACATAAAACGCGACAGATACAAAAAAGAGGTGTTTCGACCATATTTTGAAAGCGCTATATCAAGCGGCTCTGCTTTTACCCTTATTGATAATCAAACCGATAAAATTATTGGGACAAGTCGTTATCACGATTACAAGCCTGATCAGCATGAAATTGAAATCGGTTGGACGTTTCTAGACTGTGACTATTGGGGAGGTAAATACAATGCCGAAGTGAAAAGCTTAATGCTTGAATATGCCTTCAGTTTTCTAGAAGTAGTCGTATTTTGGGTTGCGAAAGATAATTTGAGATCACGCAATGCAATGCAAAAGATTGGCGGTGTGTTGCGGCATGGCGAATTTTCAAAAACCGATAATGGTGAAGTCTTTCCCTATGTTGTTTTTGAAATACGAAAAGAACATTTTCCATCTGGTTCTCTTAAAAGCTAATGGCTTCTCTAATTAATTAGAGAAGCAAATATTAGACGAGCGATAGGTCAATAAATTTTGATGAGGCTATCAGTCTTCGCTGATGATACTGAACAGGCAAAAAGCCAGGAGTAAAGTCGCCAAAACGCCAGAGCCGCCTGCAAGAGGCGATGGTACAAAGCCTTGCCGCCCGAACATCATAACCAGCGTATTAGCGACAAATGCCACCGCGCCAACCAACGCCGTTATGCTCCCCAGAGCTTTACTACCGCTGCCCATTTTGGCCATGCCGAACACCACCGCTGCTAAGCCCAGCATGATTTTTGCCGCATTATACCCGAAGAACGAGAATGCCACGACAGAGCCTGTGACACTGCTGAGCTCAGGATTCGCTATAGCCGCTTCGCGAAAGGGGCCAAATTGTGTTAAGCCTACGCCAACCTGCAACACATTGAGCACCGAACTGAATGCAATTGCGGAAAAGCCTAATGTGTAGCGCTTGGCCATAACCAGAGCGGAGCCTGCAAAAGCAGCCAATAGCACGAATAGGAGCCCTTCCAGCCCCCACAAGAATTGACGGTTAACGTCAGGTGCCTGAAGATAGAGGATTGTATAGATCGGTTGCGAAATAGCTGCGATTAGCAGCAATAGGGCAACAATTTTAACGGTACGGTTTTGCGTGAGTTCCATAATAGCTTCCCATGATTAAGGTGCCCCATTCCAACTATAGGCTAGCGAAAAAGTAAAGCTTAAACCTAAGGAAACCTTAGCTCATGAAACTCGCGGTAGACTATCACCTCATCGATACTCTTATGCCTGTTTTGCCCGACAAGCGAAGATGCTAAATAGTGTTGAACATGAC
>CAZNWH010000195.1:0-2359 GCA_964576765.1 uncultured Hellea sp.
AAGCGGCTTAAAACCCAAAAGTGATTTCCGCTTGGGCTATGGGGAGATGGAATAAAATGTTTAAACATCTTCCCAAAACTCTGACTCTAGTCGTCTTATTAGGACTATCCTCCTTGCCTGCATCGGCTCAAGATTACTTTATTTCAAATGCTAAGTTGGTGACCAATAGCTCCGATGGTATTGCCGATAAGATAGATATTCTCATCAGAAAGGGCAAAATAGCCCAAATCGGCTCGAACCTCGTTGCTCCTGCTGATGCCGAGTTGATCAAAGCTGATGGAAAATGGGTTACGCCAGGACTTATAGCCCCCTTCTCCCAACTGGGTTTGGTTGATGTCGGGGCAGAAGACGCGACTAATGACATAAGTTCGAAAGATTCCGCGAGCTCAATCAGTGAATTAGCCAGTGATAGTTTTAACCCGAAGGCCGCAGCTATCGCCAATACGCGGCGCGCAGGCATTACCCATGCCGTTATATCGCCGCGCGCAGCCGGAGACAGTATATTTGGCGGTACAGGATTAGTGGCAAACCTGAGCGCTGATTTTAACTCCATCGAAAACAGCGAAGCCTTTATTTATGTGCAATTAGGCGCTCAAGGTACAAGCCGGTCAGGGGGCTCACGGGCAGCAACATTCCGCCAACTCAGAGCCGCTTTGGATGATGCGGGGGCATATCCGGCGCGCTTTAAAGGACCTGAAGATGGAGATGTCTTATCTCGACAGGATGCCGCTGCCCTTTTTAAAGCTGCGCGTGGACAAATGCCTCTTGTCATAAACGCTGACAGAGCCTCGGAGCTGCTCAAAATTATCCAGCTTAAGAAAGATTATGGAAATCTTGATATTATAGTTCTAGGCGGCGCTGAAGGTTGGAAAATCGCAGACGATTTAGCCCAAGCCGGTATTAAAGTTATGATTGACCCCCATGATAATTTACCGGCCAATTTTGATAAGGTCGAAGCTCGGCTCGACAATGTTATCTTACTTGATGAGGCAGGTGTAGACTATGCGATAACCAATGCAGGCGCCCTTGGGGTATCCAACGCTGTGACACTAACTCAACATGCAGGAAATGCAGTCGGGAACGGCTTGGATTGGAACAAAGCTTTCGCGGCAATTACCTCAACGCCCGGAAAATGGTTTGATATTCCAAACACGCAAATTGTCTCCGGCCAAAAAGCGACATTAGTCATTTGGGACGGGGATCCGCTCAATGTAACCTCTGCACCGATAAATATGATGATTGATGGGGAACCTCAAAGCCTAAAATCACGGCAGACGGCACTTCGAGATCGCTATAACCCGACATCAGAGGATACACGTCCGCATAAATATCGATAGTTTCGAAACTCTTTTTTTAAACACCTGAGTCTGATTTTATTATTTCAGTCCCCGGGACGGAAGGCGTTGAAGAAACAGCTAATTCATCAGGCACTTCATCAAGGCTTAGATCATTGGCAATGAAGTCAGCTAATTTTTGGGCCGCTTTTTGCATACGACCCTCTAGCTTTTCTTCTGACATATCTGCCCATGCTATTCCGTTTTCCTCTTTTGATCCCTCCTTTATGCCAACTGGTATGCTTGCCATGAATTGATTGCGATAAATATTATCTTCGTACTCAATAATATCATCGTAATCCGGCTTTTCTTTAAAAGGATACAAAGATGTATTTACAGGAAAAACCATGACATCAGATTTCAAGTTCAGCGCGTCAAAGTTGGGGGTGAAGGCATAATGGACATCAATAAACATAACGGCATCGGCCGTGGACTGCTGGATATAAGCCGTTCGGAACCCCACAGGTTCGTTCTGTAATATTTTCAGACCATTGGCGCCCTCCAGCTTACTGTTCTCAAGCGCTTGGTTGAATTGCGTTTTGATGACCTCTGTATAATCATAATCTGACAACGTTCCGTGGATTGGCTCCATAATTTCATTGGCCTTGTATGATCGATAGGTGTTTAAACCGATATCTATGACAACTGGAAGCGCGGGTCCTTGGATATAAGACGAAAGTTTGGACACTTTTATATCTGCCCCAACTTGCGTTTGGCGGGATATCAAAACGCTATCCATTTTTTTGATATATGTCCGAGCTTTGGGATCTATACGGTTAAAGTCAGGTGTCGTCGATGCACAGGCTGACAGGGTGGCCAGTATGCTGATTATAACCCCTGTTTTTACTATACTTCGCATATAGCCCTTCTACCCTCAGTCAAACACCCGTGAATAATAAAACAGTAATGACCGGATTATGCAAGCTTCGGAATCAGGTAGCAACTGCAGGCTAGTTTGCAGTGATTTTAACTAATACTAGCTAGCGGAAGGCTTTTCATCAGGTGTTGAGGGAGGCGCAGATGAA
>CAZNWH010000196.1:0-2306 GCA_964576765.1 uncultured Hellea sp.
GACTGTCAGACCAAGCTTATTGGCTTTTTGCGCCACCAGACCGGCCGCCATCATAACAGAGGGGTTTGACGTATTGGTACAAGAGGTAATCGCCGCGATGAAGACATCGCCGTGATCAACTTGATAGCTTTTACCTTTGACTTGAACAGCGCTGTCCCCAACAGGTGTTTTCCCAAATTCATCTCGTAGGATTTTCGCAAAGTGAACATTTGCGCCTTTAAGATCAAACCGGTCTTGAGGACGTTTAGGGCCGGAAATAGCTGGCATAACGGTGGCAATATCGAGCGCAAGCGTATCTGTAAATTCAGGCGTTGTGCCGTCGCGCCAAAACCCTTGTTGTTTGGCATAGGCCTCAACAAGCTCAATGCGCTGCTTATCGCGGCCTGTGGAATTCAGATATTTTAGCGTATCATCATCGACCGGGAAGAAGCCGCAAGTCGCGCCATATTCAGGCGCCATATTGGCCAGAGTGGCTTGATCTTCCAGAGATAAGTGATCAAGACCCGGGCCATAAAATTCAACGAATTTACCGACAACGCCTTTGGCGCGAAGCATTTGCACAACGCGTAGAACAAGGTCAGTCGCGGTTGCGCCTTCGGGAAGTTTGCCTTTTAACTCAAAGCCTACCACTTCGGGGATGAGCATTGAAATAGGTTGCCCAAGCATCGCCGCTTCGGCTTCAATACCGCCAACGCCCCAGCCTAAAACAGAGAGGCCATTAATCATGGTTGTGTGCGAGTCTGTGCCGACAAGCGTATCTGGGAAGGCGTAGGTTTTGCCGCCTTCAGATTTTGTCCAAACAGTCTGGGCTAGGTTTTCCAAATTAACTTGATGACAAATGCCAGTGCCTGGCGGGACAACCGCAAAATTATCAAAAGCGTCCTGACCCCATTTAAGGAAATCATATCGTTCGCCATTACGCTCATATTCACGTTCAACATTTTTCTTAAAGGCTGTCTTGGTGCCGTAATAATCCACCATCACAGAGTGGTCGATCACCAGATGAACCGGGTTTAGTGGATTAATAGCATCAGCCTTGCCGCCCAGATTGACCATGGCGTCGCGCATTGCCGCGAGATCAACAACAGCGGGAACGCCGGTAAAGTCCTGCATTAAAACCCGCGCGGGACGATAGGCTATTTCATGGGTCGATGTTTTTGTTTTGAGCCAATCGGCTATGGCTTGAATATCTTCTTTTTTGACGGTGTTACCATCTTCGTGACGCAAAAGGTTTTCAAGCAAGACTTTAAGCGAGCGCGGCAATTTTGAAATGCCCGCCAGCCCATTTTTTTCGGCTTCTCCCAAATCATAATAGGTGTAAGAGCCGCCACGGACTTTCATCTCGCGTTCGCAGTTAAAGCTATCCAGTGATGCCATGGTAATCCTCAATATTAATGTTCGCGGGGCTTATAACCACTTAGCTCGTCAGGTTCAACGCACTAATCTATTGATTGGGCAAAAAGCCGCCATGCATAATCACATAAACGCAATCCGGCCATCCGCGCCATCAAATAACAGTTCAAGAGTTGGTGTTCATCTGAAAAAGGCGGATAGATATTGATATTCTGGGCCGCCCGCAATTGGTACATATAGGCGGCTTCAGTTGTTTGCGCGATGTCCCATGAATGACTGGCCTCAATTGAGGCGATAACGCTGTCTACCCTTGGGTATACTCCAATATGATATGCCATACTTTCATCCCAGTCAGTTCGGCGTCTACAGGATTAATTTAGGGTTTGGGGGCAATAATTGCCAATCCTTTCCGTTCATAAGGTAAATGGTTTATGAATTGCAGATTATTCATTCTAGGTTCATGTAGAGACTCTCACAAAAATTAATCGCGTATCGGGGGAATAGAGACCGCATAAAAGAGAGTTAAAAATGGACACGTCACAGTGGACACATATTCTGAATTTGCTTGCTATAACCGTAATAGTCGACAAGAAAGTTTATAAAGAAGAAGTCGATTGTTTTGTAGCCGAAGCCCTTGCTCTCAAAGACGATATAAGCCCAGACATGATTTTTTCTAAAAAAATGGTCTTTGACTGGTTTGTTGTCCACAGAGATGAAATCACGAAGTGGCTTGAAGAGGATAATTCTCAAACACACATATTACGTCATATTCTAGCTCTTGGTGAAAACCGACATCGGGCTAAAATCTTAAATGCGATGTATGCCGTAGCGATGTCGGATAATAATTACCACAAATCAGAGGTCGGAACATTGACGCTCGCGGCAAAACATTGGCATTTACCGCATCCGCACGCCGAGATTTAAATCCTTTAAGCGCCGCGAACAGAGCCATG
>CAZNWH010000197.1:0-2289 GCA_964576765.1 uncultured Hellea sp.
CCAGATATCTACCAAACTCAACCATGGTATTTACAGAAACATTTCATGATGGATTACAAGAACAAGTCTTGTAATGACGGGGAGAGTGGATGGCTAAAACCAAGACACACCATCCCTGTCATCAGAGTCAGGTTTCAAAAAACGAAACCCCAAAGTTCTACATCGCGCCAATAAACAAGAGGCGTGGAAGGGTTGCTGAAATGATTTTATCATTTCAGCATAACTGACAGGGACATGTAAAAGACAGTCCGCGAGGTCGGTCTCCCGAAGGATACCAAATAATATAAGTTGTTTTACGAGAGACGTTCCTCGCGGCGATGATTTTTGCGTGAGGGCCTCTTAATCCCGAAGTCCGCCCCGTACGATAGCTATCGCTACCTAAGACGCCCGGTTGGGCCTAACACCTCACACAGACCCGGCACAGGCTTGGTCGTAACTCCAAACTGCTCAGTCTCATCGTCCAGTTGATAACAAACCTACGCGTTAGTCCGTCCACACAACTGAAACACATCATGGCAATACCTTGATGATGAGGGTGTTATAGCAGGGCCCGTATTTATGTGGATTAGTCTTTGTAACTTCACATGATTTCAGGGGGTTAAGCAGGCTTTGGCGAGGATTAAGTTTATCTTTCGATATCTCACCCCCTCATCCGCTCTTCGAGCCCCTTCGCGTCTCGGTCGGACTAATGGGTGTTAATATCTGCATGGAACGGTTCAGCTATCATTCATTCAAAGTTTTTAAGACAGCGCTGTGAGTCACTTTCGGGGGTTAGTGACTCAAATTATTTCCTTCCCCTTTGATGAAAGATATTATGCCTAGACTATTTTCGATTCGCGGCGCGGCCCAAACGCTCTCTCTTACGGCTGTTTTAGTTCTGTCCAGCGCCATTCCGGCGCAGGCAGCCTCTGCCTGTAAAGGCAAATCCAAAATCATGTGTGAGTCCAGCAATAGCTGTTCCTATGTCAAAGCCCATAGGCGCAAAGACGGCGCCAGAGTTAAAGCCTTTTGCCGAGCCAAACCGGGTAAAAGTAAAGCCACATCCAAGAGTTCATCTTATAAAAAATCAAGTTCCAAAAAAACGTCTTTATTTGAGGATGAACCGACGACCAAGCGGTCAAAAACACCCAAGACGTCTAAGACATCAAAACGGACAACCAAGACCCCAAAAAAACCAAAGACATCTAAAACCAGCACAAAACCAGGTGCCAAGAAAAAGGTGACCAAAAAAACCACGGCGAAGAAAACAGCGGTAAAAAAATCTACGAGCCGTAAAAAAACGACTTATAAGAAAAAGGCCGTGAAGAAGAAGTCTCCGGCTAAGAAAAGAACAACAGCTAAAAAGAAGTCATAGCTCTAAGTTTTTTAAACCGCGCATCTACGCTACGCTATACACGATTTCCGGCTTTTGTCAGTATGAGCTGCAAAAGTTTGATTTCGGGGGTAATGGTGCGCCGGTTAAACTGCATATATACCAAAGCTTTAAAGCGATTTGGGCTGAATTCATCATGACGACTATTGCGACGAATATGATTTGATCGCGAACCGTTTCTGCCTGAAAGAATGCTAGCAGAGCTGATCCACCTTTAACCCATCATTAACCTTTCCAAGTGTTACCTCTTTGTTAACCCCATCTTTTCAGGGCTTGGAAAGCTGTGCGCTGTAAATCTCACCTCATAATCAATTGCCCTGATAAGGGCTAGTAATATGGGATGCACTAAATGGCTGATATAATCGGAACTGAACGTAATGAGGTTCTAACAGGTACTGAAGACAACGACATTATAACGAGCTTTACAGGCTATGACACATTGGATGGTGGCGAAGGTTCTGATATCTATATTATTAATGCTGATGACTTTAATGGCCGCTTTGTCGATTTCTATAATGACACTGGAACGACGGGGACAGATGTTATTCAAGCTGCGGAAGCTGGTATAGATATCGGTCTTGGTTCAGGGTTTAGTGCTGCCAGTGGTATCGAGCTTATTGACGGTTTGGAAGGCTCTCGGATTGTTGGCAATAATGATAACGAAAATTGGAATTTCACTCAGACAGTTTTACAGGGCATTACAGAGATCAATTCAGGCGGTGGTCATGATAATGTGACGGGCAATAATCAGGACAACTTTATTAATGCCGGTGAAGGCCACGATGTTGTCGATGGCGGTGAAGGGAATGACACTATTCTCGGCGCAGGTGGTAATGATATCCTTAATGGCGGCGCGGGGAACGACCGCCTCGACGGCGGGGCAGGCTTTGATACACTGGATGGCGGTGAAGGCAGCG
>CAZNWH010000198.1:0-2264 GCA_964576765.1 uncultured Hellea sp.
AAAATACCGTGCCCTGATTTGGGACACGGTGCAAATTATTCACGCCTTTTACAAGGCGAAGATAAGACCTTTACGCGACGTTACGTTCCGCCAGGTTTTTTGTCCATGTCCGAACCATTTCTGATAGCTCTTCGGCTGAAACGGGTTTGGTCATAAAATCATTCATTCCGCTATCAAAACAGGCATTACGATCATCATCGAACGCATTGGCTGTTAAAGCGATAATAGGCAGTCCTTTTGGCACATTATCCATGGCCCGGATTTTGCGGGTGGCCTCTAGGCCGTCCATATTTGGCATGCGCATATCCATAAAGATTAAATCATAGCTTGAGGTCTTCATGGCTTCGACGGCCAGAGCGCCGTCTTCAACTGTATCCACATTGTGACCTTCCGCTTCCAGTAATGTACGGGTCAATAAGGCATTAATCGCGTTATCTTCTGCAAGAAGAATACGAATGGGACCAGGACCATCTGTGTTTTCAGAGGCCGTTGGTTGTTCTTCGGAAACTTCTTCGGCAGGTGTTTCTGCACCAACAGCTTTCGCTATGACGGCATCGCGCCAATTATTGCCCAAAACAGCATCGTCATTTTCTATAGGAAGGGCGCGGCGCTCATAAGCTCTCGTGTCCTCAAAAGCTTCAGCAGTTTGCGTGCCTATAGCGCCCGCAACAGCCGCTCCCGCGCCGGCAACCCCAACAGCTGCAACTCCGCTGGCCACGCTATCCATAGCTTTTGATTGAACGTCTGACGCTTGTATATTCGGAGTTTGAATTTCTAGCGCTTGAGTTTCTGGTAGTTGAGTTTCTGGTCTTTGATTTATCTGCGCTAATTCTTGCTCAAATTCAGGAATCTCTACATTTTGTGTTGTATGGACTTCAGGAATTTCAATTGACTGAGCGGCTTGCACAATCGGGTCATGACTTTCGGCCCTCATATCGACAGGCTGCTGTTCTTGAAAGATTGGCTCTTGAACAGCTGTTTCGGCTACAGCTGGTTGGCCTGAAGGCATCGCAGCAGCATTATCCTGTACAGTCTCGGCTTGTTGCGTTGCCAACATTGCAGGCTCAGCTTCCGTTCCTGGGTTAGGATCTATGGGTTGGAATAAATATGTGACATTACGAGCCATCGCAAAGGCATTACCATCTGCGAGAGTAAACTCCATCCAGTCAAAAACTTGTTCTCCGCTAGTCTCGCTAGGCAGGCGTGTTTCAAACCTGTAAGGCATACCCGGAGCTTGTGGGGCCGGCCAGCCCGTGACGATATTACCGCGCCAATCATCGATTGTGCCGCCATACATTTGTAAAAATGCAGCATTAACGAATAACACGCGCCCCATTGAATCACGTTTTAAGGCAGGGTCTGGCCAAGGCCACATTTGTGATGCGAAAATATCTTCCGGTGACATAGGCTTCCCTCAATTCCCATTTAGGGTCTTAATCTATGTTGTTTTGAACTGTTAATCTAAAAATAGTCTTACCAAATAAAATTATTTGATGTTTTTATAAGAAAAAGATATTTCAACTCGTCTTACAAAAATCTTGGGCTTTAGCGTAGGTTTTGAGATTTTGAGACTGAAGTATGCCAGTGAGAGTCCGTCTGAGACGCCAATCCCCTGCGGGAACGACGATGTGACAAGCTCTCAGCAATATGTAAGCGGTGAATATTCTCAGATTCGGACAAATCTGCGAGCGTTCGCGCCAATTTTAATACCCGATGATAGCCCCGCGCGGTCAAGCCCAGCGTCTGTGCCGCTTGAATCAAGAGTTTTTGCCCCTCATTGTCGAGTTTTGCGACATGTTCGAGACGATCTTGCGGCAACTCTGCATTAGTCAGCCCTCCATTGCGCTCAAGTTGTATTTCACGGGCCCTCATGATTCGGCACGCAACATCTTCTGTGCCTTCTTTGGAGGGTGGCAAGGCGAGATCAGCAGGCGTCACGGCAGGAACGTCTATTTGAATATCCATGCGGTCCATAAAAGGGCCTGAAACCCGTGCCTGATAATCAGTCGCACAACGCTCACCCCGGCGGCAAGCAATACCGTCAGCCCCGCCCGTTCCGCAGCGGCATGGGTTCATCGCCGCAATTAACTGAAAGCGCGCGGGATAAGTCACATGGGCATTGACTCTCGCCACTGATATTTCACCCGTTTCCAGGGGTTGGCGTAAGCTATCGAGCACTTGTGGGGTAAATTCCGGTAGCTCGTCCAAGAATAACACACCCCGATGGGCGAGTGACGCCTCGCCGGGTTTGGCCTTAACACCTC
>CAZNWH010000199.1:0-2254 GCA_964576765.1 uncultured Hellea sp.
TGGTGCATCTATTCTGTATCAAAATGTACTTAAATTGAGTCCAGACCCTAGATTTGCTTGTCTTCGTGCAATTTTTTGAAAATAAAATACATTAACAGTCAGAACACATCGGGACTTTAATCCGATGATGACAGAGTTCTAGCACGGGGTGAGTTTGTGAGGATTAATCTCTGTGTTTTATTTTTTAAGCAGTTGAAATGATGAGGCATTTTATTTTTATAAATAAGGATTGAAATCGCAAGGTCTGTGAATTCCTGATAGTGTTGAAAAACTCTCCTCTTGAACGGCTTTGGCGGTTGTGATTCACTTCGTGTTATCAGCATGGAGATTTAGATATGATGGGCGAGCGGTGTTCAGGTCAGGATAATCTGTTTTACGGCTTTAGCCTTTAGAGCCATGTGCCTGACGATCATATGTTACGGGCGATAGATAAGTTTGCCGACCTTGGTTTCGTCCGCGAGCATCTCAAAGATCATTATAGCCACACAGGCCGCCCGTCTATTGATCCTGAGTTGATGATACGCATGCTACTCGTCGGTTACTGTTTTGGCATCCGTTCCGAACGCCGCTTGTGCGAAGAGGTTCATCTCAATCTGGCTTACCGTTGGTTTTGCTGTCTGGGATTAGATGCGCCTGTGCCCGACCATTCCACCTTCTCAAAGAACCGTCATGGCCGTTTCCGGGATAGCCATCTTTTGCGCGAGCTGTTTGAAACCACGGTTCACCGCTGTATCGAAGAAGGCCTTGTCGGCGGGGAGAACTTTGCCGTCGATGCCAGCATCATTGCGGCCAATGCCAATCGCGGTAAAGGCGAGACGGGTAATCCCAACCTTCCAAGTGCCGTGATGCATCGACGCGCGGTACAGGAATCCCGGGCCGACTTCACATATGATGAAGCCAATGATCGTTATATCTGCCCTGCAGGCAAAGATCTTAAACGTTATCGTATGGCCGGTCGCAGAGCCAAAGCAGCGGGTAATGTTCCCAAAGATGGACCTTATCGATACCGTGCATTGAAAGCGGATTGCGATGCATGCGAGCTCAAATCCAAATGTTGTCCAAATCAGCCAATGCGCAAGGTGCCGCGTTCCATTTATGAGAGTTCCAGAGACGTCGCCCGCTACCTTCGAGGAACACCGGATTACGAGTTCATGCGCCATGAGCGAAAGAAGGTAGAGATGTCCTTCGCCCATCTCAAAGCCATCCTCAAACTTGACCGATTACGACTACGCGGCCCCTGCGGCGCGAATGACGAGTTCCTCCTTGCCGCAACCGCCCAAAACCTCCGCAAAATGGCCAAACTCTACATGAATGGTCGCAAAATGAGCACCGCATAGAAAACGGGGATGCTCGGCCAGATTTACAGGGTCGCTAAAACAGACTTAACTACAGAGTTTTTCAACACTATCGGGCGACAACGGCCTCACCTTCAGAGACCGTTATGAGGCGATTTTAAGCCGCTGGTTCAATTTCTGCTATGTAGGCAAAAGTAGGCTTTAAAAATTAAGGCCTTTAACTAGACAACCGGCTTCTATAATTAATATTTTCATATTCAAACGGAATGGACTTAAAAATATCTCGCCTAATTTTTTGATGTGACTGTGATACGTTTACAAAGGGGTCAATCGTACACAGAATACTGCCTCGCCAATCAGGGCCTTTCTTTCCGTCTTCATGCCAGCAGAGCCAATAAACATTTTTAAAAATATTAGGTAGTTCAGCTAGCTTCCAGTCACTATATCGGCGTGTTACATGACCAGTATAGTGACGCATAAGATTAAATATGCCTTCTTTACTTCCGTCTTTTTTAAGGGAAGCAATTTCTTCTAAAGTTAATTGATAAAAGCTTACAAAAAAAACTCTCATAGTAACTCCCCCAGTGGCGACCATTATCGCTAGCAATAAGGTTTAATACCGTTTTACAATCGTTAATATGATCCATTGAACAACCTTTAAGCTCCATACCTCTATGACAATAAAAACAATAATTATTTTCGTGGAAAAGTATATACGTATGATTTTCAATACCTGCTTTTGGAGGATCAGAGCCATATCTTGCGTTCCCATAGAAATACTGCCCTATACTTGAAACAATATATCCAAGGACAAAGAAAGCCATACCAAAGCCATATTTGATCCAGTTAGGTTCGTGAGTGTATTCGTTATCAGAATCCATATATTCAATAGTATTCCATTGGGATTGAATAATCTTTAATTCCCCATAATGTGATGAAACCTAATAAAGACAGCTGCG
>CAZNWH010000200.1:0-2169 GCA_964576765.1 uncultured Hellea sp.
TTTATAATTCGGCGGGAATTATTTTGGCCCTTATTATAACAGCGCCGTTCGTTCCTATCATCGACCGGTTTTTTCCGTCAGGCCGCTACCAATGGCCATCTTTCCAAGTCTCATCTTCTAAATATGGAGCTTCCCCATGAAATTAGCCAAATCCCTGCTGAGTAGCGCGATTACACTTTCCGCACTGGCGCTTGCGCCTTCGGCCTCGGCCTTTTGTGGCTTCTATGTCGCCAAGGCGGACACCGATCTGTTTAATAAGAGTTCTAAAGTAGCCCTAGTTCGCGATGGAGACCGGACGGTCATCACTATGGCCAATGACTATATTGGCGACCCAACAGAATTCGCCATGGTCATTCCTGTTCCAACGGTGATTACAAAAGAACAGGTTCATATTTCAAACCCAACCTTACTAGAACATCTGGACGCTTATACCGCGCCAAGATTGGTCGAATATTTTGATGAAAACCCTTGTGAGCGACGTTTTCGTAAAGAAATGATGATGCGGTCTATGAGTGCAGGAGCTCCACCTGTGCCTATAGCGGCAATGGAGGATGCCGGAAATCTTGGCGTCACGATAGAAGAGAGCTTTTCCGTGGGCGAATATGATATTCTTATCCTCTCTGCGAAAGAAAGTGACGGGTTACAAACCTGGCTTGAAAAAAGCGGATATAAAGTGCCGCCTAAAGCGCGCAAAACCCTAGGCAGTTACATCAAACAAGATATGAAGTTCTTTGTCGCCAAAGTGAATTTGGAAGAAAAAGCCAAACAAGGCGGGGAAATGCTACGTCCGATTGCTGTGGCTTATGAAAGTCCTAAATTTATGCTGCCAATTCGTCTGGGCACTGTAAATGCGAAAGGAAGCCAAGACCTATTTGTTTATACGCTGACCAAGAACGGGAAAGTCGAAACGACGAATTACCGGACACAAAAAATCCCGTCAGATAAGGAACTTCCCATTTTCATCAAAGATGATTTCGGTGATTTCTACAAGGATATGTATAAAACGACGGCTAACCGCGAAGGGGGACATGGCGTCTTTATGGAATATGCTTGGGATATGAATTGGTGTGACCCTTGCGCTGCTGATCCACTCTCAAATGAACAGCTCAGAGAACTGGGCGTGTTTTGGCTCGATGAAGGTAAAGATAGACCTATCTCTATACCGCGTCCCCAAATTCGCCGGCCCATGCCTATGGCTAAAAATGTCTATGTAACACGTTTGCATGTCCGTTATGACGCCGAGAGTTTTCCGGAAGATCTTAAATTCAAAACAACCGGCGATAAACAGAACTTTCAAGGCCGGTATATATTAAGGCATGCCTATGAAGGGGACATGGATTGCCCAGAGGCTGAGGCTTACCGAAAAAAGGTAAATGAGCGCAAAAATAAAGAAGTTAAAACCTTGGCTAATCTGACAAATTGGGAAACCAGCTATATTCATCAAAAGATTAAATCATCCGGTAAGGGTGACTTCTTCACCGAGGTGAAAGATAAGCCTAAAAATGATTGGTGGAATAATATTTGGCCGGACAAATGATGATTGTGCGACAACCTTAAAGGCGGCTGTGAAAAGCTAATAAAATTAACCCGAAATCCTCTTTAAAAACGCCAGATAAAACCGGTAATTTTTCTACTCAATAATTTGCTGTTACTGACTGTAAATGCTAGGTAATCATAGCTGATCTGCTCGATTCGAGCGGTTCTGATTTTATACGACTCTCTCTGAGTCAAAACGGCGGCTATGAGCGACGATATAGATATTCCGGAAGAGGGGGAAGATGGCAAACCGCAAGGATTGCCCGAAGGTATTTCTCCCATAACCATCGAAGAGGAGATGAAACGCTCCTATCTTGATTATGCCATGTCGGTTATCGTCTCACGGGCTATACCGGACGTGCGTGACGGGCTGAAGCCCGTTCATCGCCGTATTCTCTATTCCATGCATGAAAACGGCTTTACGCGGGAAAAACCTTATAAGAAATCAGCCCGTGTTGTTGGTGATGTGATTGGTAAATATCATCCCCATGGTGATAGCGCGGTTTATGACGCACTTGTGCGTATGGCGCAGGACTTTTCTATGCGCTTGCCGCTGCTCCAAGGGCAGGGCAATTTCGGTTCCATTGACGGCGATCCACCTGCCGCGATGCGTTATACTGAGGTTCGCATGGA
>CAZNWH010000201.1:0-2120 GCA_964576765.1 uncultured Hellea sp.
GCCAATACCGATGCTCGAGATTTTCTGCATCACGCATTGGGGCCGCGCTTGACCCCCTCAACGCTAGAGATCGTTGAAGGCGCTGAGAGCCGGCAGCAAGCCTTGGCCCTCGCCTTGATGTGCCCGGAATTTCAAAGACGCTAGGATAGTTTGATGTTAAATATATCCAGACGATCCGCTTTAGGTTTCTTAGGGGCCGTCTCGCTTGGTCAAATTGCAACACCTGTTTTCGCCCAAGGACAGGAAAATAGAAAATTTATTTTCATTCTCCTAAGAGGGGGGATGGACGGTCTATCAGCCTTAATACCTGACAGCACTGATATCACATCAGCAAGGGATAAAATTTTACCATCCATTGATACGCGATTAAATCTCGGAAACGGGTTTCGCCTTCACCCCTCCTTCAAAGGATTGAAAACCCTTTATGATGATGGCCACGTTAGTTTCATCCATGCCTGCTCAACCTCTTACCGAGCCCGCTCTCATTTTGAGGCGCAAGATGCTATAGAAATTTTGGGGAATGGCGGCAGTCGAAAAGGCTGGTTAAATAGAGCTTTAACTGCGCTTAATAGTGAAGGGCTCGCTATCGCCAGAGGCGTTCCGCTTGCCATGCAAGGACCACAAAAAGTTAAAAATTGGTCTCCGCCCCTTTTCAATGCGGCATCAGATGACCTACTTGATAGGCTGACAACGCTCTACGCCCAAGACGTTGAGCTTATGACTTCCTTAGCCATTGCCCGTAAAACTACGGCCTTTGACATGCCTCGTGATCGTAGATCAGCCCGACGGTTTACCTATGAATATCCCATTCCCTTGGAAGCCATAGGACAACAAATGGCTATCGAAGGAGGCCCTGGTGTTGGTATGGTTGCGCTTGATGGCTGGGATACTCATAGCAATCAAGTGAATAAATTAAACCGCAAATTTTTCGAATTAGACAAAGGATTAACCGCTCTAAAACAAGAACTTGGCCATCACTGGAAACAAACCTGTATCGTAGTGTGCTCTGAATTTGGCCGTACAGTTGCCATGAACGGAACCCGCGGGACCGATCACGGAACAGGTGGATTAGTCATGGTCTTGGGCGGGGCTGTGGCTGGCGGTAAAATGAAAGGTGAGTGGCCCGGGTTAAAGCCTTCCGCGCTTTATGAAGGCCGTGACCTCGCTCCCGTTAACGATGTTACTTCCGTCTTGAAAGGCATATTGAGGGATCACCTCGGAATTGACCGAAGAACATTAGATCAGTCAATATTTCCAAATTCAGCGAGAGCCTTTGATGGATTAATTCGGTCTTAGCGGACTCAATTCATATCTTTTAGAGCGGCGAAAGGGTTATTGCCGCCCTGTGCTGGCACGCCATCTGCCTCTTTACTGGCAAGGCCGTGATTGAGTGGGCCGTTGCCCTGCCCTAATTTTGGCGCGGTTTTAATCGCTTGAAAGACGAATTCACGGGCAGTCATAACGGCGGCATCGAGCGGCTCGCCCTGCGCCATATTGGCAGCAATCGCGCTGGCCAATGTGCAGCCTGTGCCGTGAGTATGACGCGAATTGATGCGAGGGCCTGACATAATATTGGCCCCTTCTTCGGAGACCAAAACATCAACAACGGATTTACTCTCTAAATGCCCACCTTTCATGAGGGCGGCATAGACATTCATTTTAAGCAGTGCGTCCCCTGCAGGGGTGAGATCGTCTACATCTTTAATCTTAAGTCCCGTCAAAAGTTCGGCTTCAGGGACATTAGGCGTGACTAAATCGGCGAGCGGCAAAAGCGTGTCTTTAAGCGCCGCTATAGCGTCATTTTTCAGGAGCGCATCACCCGATGTCGCCACCGCGACAGGGTCAAGAATGATAAAGGCATCGAGCGGCTCTATTTCTTCGGCTACAACCTCGATGATTTCTTTCGTGCCTAGCATACCGATTTTAACAACATCCGCGCCGATATCGGAAATAACTGACCGGATTTGTGCGCGGACAAGCTCAGCGGGCATGAATTCCACCTGTTGCACACCAACTGTATTTTGCGCGGTCACTGCCGTAATCGCTGTCGCCGCATAAGCGCCAAAAGCTGCACATGTTTTGATATCGGCTTGGATACCCGCCCCGCCGGAAGAGTCGGA
>CAZNWH010000202.1:0-2080 GCA_964576765.1 uncultured Hellea sp.
AATTTAAGTTTCGAACGTTCAGCGCTCTTCGAAATTCTCGATGGTGGTAGTCTCCAAATTGATGGTTTAAATATTTCTGGCAAAGATGCCCCTGACTATAAAGGGAATGCGGTTATCAGAACTTCGCCTTATGCGATGCTCCAAAATTATCGTATTGAGGTCATAGGGACGGATTTTTCCGATCTTGACGTTAATCAGTCTTTCAATGTGATTTCTGGCGCTAAAGGGACCTTTGCTGATAATATTTTGATAAAGGATTCAAATGTCGAGACGGTTTCAGGTGCAATTTTAAAGCTCGATACTGAAAATGAAGATTACGGTATTTACAATGCTGAATACCTAACGATTGAAAATTCGACCTTTAAGGATGTTGAGGGTGCTTTGGTTGATTATTATCGTGGGGGCAGGGATGAAAGTACATTCGGGCCGCATTTTAATATGACGAATTCAAGTTTGTCGAATGTCGGTAATGGGCCACGAAATAAGTCAAAAGCGTCTATTCATTTACACGGCGTTCAAGTGACAAATATATCAGAAAATATATTCAAAAACAGTGCGCCTTTTCAGATTACCCATACAGTCAGCGAGCCGAAGACAAAAATATTTAAGAATAAGTTTATCGAGACAGCCGCGCCGCGCGTGATAGAGTTGAATAGCGGTTTGCCGCCAACAGCTATGATAATGGATAACGAGGGGCTAAACCCCTAATGCGTTTTGCCATTACTCTTATATCGGCTCTCGCTCTTACGGCTGGATTAACAGCTTGCAAAGCACCAACTCAAGTTGGCGAAGCTACGCAATCTGAAAAAGGTAATCGTTTTGATCAGACATTGGCTAAAGCTAAAGCTAAGATCGATCCTCGGCTGACAGATCCGCTTGTTATACCAGTCCCCAAAGACCCTGGCGGTGGATATACACATGAGACTCATAAGGCGAATGGGTTTTTGCTTTATGATGTTGGGCAGCTCTATGAGCTGACGGGCGATAAGAACTATGCTGATTTTGCAGGTCAAGCTATGATGGACTACGCCGTAGTGTATCCAAGTTGGAAGTTGCATCCCGCTAAAAAAGAGCAGTCTCCAGGAAGAATGTTTTGGCAAAATTTGAATGAAAGCATGTTCTTGCTGAACGTCGCTCAATGTTACAACGCCATAAAGGATGCGCTCTCTGAAGAGCAACGAGAGAAAATTGAAACAGACTTACTCCGTAACATGGCAGATTTCCTATCTGTAGAGGCGCCAGAAACTTTCAACAAAGTCCATAATCATGGCACCTGGGCCACGGCTGCTGTAGGCTTGACAGGCTATGCGATTGGCGATGACGAATATGTCGAGAAGGCCTTGATGGGGCTAGATAAGTCTGGGGAGGCTGGTTTCATCAAGCAAATGGATGTGCTCTTTTCGCCTGATGGTTATTATAACGAAGGGCCATATTACCACCGCTTCGCCCTCAAGCCATTCGTAATATTTGCGCAAGCTGTTCAGAAGAACAATCCAGATCTCAAGATATTTGAGAAACGCGACGGTATACTCAAAAAAGCTATCTATAGCTTAATCCAACAGAATTATGGCGGCCTCTTTTTCCCAATTAATGATGCCATCAAAGAAAAGGGTATTCGGACGGATGAGCTACTAAACGGTGTAGCGATTGCCTATGACCTAACGCGAGATACGGGATTGTTGTCTATCGCGGCAGAGCAAGACACGTTTGTTCTTACATCAGAGAGCCGTAAATTAGCAAGCGATCTGGCGGCTGGAAAAGCGACACCTTTTGATTATAAATCAATGCGGTTAGGTGATGGCCCGCAAGGTACTGAAGGGGCTCTCGATATATTACGAGCGTCTAACGACCCTAAAGGTTTAGCGGTGGTTGCCAAAAATACATCGCAGGGTCTTGGTCATGGACATTTCGATAAAATGGGGTTGCTGGTCTATGATGCTGGGCATGAAATATTACGAGATTATGGCGCGGCACGTTTCTTAAATGTCGAAGCCAAATATGGTGGGCATTACCTGCCTGAGAATAATAAATATGCGAAGCAAACTGTGGCCCATAATGCGTTAGTTGTTGACGAGACGAG
>CAZNWH010000203.1:0-2065 GCA_964576765.1 uncultured Hellea sp.
TCCCCTCTGGTGTCCGAGCGAGCCGTTCTGCCACAATGACGGGATGTTCTGCTTTTACCAACCTATCTGCTGCCTGCTCAAGCGCATCCATATTACCTTGGGGAGGTAATGTCGGAGATAATTTGGGAATAGGTGGAGTCTCCCCCTTCATCGATTTTTCCTGCAAGTGTTTATCAACACTGATAAATACAGGACCTGCTGGTGCTGTGGTTGCTATTTTATGGGCACGCACAACTGTCTCAGCAAACTGTTTGGCGGATTGCGGGGCGGCATAAAATTTAATGTAATCCTTGATTGGGGCCGCAGCGTTTTGTGCTGCATGTAGCCATTCGACGGGCCGACTTCGATAGGCAGCATCGGTGTAATTTCCGCCAAAAATAAGTATAGGAACACGATCACAATAAGCATTATAGACCGCCATTGCAGCGTGCTGTGTACCCACTGTCCCATGACACAAAACCGCCATTGGTTTTCCTTCCGCCTTGGCATAGCCATGCGCAATTGCGACAGCACTTTCCTCGTGAAGGCAGGATAAAATTTCAGGCTTTGTATTCCCGCCATAATTCACCAGAGACTCTTGCAATCCGCGGAAACTAGAGCCTGCATTAATGGCTATGTAATCTATTCCAACAGATTTTATGGCATCGACCATATAATCGGATACCGGATTTTTTACAAAATATTGCTCTTCTTCTTCTGGGCTATATTCAGGCTCGTCAGCAATGCTTTCACCTGTTTCGTCCGCCCGTTGTTCATGTGATGGGGGACTGGCTGGCGTATCTACTTTCGGAGGTTCATCTTCAATTACGCACCCGGTTAATGCAGTGGCCGAAGCAGCAGTGGCAAGCGTTGCCCCTTTTAGGAAATCACGTCGATCTCGTTTCATATCCTATCTGCCTCTTTTTATAACCAACCCAATTATCAGATTGGTATTTATACTCATATACCGGAACTTACCCGGTGTTTGGGGATTCATATTTTGGGATATCGATCCCAAAGAAACGGGCGTTTTCTAAAACTTGCTCAAACAAAGGTAAGACAGCTTCGTCCAACAGCGTCCCATCATCAGCCGAAATAGCTCCCAGTCCTTTTTTTCGAGCTTCAGAAAATAACCCAATATACTCCACAGCTTGCTTAATTTGTTCGTCGGAAGGAGAAAACTCTTGCATTGCGATCGGAATTTGAGATGGATGTAGAGCCCATTTACCAACGCTGCCTAAGGATTTAACCATACGGCATTCACGTGCATAACCGTCAAGGTCTGGTATGAGAGCCCATGGACCATCGACATAATCGCAGCCTGCAACTCGGGCCGCCACCGCCAAGGTAGAACGTTGAAAATGCCATAAATCTCCTGGATAGTTTTCGGTAGGGCCAAAGGCGTCACTAAAGGGTACCCCTTGCGAACGCGTATAGTCACCTATGCCAAACATTAAGGATTCTATGCGATCACTGGCTAGAGAAATCTCTTTAATATTCGCAATGCCTTCGACTTCTTCAATTAATATTTCAAGTCCGATTTTCGTCTTGAGTCCAACTTTAAGCTCGATCATCTCCAATAAGCTCTCCACGAAATGAACATCGCGAGCATATTTTACTTTAGGGATGACGATTGTATCAATATTTGTGCCTGCTGCCTCAACAACATTAATCAAATCATCATAAGCAAACGTCGAATCTAATCCATTCATGCGGAAACACCGAACAGTGCCATTCCAATCCATGTCATTAAAGGCATGGATAACTAATTCTCGCGCTTCGCGTTTTTTCTCCGGTACAACCGAGTCTTCTAGATCCAAAAAAACTTGGTCAACACCAGACGAAAGCCCGCGTTTAATCATACGTTCATTGATTCCCGGAACAGATAAAACACATCGTCGACGGCGGCGAATTTTTGAGTTCATTTATTTATCTTTCTCGAAATCAAATCAGTCAAGCTTAAGAGCTCAATGACTTTTTTTCCTTATGAGGACTGTTCTATCCCCTTGAAATACGACTTCATCATTTTGATTAACTCCGTAATGTCTAAAGCTTATTTTTCCTGTACTAGGTTCTTGATCCACAT
>CAZNWH010000204.1:0-1991 GCA_964576765.1 uncultured Hellea sp.
CACAGCATCGGCGGCCATTATCGCCGGGACAGCTGTGACGCCATCGCTTGCGCAAAATGCGCCGCCTCAGCAATACGATGAAATTATCGTGACGGCCACAAAACGGGCCCAAAGCATTCAGGATATTCCCATTGCTGTTACGGCAGTCACACCAAAACAGTTAGAACGCCAGGGTATTTTGGATATAAAAACCTTAAGCTCGGTTGTCGGCGGGCTAAGCATTCAATCTTCAAATACACAAAGCCAAGGAACTTCTATACGAATCCGCGGTGTCGGTACCACTGGAAATAATATTGGCGTCGAAAGCGCTGTGGGTGTATTTATTGACGGAGTTTATCAATCACGGCCCGGCGTGGCCCTAGGTGAACTCGTTGATATCGAACAAATCGAAGTTTTACGAGGCCCCCAAGGAACACTCTTTGGTCGTAATACCACTGCTGGCGCTTTGGTTGTTCGCAGCAAACGCCCAGATTTTAATGAATATAATGGGTTTGCTTCTGCATCATACGGAAATTTTAATGCCATAAATCTCCAAGGTGCACTTAACATACCAGTTATCGATGACACGCTAGCTCTACGGATTGCGGGAGGGCTACGTAAACGTGATGGATATGCTATCAGCGTTGTGGACGGTTCAGATTCTTATGAACATGACCGTCAGTTAATTCGCGGTCAACTCTTATGGGAACCCTCAGATACGACGAGTGTACGATTAATAGCAGATTACCAAAACACTGATGAAGATTGTTGTAATTCCGTAGTTTTAGCAACGACACCGAATTTTTCTCCCGAACTTAATAATTTGGCTTTCCCGCAAGGAACGCCAACAGACGGGATAGATAGAGCCAGCTTTGCTTCCCCAGCCTCAGAATTTTCAGGGAATATTCCTCTGGTTTCAAGTGGAACAAGCTTTGAAAATGCAATTGAACAATGGGGCTTTTCGGGTGAACTCGTTCACGACTTTGGCGGAGTGGAATTAACGGTGATCGGATCTTATCGGGATTTCTTTGCTATCGGCAACCAAGATGACCCCATCGCAGGTAACCTTTTTCAAATTGGGCCTAATGGAACAACCCGTCCGAATGCACCGGATTTCTTCGATGAAATTATCACCTATACAGGCGAAGCCCGCCTACAAGGCGCGGCGTTTGATGACCGTCTTGATTGGTTGGCCGGCTTCTATTACGCGAATGAAGAAATCCAAGAACTTTTCCCGACAACATTAGGTTCGGATTTCCCGGCTATTGTTTCGGCTGGTGCTATTGGGGACCCAACATTTTTAGATACAGCATCCTCTGTTGGTAATTTATTGGCGGGTGATGGTACATTTTCACCCATTTCTCATGTTGGTTCTTTCGCCGATAATTTGTTTACGCAAGAAGGGGAAAGCATATCAATTTTTACGCATAATATTTTCAAAATCACCGATACGTTCGACCTGACGTTAGGCGCGCGATATGTTGACGATACAAAAGATGGTCGGTTCGAGCAATTGGATGTTTTCAATCCGGCCTGTGATGCCCTTCTCGGCGCAGGCGCACGGCTCGGCGGTGCCACCGGTGCAGCTGATTCGGCTGCGGCTTTAGCAACATTAGAGGGCGTGATTGGGCCTGCAGGTGCGGCGGGACTTTTGACGCCGGGGCCTACAGGCTTTTCTGCCTTAGGATTTGGCACGGCTCTATCATGCTTGCCTTTTAACACTATTGCGGTTCCTGCTGGGCAGGGAGGTGGATTATTACCTGAGCTGTTTGATACGACCTTTGAGGATGACGAGTTTATCTACACCATTCAGGGGGGGTGGAAGCCCACTCCTGATCACTTGCTTTATGCTAGCTTCACTCATGGATATAAGGCAGGTGGGATAAACTTGGATTCTTCATCTGCTATCGGTGGAGCTGATCCTCGGTTTAATTCCGAGATAGCAGACTCTTTCGAAATTGGTTTGAAATCAACATTATTGGACGGAGCCTTGCGTGCAAATATAGCCTTAT
>CAZNWH010000205.1:0-1921 GCA_964576765.1 uncultured Hellea sp.
GTTTAATTTTAAAAATTTGGATGTCTGGCTTCGAGAGAATACACGTAAATTATAATGCCTGCGCAAATCTCTCGAACAAATAATAACTATCCTGCGGCCCGGGGCTGGCTTCGGGATGGTGCTGGACAGAGAAGACGGGTTTTCCTTTGAGCTGAATGCCGCAATTTGATCCATCAAACAGGCTGACATGCGTTTCGATAACCGTATCGGGCAAGCTCTTTTGATCAACGGCGAACCCATGATTCATAGAAACGATTTCGACTTTATTGGTTGTATAGTCTTTGACCGGATGGTTGGCTCCGTGATGGCCTTGATCCATTTTAATGGTTTTGGCACCAAGAGCTAGAGCGAGCATTTGATGACCGAGGCAGATACCTAAAATTGGGATATCGGCTTTTATAAGCTCTTGAATAACAGGGATAGAATATTCACCTGTCGCGGCCGGGTCACCCGGACCATTGGATAAGACAACACCGTCGGGTTTCAGGGCTAAAATATCTTTGGCCGATGTTACCGCTGGCACCACTTTGACCTTCATCCCGGCCGTGACCAGATTGCGTAATATATTACGTTTCACACCATAATCGATGACAACAACAGATTTAATACCTTCTTTATTCTCATAACCTTGCGGCCAGACCCAACGGGCTTCACGCCACTCAAAATTTTGCTCGCTCCCAACGGAAGGAACGAGATCTGCACCGACCAGACCATTCCAAGCGCGGGCTTTCTGTGTCAGGGCAGCTATATCAAAATTACCATCAGGAGCATGAGCTATCACGCCATTAGGCATGCCATTGTCACGAATAAAAGCCGTCAAAGCCCGCGTGTCTACGCCTGAAAGGCCGATTATGCTTCGCTGTTTGAGCCAATCCCCTAATTCCGTTTCAGATCGCCAATTTGATGCAGGTGTAATAGGGGCTTTAAAGATTGCCCCGCGCGCGGCGTTTTTGGCTTTATCGGTTGAAGCTTCTTCATCTTCAATGGTTGTCCCTGTATTGCCTATATGAGGGAAGGTGAAGCAGATGATTTGGTCGGTATAGGAAGGGTCAGTCAGAATTTCCTGATAGCCCGTCATGGCCGTATTAAAGCAAACTTCACCGATCGCGTCTCCGGTTGCCCCACAACCTTGACCGTAAAATATCTCCCCATTTGCGAGGATAAGAGCGCCAGTGGCAGTTTGATTAAAGGCTTGCATTTTTGTGTCGACGCTCATAAATCCCCGTTTTGTCCTTATTCAGGCGCAGGTACAGCTATTGTCCGGTGTTTTAGTCAGGGCGAGGCAGGATTCAAGGTTTAATATTCCTATGCTTGGCAAATGGACCCGTAAACCCTATATAATCCTGTGAATATCCTACAAAACAGCGTGTGGGGCTGCTTTTTGTGCCTGGCTAAACTCATTAAGGTCTAGCCAATTTGAAGGGACAAACATATGGCTGAAGCCCAAATGAAGTTACGTGATTCTATTTCTGAATCGACAAAAGACGCCATGAGAAGAAAAGATGCTCTGCGCGTTTCCACTCTACGCCTTGTATCAGCAGCTATTAAGGACAGGGATATTGCAGCCCGGTCGGAAGACCGCTGTGAGGGAATTGAAGAAGCTGAAATTTTGTCACTTTTAGCGAAGATGGTAAAACAGCGCGAAGAAAGCGCGAAAACCTATGAAGATAATGGCCGTCCAGAACTTGCTGAACGTGAGCGCGGCGAGATTGAAATTGTCCGTGAATTTATGCCAAAAGCATTATCTGAGACTGAGATGAAGACAGCCATTGCAGCCATAGTTGAAGAGACTGGCGCGACTTGCCTCAAAGATATGGGTAAAATTATGGGGCGTTTGAAGACAGATTTTGCTGGACGGTTGGATATGGGTAAAGCTGGGGCAATCGTTAAGGATCACCTCTGTGATTAGCTTAAATACCTA
>CAZNWH010000206.1:0-1856 GCA_964576765.1 uncultured Hellea sp.
CGTGTGAGCATTTCGTAATTGATGGTGCCGATAGTCTCGGCTTCCGCGCTGAGCTGATCACCTCTAAAGGCCACCACGCCGCCGACTTGTTTCGGGAGATGTACATCGGTGATATCGAGCATGGTCAAATCCATACTGACCCGTCCGACAATGGGAACCTTTGCGTCATGGAGCGTAGCATAGCCTTTATTGGACGCTAGCACAGGTACGCCATCGGCATAGCCTGCCCCGACCACGGCCACCCGCATATCACGCGGCGCGGTGTAGCTCGCATTATAACCCAAGCTCTCGCCTTTGCTGATCTCGCGGATTTGCAGGATTGCGGCGAGTAATGTCACGACGGGACGCGCATCTTCCCCTTCAGGATTAGTCGTGGCATAGCCGCCATAGAGCCCGATACCGGGGCGCACCATTTGGAAATGATAGGGTTTCCCCAGATATATCCCAGCTGTATTGGCGAGGCTCATCGGGGTGAGCGGTAATTGCGCCGCCGCCTTTTTAAAGCGTTTTAATTGGGCGGCATTAAGCGGATGGTCTTTGTCAGGCGCGCAGGCCAGATGGCTCATCACCCATTCGGGATGCAGCGCGCTCCAGAGTTTTTTATCGCGCGCAAATTCAGTGAATTCCTGTTCGTCAAAGCCGAGGCGGTTCATGCCCGTATCAATATGGATGGCGGTATAAGGCGGCTCATTCACACTGCTGGCTACGCTCGCCCAGTACCGTGCCTGTTCCATCGAGTTAATCACGGGTTTAAGCTTGGCCCCTAACAGCACGCCTTTATCGCGCGGGGACGGCCCGTTAAGCACATAGATCGCGCCATTGGGCCCAATGGCCTCGCGCAGGATTTTGCCCTCGCCTGCTGTCGCAACAAAGAAAATTCTACACCCCGCCCCGTAAAGCGCGCGGCCGACTTGGACGGCGCCAAGCCCGTAAGCATCAGCTTTGACCGACGCGCCGATTTTAGCGCTGCCCGCGCGTTTCTTCAACGCTTCATAATTATAGCGCAGATTGTCCAGATTAACCCGCATCGTCGGGCGCGTGGAATAAGATAGGGGCGGTTGGCTCATAAAAGCGGGGTTAGACCAAGCCTATGGCGAAAGAAAGGCTAATGTGGTCTTGGTCGACACGCGTATTTCTTATAGTCTGAACCTATGTTCAAGAAAATTGCGTTAGTTTTTATTACTTTCATTATACTCCTCATGGGAGCCATTGTTGTATTTAGCAAAGATATTGAAATCACGGTTAGCGAGGCAGAGGCTCAATCCGCGATTAATGATTTTATGACTCAGGAGGGTCACGTCTCTCTTGGCGTGAGTATCTTTCCAAAAAATATATCCATTGATTTCAAAGCCAGTAATCGCGCGAAAATCAAAAGTGATGTAGCGCTAGACGGACATGGCTATGCAGGACAATTTAGCGGAGAATTTGCGAGTGGAATAAACTATCATCGCCCGCGTTTATATCTGGACGACCTAAAACTGATTGACGGCGGGTTTACAACCGATGAGACAACGCAGTCCGAACTCGAAGATTTAAAAAAAGTGGCTGCTGACATTTTACGGCGTCAACGCGAAGAGCGTAAACCGGAAGACCCGAATATAGCTTTCGATAATTCTAAGGCCAAAAATACGCAGCTCGTTGAAAAATTTACTGTGTCAGCCACCAAAGCCTTTCTTGAAAATATCCCGATCTATAATGTTGCAAATTCAGGCAAGACTGGCCTTGCCGCCAGCTTAGCCCTAAAGGATGTCCGTTTCACAGAAGACGCAGCGATTATTACGCTTAATCCTGTTACAGCGCTTCTGCGAATTTTAGCCATGTTGGGTATTGTTTGCCTTGTCTTACTCTATGCTTCT
>CAZNWH010000207.1:0-1838 GCA_964576765.1 uncultured Hellea sp.
TTTTTGGAGCCCAAGCGGCTTTATAATGGCCCTTTTGACGGCGATCCGCATAAGCCTGCGGTCAGCTGGGCCGGACATGATTTAGGTCAAGTTCCCGAAGGTCACTATACGGTCCCGTTTGAATCGGTGCGGCAATTCAGCGAAGGGGATGAACTGACCATATTAGCCTATGGCACCATGGTTTGGGTGGCTGAAAATGCAGCAGCGGAGTTGGGTGTAAAAGCCGATATTCTTGATATTCGTTCTCTTTTACCGTTGGATATAGACGCTATCTCGGCGTCTGTGACCAAGACGGGGCGTTGCTTAGTCTTGCACGAGGCGACGCGCACCTCCGGCTTTGGCGCTGAGCTCTCTGCGCAAGTGGCCGAGCATTGCTTTTTCTCGCTCGAAGCGCCGATTGTGCGGGTAACGGGATGGGATACGCCCTATCCTCATGCGCAGGAATGGGCCTTTTTCCCCGGGCCCAAGCGTGTCATGAATGGGATTCGTAAAGTGATGGGATCTGAGTAAATGGGAGAATATCGTTTCAAGCTACCCGATATTGGCGAGGGCGTTGTCGAAGCTGAAATTACGGCTTGGCATGTGGCGCTTGGGGATCAGGTTTCCGAGGATGACCCTATCGCAGATGCCATGACCGATAAGGCCACGATTGAGCTGACCGCGCCCGTTGACGGTGTGATCACGACTTTGGCTTGTGACGAGGGCGATATGCTGGCGGTGGGTGCGGATTTAGTTGTCTTTAAGACCGAAACAGAGCAGGCCTCAGTGACGCAAAACGAGCCTGCTTCCAAGCCGTCATCTCAAAAAAGCAAGACAGCTAAAGCCTCCCCTCAAAAAACAGCAGTTAAAAAACCACAAAAACCAACATCAGATAAAGCTCTGGCCAGTCCTGCGGTCCGCAAACGTGCCAAAGAGATGGGGGTGATGCTCTCGGCTGTTTCGGCGACAGGCAAAGACGGACAAGTCACGCAAACCGATCTAGATCTATTAGAGAAAAGCTTTGCGCCGCTTGAGGGAGAAACACGGACAAAAGTCATTGGCCTGCGCCGCGTGATTGCGCAGCGCATGCAAGAGTCCAAACGGCATATCCCGCATTTTACTTACGTCGAGGAAATAGATGTCACGAATCTCGAAGCCATGCGCCTCCGTGCCAATAATAAAAAATCCGAGGATAAGCCTAAACTCACAGTTTTACCCTTTATCATTCGCGCCTTGGCGGTCACGCTTCAAGACTGGCCGCAATTTAATGCCCGTTTTGTGGATGAGAGTTTTCAAGGTAAAACAGGCTATATAAGCCAATTTTCGCAATTAAATCTGGGTATTGCGACTCAAACCGATAATGGATTAATCGTGCCCGTTTTACGCCGCGCCCAGACGCGCTCAATCTGGGATTTGGCGCGTGAAATAACGCGGCTGGCCGAAGGCGCGAGAACACATAAACTTGACAAGGAAGACTTATCGGGAGCAACCACAACCCTGACATCTTTGGGTCCGCTGGGCGGGGTGGTTACAACCCCGGTCATTAACCGGCCTGAAGTCGCTATTTTCGGTCCCAATAAAATTCGCCCTAAACTTGTCTTGGAAGGCGGCGAAATTCGCGAACGCCTTGTGATGAATTACAGCATTTCCTGTGATCACCGCGTGATTGATGGTTATGACGCGGCCAAAATGATGCAGGATATGAAAGCCTTGCTGCAAGAGCCGGCCTTGATGTTTTTAAGTTAGGTTTTAGACTTGTCAGGGAAGGGGTTTTCGACTATTCCCCGCGCCTGTTCATAGAACACCTCGTGGTGGGGTAGCTCAGCTGGTTAGAGCGCAGGACTCATAATCCTGAGGTC
>CAZNWH010000208.1:0-1790 GCA_964576765.1 uncultured Hellea sp.
CACCTCTCGCCCCTTATGCGGGTCATGCAACATGCAGCGCGTAAGGGCTCTCGCTCTTTGCTACGTGATTTTGGCGAGGTTGAACATCTGCAAGTCGCGCGAAAGGGTCCTGCTGATTTTGTCTCCCGCGCGGATAAAAAGGCCGAAGAGGTTATTATTGAAAACCTTGAACGTGACCGCCCCGGCTATAGCTTTTTGGCCGAAGAAGGCGGTGAAATTATCGGTACGGATAAGACCCACCGTTTCATTATAGATCCGCTGGACGGGACGACAAATTTCCTTCACGGTATTCCGCATTTTGCGATCTCTATTGCGCTTGAGCGTGAAATTGATGGCAACCCCAAAGAGCTGGTTGCGGGTGTTGTCTTTAACCCGATCACCGATGAAATGTTTTTTGCCGAAAAAGGCAAAGGCGCGTTTTTGAATGACGGCACGCGTGGGGGCAGTGATCGGCGCTTACGGCCTGCCAAACGTGATATTTTCCAAGATAGTCTATTTGCCACGGGTATTCCCTTTTTGGGCCGCCCCGGTCACGCAAAATTCCTCAAAGAATTGCATCAGGTGATGGGGCATAGCTCCGGTGTGCGCCGTCTGGGCTCTGCCGCGCTTGATCTGGCCTGGACAGCAGCGGGCCGTTATGATGGGTTCTGGGAACGCGGGCTCGCCGTTTGGGATATTGCGGCAGGCGTGTTAATCGCGCAGGAAGCGGGCCTTATCGTCGAGAGCCTATCGGGCGGTGACGTCCTAGAGACAGGGGATATCATTGTGTCCAATGAAGCCCTGATGCCTCAGCTTAAAGAGCGGGTGGCTTAACCTAGGGCCGCAACCGCCGCAGCGTCGCGCGGCGTAATATCGCCCTCGCCCTTGAAATACTTCCAAGAGCGTTCGCATTTTGAATATCCCGCTTCGGCTTTCAAATCGCTAATCGCAATGGCGTCAGCTTTGCTGCTCAGCTCCACATCACTAACGATGAGGTAATCCGCCAACGTATCATTCGGATCAGACGCGTCGGTATAGACGTCCTGACGCGTAATGCCCAAGGCTGTTAAAGCCGCCGTGAGCGCGTCATCGGCAGGCGCCGTTACCCGCGCCTCAAGGCTGGACTTAATGACTTTATCTTTGCGCAGGGGCTCAATGGCCTCTGAGGCGGATGTTCTAAATTTACGAACGGTTTCGATTTTGGCGGCCAAACCAGTATTTTGCCAGTCTGATGGCGCGGCGCGGTAAAGCTCCATATGTACGGATTTATCTTCGCTCGGATAACGAGCTTGCCAAACTTCTTCCATGGTAAAGCACATGATCGGGGCGAGCCATGTTGTCAGGCGCTGGAAGACCTCATTGATGACGGTTCTACACGCGCGGCGACGCGTTGAATTTAATGGGTCGCAATAAAGCGCGTCTTTGCGAATATCGAAATAAAAGGCGGAGAGGTCCACCGTACAGAAATTAAACAGCGTGCTAAAAATCTTCTTGTGATCGTGATTGCGTACGGATTTTTCATGTTCTGCGGTAATTTCTGATAGGCGGTGCAGCACCCATTTTTCAAGCGCGGGCATATCGGCGTAATCAATGGCGTCACCTTCTTCAAATCCGTCAAGCGCTCCAATCATATAGCGGAGCGTATTACGCAGCTTACGATAGGCATCGACATTGGTCTGGATGATCTCACGTCCGATTTTAAGGTCGTTCGCCCAGTCTGAACTGGCTGTCCAGATACGCATAATCTCCGCGCCATATTGCTTATTGATGTCTTCGGGACTCATGGTGTTACCAAGAGATTTAGACATTTT
>CAZNWH010000209.1:0-1589 GCA_964576765.1 uncultured Hellea sp.
TAGGCCCGGCGCCGCTGTTAGGAGAGCATTCCGAGCTTATTTTACGTGATTGCGGATATGATATTGATCAAGTGTCACACATGCGCCGTGAGAATGTCATCTAGGTTTTAATATCTTCTAAGCTTTTAGAAGCCCGTTCAGTTTCTGTTCACTTTGATTCGGCTTCTATATCAGCCCCTTGATATTTCATCTTGTCAATTCGGGGCGTTGAGGATCGATTATGCAGGCAGAGATGGTTTTTGTCCCTGAAGTCACTAGCCCTTTCGCGGTTGTTCGAAAACTCATTGATCATATTCAAGCCTTACCCGAGCGGGATTATCCGCCAGCCTCGGACCTTGATTTTTGCATTGTTAAATCTCTTGGCGAAGAAAATGGGTTTTATCAGCTTGCCGTGCCGGAAGAACGCGCGATTTTGATAGCCCTGAAAAAATTAAAAGCCGGACCACGTACAGCCCATTATGGCTGGCGTCTATATAAACGCTACAGATCAACGGGGGCCTGGGACGCCTCGGCGATTAGTTATTGATTTCAGACGAAAATTGTCACGCATTGCAGGCCTTCGGCGATTAACTCGCCCTCCATATTCCATATTCGCATGACTTGGCTGGAATAGCCGCCAGTTGCAGCTGTCAGCTTAGTCTCAAGATGCCACCAACCATCTTGTGTTTGGGGCTCATCTGTGAGGACGGTAAATAGCCAGTTCACGGAGCTCACGGGGGCTATTTTTGCCATTAACGGGCTGGCCGCAGGTGGCAGCGCGTCACCAATCGTCAATAGGCTTGCCGCGCCCTCACGCGAGGCGGGGTCGGTATGGCGTGACCATGTACGAATATAGCCCTCTGACGCCCCGCTCATCGGTCGCGCGCCTTGAATGACCCGCGTTTCAAAGCGGTTAAAGAATTCAGGCGCAAACCCGCGCGCCTCTGGGGGCGTGAAGAGTTCACACGCATCCGGCAAAGGCGCGTCGGGGGCTGGATAAGCCACACTTATGGCGGACTCGCGAAGCCCGCCAAAGATAAAAGTGGTGTTGGCCACAACATCATCACCCACTTTCGCTAGGGTTTCAACCGAGGTGACATTACGTCCTTGGCGCAAGAGGCGCGACGTAAAATGAGGAGGGCCGCTGACAGGGCCGATGAAATTTATACTCGCGCTGCGAAAGGGCGGTAAATCCGGAAACTGTTTCTGCGCCGCCGTAAGGCAGAGCCCTGCGGTTAACCCGCCATAAGCGGTTCGTCCCTGTCGCCACGGCTCGGGAATATACCCAAGATAACTGCCATCACGCGCCTCTAACCCGTCTGCAAGAGCCTGAAATCCAATTGCTGTTTCGTCCATGATAATCCCGTTTCCTTAGATATAAGCCTAGCCATATTTTTCAAGTGTTTCTGCATCTGCCCTGCGGTCATATTGTCTATGCTTTCAAGAAAGGCGCTTACATCAGCGATCATATCACATCTCCTGCGTTTGCTAGATAGGTCCTCATAAACAGACTTTAAAATCAACCTCTAAGTTATAGCGAAGGGTTTAGATTGACCTGTTCTTAAACGGATTATCAATTCTTGTCATCGCAAGACCAAGTTTTGTAATGA
>CAZNWH010000210.1:0-1571 GCA_964576765.1 uncultured Hellea sp.
AGGGTTTTCAGGTTTGTGCTAAAGCCATCGGAAGACTCGAAATAGGGCAATGTCTTAAAGTTACCTTATGGTATGAGTTTTGGGAATGGAACCAACACTCCGTAAGGAACGGCATTTTGGTAATCCCCTTTTTTTAGGGGGGCTGAAGTAGGCTGCTTTCTAATTCAGATGGCTACACCTGATTTCATCTATTGTGTCTTTTTGAGTTTCTTGGAGAATAAACTACAAACGGTTTATGTCTGTTAACGTTTACTTTCGCCACATTGATCATGTTTTTAATGTGAGCGGAGTAATACTTTTCAATCATATCAACTGACATTCGGCAGTTCTGAGTGATCTGGTATATGTCCACACCCTCATGAACCGCAGACAAATATAGTTATGTAGAAGACTGTACGCCGTTCGGCGTTGGCCTGCGCGGTCTGTTTAGAACCTTCTTCTTCGAGAATTCGATTAAACAAGCCCGATGCAAGGAAGGGGAGCTTTGTGTCGTTCGCCTAACTGACTTTTATCCAATCTTCTTGGAACTTGATTAATGCGATTACAAAAATTGAGGCCAGATCCTAAAATTCTCTCTTAACTACGCTTATTTGTATCACTACGCCTATTCGTATCATGATGCGATTGCTCGGTCACCTTTTATCCATTTGAGGGCATCCACATAGTCAAAAGCAAGTGATATAAGGTTTATAATCAATAAAGCCCATAAAAAAGTGTCATAAAGGCCTGTTGCTTCTGGTCTACGAAATATAATCAATAGCACTAGAACAGTCCACGGAAGCAAATGTGGTATAGACATGAGCTTGGACATCCCTCTGTCGCAAAACATGACAGGGATATTCATCAACATGCCAATATTCGCAAGGAAAGCTATCAATAGACCCATAGGCTCGTTCAGAAAAAAAATACTGGCCATGTTAATAGGCATTAGCAGCAATACCATCCAAACTTGAACCCAGCCTGGAGTAGCTCGAAACGATTTCCAAATTTCAACAAAAACGTTACTCTGGACTTTACTAGTTGACATATCGTTCTCCGCTTGCGTCTAATGTTAAGATTGTAACTGCCGCGTATATCATTACGCCGCATGCTGGCTCTATCTCCCCGCCTAAAAGCGGAATTTGCGTGTTATAGGGTATAAATGGGGGTTTCATTTCATAGTTCCAAACGCACCGTGAATCTGCAGTATATTTAATATTTGAATAATTAATCAAAAAATAAATGTAAACCCCTTGTTTTTATATTATTGATCAATTATTCAAATATTATGATTTCAATCTCTAAGTTTTTCACCCTTTGATCCAAGTCCTCATCTTCCAATAAAAGATGCATGGAGCGCTGTCGCCTCAAGGGTGATTCCACACCAAAATTCGAGGCTGGTTTAACATGGTTGATATTTATACGTTATATGGTCTGGATTTTTCCCTCTTTACAGGCAAAGCGCGGTCTTATTTGCGCAAAAAAGGGATTCCCTTTGAGGAAATTAACGTCCGCTTCGGGAAGACTAGAAACTTTATTATCAAGCGCACCGGGGTAAAGTTTATTCCAGTGGTGCACACACCCGATGATAG
>CAZNWH010000211.1:0-1530 GCA_964576765.1 uncultured Hellea sp.
CAGCAATCATCAGACCTTGGGCTTTAAAACATCAAGTGTTTCTTTCAGGATGAGCTTGTCCAGCTCCAGCTCGGCGACGATCCGTTTCAGTCGGGTGTTTTCTTTCTCAAGTCCTTTGAGTTCAGAAAGCTGGGACTTATTCATCCCACCGAACTTCTTACGCCAACCATAGTAAGCGCCATTGCTAACGCCGGCAGAACGACACGCTGTCGTCACATCACTTCCCGATGCCAAACTCAACTCAATCTGACGCAGCAAATTCAATATATCTTCATCTGAATAACCTTTGCGAGCTATAACCAATCCTCCAAATAATGGAATTATACGAAAATCGTGGACCGATTATAGGGGGGTAAGACAATCGTGCAGCACAAATTGCAGATATTATAAACGGAATTTATGCTGATAGTGATGCATCCGTTGAAAATGTTCTTGCTACTCAAGCAGTTTCCAGTTTTGTCACAACAAGAATTTTAGATGGCGTAAAGCTTTATTTAAGTGAAACCAATCCCTCATCTTCTGTATCTGATTTATTTACCAGTCTTGCGACCACTGGGTATTTTGGCTCGGATATTAACAATGAAGCACAAATTGGCGCGTATAATGGTTTAATAGATGCAGCTCAGAATTCATCCAATCCTAATGATTTTTTTTAATGCGGAGTTAGAAAATTTCGTCCGATTTGGACCAGACGTTGCGCTGGTTCATGCTGGCGCTAATAATGGTAATTCGTTTTTCCCATCTACGATCTTTACTGGCGATACTTTTGATTTGGTAGAGTTTCAAGGAACTATACAAGCCCAATATCATATTGCGACTTTAAATGGTTTGAACCTTGTTCAATATGAAGGAGGATTTCACTCTGTCATTCGAAAAACCTTTCCAGAAGAAGGCACAGATTTATTTGAGCTTGGGGAATTTTTTGAGAATTTTCATGCAAGCGTTAATTTAGGAACATTACAACAAGAAGCCATAGATATATTCCAGAATGTAAGGATAGATGTTGATAATATTGCTTCTTTTATAGATAGCAATGAACTTTCAAACATAGATCCATCTTTAGACATTGGAGGTACGCTCGTAAATGACTTTTCTAGCGTTGGGTCTCGCAATCATTTTGATAACAATAATTTTGGCACCAGAAACCATTTATTCGATGATAATGGGCAATCGGACGCGTTCGAAAATCATAATCTTGATACAACTGATGCATCTATAAATATCGGGCGAGACTTTTCCGCTTTCCAGCATGGTATAACTGTCATTGGGACTGATACCGGCGAAACACTTTTCGGTACATTACAAGAAGATTTTATTGTTGGAGAAGGAGGAGATGACAGTATCAATGGCGGTGCTGGTAATGATGGTTTGCATGCAGGCACTGGCAACGACACTCTTCTTGGCGATGCAGGAGATGACACTCTACGCGCTGCAGAAGGCAACAACAATCTTGATGGAGGTGCGGGAGACGACCTTATTGAGGGCGGCACCGGGTATGATATTTTATTCGGCGGTACAGGGAATGATACA